>CAYUWF010000198.1:0-2559 GCA_964448245.1 uncultured Anaerolineaceae bacterium | reverse complement strand
GGCGCCTCAACGGGCACGATCTGTGCGCCGCGGAAGCGCGCCTCTTCATCGAGGGCGCCTCGGCCGTCCCCCGCCGGGCGGTGCTGCGCGGGGGGCGCGTCGGCCTGGACAACGTGCCCGAACCCTGGAAGAGCAAGCCCTGGCGCTTTCGTCTTGCGCCGGAGCACGTCTCGCTGCTGCTCGAGGAGGAGAACGCATGACCCGTCTCTTGGAAGGCAAGACCGCCATGGTCTTCGGCGTGGCCAACGACCATTCGATCGCCTGGGGAATCGCCCGGGCGATGCATGCCCACGGCGCCCGCCTGGCTTTCTCCTACGCCGTGGAAAGCCTGGAGCGGCGCGTCCGCCCTTTGGCGCAATCGCTCGGAGCGACCTTCATCGAGCCGTGCGACGTCGCCAGCGACGAGCAGATCGAGGCGCTCTTCCGCCGCGCCGCCGTGGACCTGGGTGCCGTCGATATCCTGGTGCACGCCGTGGCCTTCGCCGGGCGCGACGAGTTGAGCCGACCCTACCACCTGACGACCCGGGCCGGCTTCCTCAACGCCCTCGACATCAGCGCCTACTCGCTGACGGCGCTGACGCGCAGCGTGGCGCCGCTGATGAAGAACGGGGGGTCGGTGCTGGCCCTCACCTACTACGGCTCGGAAAAGGTCATGCCGAACTACAACGTGATGGGCGTGGCCAAGGCCGCCCTGGAGGCCTCCGTCCGCTACCTGGCGGCCGACCTGGGGCCGCAGGGAATCCGGGTCAACGCCATTTCCGCCGGGCCGATTCGAACCCTGAGCGCGGCCGGTGTCGCCGGTTTCAAGCGGATGCACCGGGAGTTCGCCCAGCTCACCCCGCTGCGCCGCAACATCACCCTGGAAGACCTGGGGCAGACGGCGGTCTGGCTCGCCTCCGACATGGCCGGGGCCATCACCGGCGAGGTCGTCTTCGTCGACTCCGGCTACAATATTCTGGGTGCCCTGATCCCGTCGGAGGAACCGGCGGGCGAGAGCGGCAGCAGCTAAGCCATGCTCAATCGCCTCCGCCGCGCCTTCTTCCCCCGCTACGAAGGGGAGGAACGCGCCCTGCACTTCCGCCTCGTCTACCTCGTCCTGCGGGTGTGGAGCATCGCGCTGGCGGCCTGGTTCGTCGGCCGCTTCGTGCTCTACCTGACGATCGACTTCGAACGCGGCCCGGGCCTGGCCTTCGAAGTCTTCTACATCCTCTTCTCGATCCTGGCGCTCGGGCTCGGCTACCTGCTGGCCAGCCGCAAGCACCTGCTGGCCTCCGGAGTTCTCCTGGCGACGGCCGCCTGGTTCTATCCCACCCTCAACGGTGTCCTCAATCCCTCCGAGCTCTACCTGATCGGCCCGCTGGCAATCGTGGCGGTCTTCATCGCCGGCGCCATCATCAGCCCGGCCGCTGGCTATCTGTTCGCCTCGGCGTCGGTGGCGGCCTCGGTGGCGATTTTTCTGGGGGCGCCGATCGAGGTGGGGCAGACCGGCCTCGCACTGGCCGAAACCTTCGGGTTCGTCTTCTTGGTGGTCCAGACGGCGATCTTATTCTTCGCCGCCGCCTTAATGGACGCCTATTCGACCAACGCCCACCGGGCGATCCAGCGACTCAACCGTCAAACCGAGCAGATGACAGAGCTGGCCCACACCGACTCGCTCACCGGCCTGGCCAACCGGCGCTGGCTCTTGGAACTGCTCGAGCGCGAATTCCTACGCGCCCGGCGCTACCGCCGCCCGCTGAGCTTGATCTACCTCGATCTCGACGGCTTCAAGGAAGTCAACGACGGCTTCGGCCATCTCTTCGGCGACGGGCTACTGCGCAGCGCCGCCCGTTCGATGCAGGCCCTGCTGCGGTCGGCCGACCTGTTGGCGCGCATCGGCGGCGACGAGTTCGCCATCCTCCTGCCGGAGACGGACCTGGCCGGCGCCGACAAGATCACCGGCAGGCTGCGCCGCGCGCTAGCCTCGACGACCCGGCCCTACGGGACGGCGCTGCCTCCGCTGACCTTCTCCGCCGGGATCTGCCAGATGAGTGAGGCCGACCGCACCATCGACGATCTGATCCTGCGGGCCGACGACGCCCAGTATCTGGCCAAGTCGTCGGGGCGAGGCGAGACGCGTACCGAGGTCGAACTCGGACGACCCGCGCCCGCCCAGGCCGCCGAGGCTCCTCAAGCCCGGCGTGGGGTCGGCGATGGTTCAAACGCATCAGATTGAACTCGCCACCCGCGGGGATGCCGACATCCAGGACCTGACTCCCGCCGTCACCCGCGTGATCGAAGAGAGCGGCGTGCGCCACGGCCTGGTTTCGCTCTTCACCCCCTCTTCCACCAGCGCCCTGACCACGATCGAGTTCGAGGACGGCGCGCTCGACGACCTGCGCCGGGCCTTCGATCAGCTCGCCCCGCCGGACATCGATTACCGCCACAATCTGCGTTGGGGCGACGGCAACGGCCACGCCCACGTGCGGGCCGCCCTGCTCGGCCCGTCGCTGTCGGTGCCGCTCGTCGACGGGCAGATCTGCCTGGGCACCTGGCAGCAGATCGTCTTCATCGACTTCG
>CAYUWF010000197.1:0-2580 GCA_964448245.1 uncultured Anaerolineaceae bacterium | reverse complement strand
ACATCTTCAACAAGGAACGCCTGTCCCAGCCGGCGTCGTACTACGCCTCGATCCGTCCGCGCAACAACGCCGCGGAAGAGGCGGCCCGGGCCGCCAAGGAAGCCGCCAAGGCGGCCAAGGCGGAGTCCGCCTGAGGTCCGATGTACCACTCTGATACCGAGATCCTCTTCCCGATGCGTGTGGCGCCTGCCCTGCGCGAGCTGCGCGGCGACAAGTGGCGCAGTCTGGTCGAACACGCCATGCAGGCCCCGGACGGCGATGAGGCGCAGCTGGCCTTCGGCTTGCTCCTGATCCGCCTTGCCGGCTGCCTGACCTGCCACCCGGATTCGTACCGCGCCCTGCGCGGCTGCACCGCCTGCGCCACCCACGTCATCCGCCGCCATCGCGGGGAAGACGACGATCTGGCCGAGCTTTACCAGCGTGCCCTCACCGACATCGAGCTCTATCTCTCGGACCTCCACCAGGGGACCTCCGCTCTCCCGCAGACTGTCCTGGGAGAGGTGGAGGAGGCATGAGCGCCGTGCCCAAGCGCCAAGCGGTGCTCGAGGCTCTGGGTCGGGTGCAGGACCCCGAGTTGCACCGCGACCTGGTCAGCCTGGGGATGATCAAGGACCTTTCGCTGGACGGCGGACGGGTCGGCTTTACTGTTGAGCTGACGACGCCGGCCTGCCCGCTGCGCGACCAGATCGAGCGGGAAGCGCGCGCGGCGGTGCAGGCCGTGGCGGGCGTGGCCGAGGTCGAGATCCGCTTCACGTCGAATGTGCGCACCGATGGCCGGACGCGCGGCCTGATCACGGCACCCATCCGAAACGCCGTCGCCGTAGCCTCCGGCAAGGGTGGGGTGGGCAAGACAACGGTGGCGGTCAACCTGTCGGTGGCTTTGGCGCGGGCCGGGGCGCGCGTGGGGCTGCTCGACGGCGACATCTATGGCCCGAACGTCCCGACGATGATGGGCCTACAAACGATGCCGCCGCCGCGCGATGGGAAGATGACCCCGGCCGAGGCCTTCGGTGTGAAAGTCGTCTCGATGGCTTTCCTGGCGCCGCCTGGGCAGCCGCTGATCTGGCGTGGGCCAATGTTGCACAAGGCCATTCGCCAATTCATCGCCGACGTCGCCTGGGGCGAGCTCGACTATCTGATTGTCGACCTGCCGCCGGGCACCGGCGATGCGCAGATCAGCCTGGCGCAGAGCCTGCCGCTGACCGGCGGGGTGATCGTCACCCTGCCGCAGCAGGTCTCGCTCGACGACGCCCGCCGCGGGCTGGAGATGTTCCGCACGATGGACGTCCCGATCCTGGGAGTCGTCGAGAACATGAGCTACCTGGAGCTCCCGGATGGGACGCGCTACGACATCTTCGGTTCGGGCGGCGGGGAGAAGCTCGCCGCCGCCGCCGGCGTGCCATTCCTGGGGAGTCTGCCGATGGACGCCCGCGTCCGGGTGGGCGGCGACAGCGGGATGCCCGTCGTCCTTTCCGATCCCGAGTCGCCGGTGGGCCAGGCGCTCGAGCAGTTGGCCCGGTCGCTGGCGGCGACGCTGAGCGTGCGCTCCTTCCAGCAGGCGAACGTTATTCCGGTATCGCTGATTGAGTGACCCGATGGAGACCATGACCTCTACCCGAATTGTGGGGATCCGCTTCCAGGAGCTGGGGAAGCTTTACCACTTCGACGCCGCGGGCATCCCCGATCTGAAGGTCGGCGATCAGGTGCTGGTGTCCACCAGCCGCGGCCGGGAGATGGGGGAGGTGGCCGGATTCGTCGAGAACCCGCCGGCGCCGCCGGAAGGGTCCTGGAAGGCCGTCGAGCGGCTCGCCACCGCCCCGGAGCTCGTCCAGCGCAGGCTGTGGCAGCGGCGCCAGCTGGAGGCGATGATTGAATGCCGCGCCAAGGCGTCCGAGCTGGGCATGCGGCACGTCAAGATCGCCAAGGCCGAGTTCTCCTACGACGGCTCGCGCCTGGCGTTCCTCTTCAGCGGCGAAGGCGAAGAGAAGGTCGATGTGCGCGATCTGCGGCGGGAGATGAACAAGATCTACCAACCGGCCGAGATCGAGTTTCGCCAGGTCGGCCCGCGCGACGTGGCGAAGATTCTCGGCGGCATGGGCGCCTGCGGGCTGGAGGAACGCTGCTGCTCGAAATTCCTGACCGAGTTCAGCCCGATCTCGATCAAGATGGCCAAGGCCCAAGGGATCTCGCTCAACCCGCAAGAGATCACCGGGATGTGCGGCCGCCTGCGCTGCTGCCTGGTGTACGAGTACGAGCAGTACGTCGAAGCCCGCAAGACGATGCCCAAGCGTAACAAGCGCGTGATCACGCCGGCGGGGGAAGGGCGCGTGGCGGAGGTCCTGGCGCTGAAGCAGTCCGTGATCGTCGCCCTCGACGACGGCAAGCGGGCCGAGTTCTACCTGCACGAACTCCAGCCGTTCGATGAGCTCAAAGCCCTGCAGGCTAAGGCCATGGCGCCCTGCGGCCGCCACGAGGCCGGGCAGTGCGACTGCGGCAAAGACCGCAAGAAGGCCGATGACGAGTGACCCCGCGGCCTTCATTGACTGAGCAAAGGAGGGCCGCGGGGTGATCGCGCTGAGC
>CAYUWF010000196.1:0-2645 GCA_964448245.1 uncultured Anaerolineaceae bacterium | reverse complement strand
GAAGATGACGTACCTCGAGCTCTCGGCGGACAACACGTTCTACGACGCCTTCACCAGCGCGCTCTTCCTCCCGCACACGGACTTGGGCCGGTTCCCGACGGTGGCGAAGATTTGGAATAACGGCGGGCGGGGAGAATGATCTCCCTCGTAACGGTTCCGATTAAGGGAGATAGGCAGAATACAGTAGTCGGCTCGCTCATTCCAATCTATCGGTCCGAAATTTCAAGGTCTCGTCTTGTTGCATGCAATGAGCATCTATCCAGCATATATACCGTCTACAGAGCGCTCTAAAGAACGGCGAGCAGAACTGCTCGTATATGACCTTCTCTCGAAACTGAGCGAGCGGTGGACAATCCTCTACAACAAGTCCATAAAACTGGAACATGCTTATGGCATTTCAGACCGCGAGGCCGATTTCATTATCGCCCATCCCGATTTGGGGGTTTTAGTACTTGAAGTAAAAGGCGGTAGCATATCTTGCGAGGCCGGAGTCTGGTATACAGCGCCTCTCCAAGAGTTGCATAAGCCCCCTGAGCAAAGAAGGCGTGAGCGACTCAAGCGGAGTCCTTACGCCCAAGCAACTGACACTGCCAAGAAGTTTGAGAGAAAACTCGACAGAATTCTTGAAGACCGCCGCATGGCATCCAGGCCATTCGACATCTGTACCGCCGTCTGTTTTCCAGACATTGAAATCCCTGAGGACCTTTTTCTTGGGGCAGACGCGCCCCGTGCCTTGGCCATTGATAAAAATGACTTGGACAACCTTCAGCAACGGCTATTTGAGATTTTCCAAGTTCACCAGAAAAGCGGCATCAGAAAACCCCGAGAATACGGGATAAAGATCCTCATAGATTTCCTTGCCCCATCTTGGGAAATCAACACGTCATTTGCGTATCAATTCGAGCAGATAGAAACTCAGCGAAAGGAATTGACAGACGAGCAGTTTGCGACGCTCTACTACTTCTTGGAAGATAACCCGCGCTCATTGGTTTCGGGTTGTGCAGGGTCAGGCAAAACAGTCTTGGCGACTGAAGCGGCGCTCAAGTTCGCCAATGAAGGCAAATTAGTATTGCTTGTATGCTATAACCATAACCTTGCGGAAATTCTCAAAACTCATGGCGGACGGCACAGCAAAATAGTATCGGGAGATTTCCACGAGATTTGCTTTAGCCTCGCTGAGGACGTCCCCGGCGTTGATTTACCCCGCTGGTCAGAAAAACTCGGAATTGACAAAGAGCAGTATTTCGGAGAGCAAATGCCGAATGCGTTGCTTCTGGCCGTTGCCGAGAAGAACTTGCTATTTGACGCCATCATCGTAGACGAAGGGCAGGACTTTCATCCGAACTGGCTAAAGACCCTTGAGCAACTTCTACATGACCCCAACGAGAGCCACTTCCATATATTCTTCGACGACAATCAGCGCATTTACGATAGAAAAAGGATCCCTTTCACTTGGCCTTGTTCTCCATTGACCAAGAACTTGCGTAATACTGACCCAATTCATAAGCAAGTTCTTGCCTATTATCACGACCCATCCCGAAACCGCCCCAGCGGACTTAAAGGCCCAGAGCCGTTATTTATTGACCCTCAATCGCATGGCGGCGAGACAGAAGCAGTAAGTTACGTTTTAGAAAGGCTTGAAGCAGAAGGAATACCACCAGAATGGATTATCATCCTAACGCCCCGTGCTGAAGAAAACAGCGCGTGGCAACCCAAGAACAAAGTTAGATGGGGAAAGTTCTCGCCCGTATGGCGACTACAGACTCTTGGCAAACAAATAAGTTGTTGTTCCATCCATAGTTTCAAAGGTCTTGAAAAGCCGGTCGTTATATTGACCGAATCAGACAATCTGCCCCAAGATTCACAGCAACGCGACCAAATGCTATATGTGGCGATGTCACGCGCTAAAACCCATCTCATAGTCATCGGCAGTAAGATAAAGTCGCGATAAGGAGGAGCAAAGAATGGCCGAGCCGATTATTGGTATCTACCGAATGACCCGCTATCCAGACCACGACAAAATAATCTTTCAGGGAAATGACGACGCTGTAAACCTGTTTCGAAAAACATTCCCGCTGAGAGTTGATACAGCAAAGAAGGGATACGAAGGCGGCTATCAGACATGGCTAAGGGACGAAGCCCGCGAAGGTCTTTACGGTCACGTCAAACGCTTTTTCCGACAGCACTATCGGCCCCCGGAAGTCAAAGTGGGAATGTTCATTGGAAGCAAGCCTCTGTCTAACACTTGGTCTAACCGCACTTGGATTGGGAAGGTAACAGATAGTATAAAGGCCGCCTTCACAGATTTTGTCATTGAAGATGATATGGACGGCTGGACAGAGATTTATATACGCGAACCCATCTTTTCGCAGAAAGGGGTATCAATTTACAGGGGGATACGTTTCCGCATTGAAATCAACGATGAACTATATCCCGTTCTTTTCTGCGACGTGAAGCATAAGTTTCACCTTAATGATCAGCCAGCCGGAATGCAGGATATTTCTCGAAGATTGGGCAACAGCGAGTCCTTGATGACTCAAATCCGAAGCAAGACCACGCGAAGCTCCGACTCTCACTTCAGCACATATCAGTGGTTTGTTCAAAAGATAGGTATCCTTTCCGGCTGTGATGACATGGAATTTAGG
>CAYUWF010000195.1:0-2687 GCA_964448245.1 uncultured Anaerolineaceae bacterium | reverse complement strand
CTCCGTTTGACCCAACCCAGCAACCATGATCTAATTCGTCGTCTGGCATCCCGCCGTCCAATATCGCTCGGAGGAAAGACCATCCATGAACGGCACCACGAAATCGCGGATCACCATCGGAGCGGCCTTGCTGCTGAGCTTGGCCCTCGCCGCTTGCGGCCCGAAGAAGGTCAGCCTCTCGGTGTCCATGACCGACTTCAACTACGACCCCGAGTCCTGGACCGTCCCGGCCGGCGCCGAGGTCACCCTGACCGTGACCAACAACGGCTCGGTCGAGCACGAGTGGCTGCTGCTGGACTCCGGCGTCACGATCACCCCGCCCTTTGATGAGGAAGCGGTCAAGGACAGCATCCTTGTCGATCAAAACGTCGACACCGGCGCGACGGCAACGGTGGTATTCACCGCGCCCACGGCGCCGGGCGAATACGAAGTCGTGTGCGGTGTCGCCGGCCACATCGAGGCCGGGATGATAGGCAAGCTCATCGTTCAGTAGCGCGACCGGAAACGCAGGAGGCGGGGCGGGCCTTGGCCTGCCCCACTTTGTTTGACGACGAGGTGTCTCGTCCATGAAAACTTTCGGCAAAGTCCTCGGCGCCCTGATGGTTCTGAGTGGCTTGGTTTGGATCCTGCAAGGGATCAACCTTCTGCCGGGCAGCTTCATGACCGGCGACCCGCGCTGGGCGGTGCGCGGCGCGCTGCTGGTCGTGCTGGGGATTATCCTGTTCGTCGTCGCCAGCCGACGCGGACCTCGCTCGACTCCTCCTCCAGCGAACTGATCTCCGCAGGCTTTCGGGCCGATCATCATCCTCCGGGACCGTCGTCGCCGTCGGCCACCTTGGCCCTCCGGCGTCGGCCGGACTCTCCCGAGGAGGGCCGCCGCGATGACCACCACGACGTTCAAGCTGTACGGCTACCGCTGGATCGTCTTGGCGGGGCTCATGCTGGCGGTGGCCTTCAACCAGCTTCTGTGGATCACCTTCGCCCCGATCACCGGGCCAGCGGCGGCCTTCTACGGCGTCTCCGACCTCTCGATCGGACTGCTTTCGATGAGCTTCATGATCGCCTACCTGTTCGTGGCGCTGCCCGCCTCGTGGGTGATCGACACCGACGGCTTCCGCACGGCGGTGGGGATCGGCATCGGCCAGCCCTTCATCCTCAACGCCGTCACCAAAGTGGCGGCGCGCTGGTTTCCGCTGGGCGAGCGCGCCACGGCCTCCGGGCTCGGGTCGCTGGCGACCTACCTCGGGGATTCTGGTCGGCCCTGGCGCTCACGTCGTTTCTGACGCTGCAGGTGGGCATCGCCAACATGCTGGTGATCTACGGGGTCGGCGCGGTGGCAGCCGGGGTCGTCTTCCTGGCCGTCGCCCGCGAGCATCCGGACACGCCGCCCGGTCCGCCGGAGCAGGAGGAGCGGGCGCTGATGCTCGACGGGTTGAAGCAGATCGTGCGCAAGCGTGACTTTCAACTGCTATTGCCTATCTTCTTCATCGGCCTGGGCATCTTCAACGGCGTGACGACCTGGATCGAAGACATCGTGCGCCCGCGGGGCTTCTCGGTCACCGAGCGAAGTGATCCTGCCGAGCGCAACCAGGGAAGGGCAGGGCGGGACTTCCGCGTGACGATACAGCACGGCACATTGGCGCTTGTGGGCGCAGGCGAGTTCCTCGAGTCGATGCGCCAGGTCGACGCGGCGCTGCTTGAGCGCGCCGGCAGGGAAGCGCGTCGTGATTCTGCCGACGGCCTCGGCGCCGGATGGGGCAGGCGTGCCCGAGCGCTGGGCCGCGATGGGAGTCAAGCACTTCAACGCCCTCGGCGGGCAAGCCGAGGCCGTCATGGCGCTCGACCGTGATGGCTGCCACGCGGCATTGAACGTCGACGCCGTCCGCCAGGCGAACCTGGTCTACTTCTCCGGCGGAAAACCGGAATACCTCCCGAGCACCCTCAGCGGCACGCCCCTTTGGGAATCCGTCCTCTCCGTGCTGAGGAAAGGCGGCGTCTTGGCCGGCTGCAGCGCCGGTGCGATGATCCTTGGCGGCTGGATCCCCGGCCGCCCTACGCCCGGAACGCTCTCGATCTGGCATACGCCCTTCGGTTTCGTGTCGAACGCCGTTATCCTCCCGCACTTCGACGAGATCCCGCGATCGGTGACGGGTCCGCTCTGGTGGCTGCGCCCACGCCGCTCGACCGTGATCGGCATCGACGGCGGCACAGCGCTAGTGGGCCCTCCCACGGGGGGCGATGGGGCGTGGGAGTTGCGTGGGAAGGGGATGGTGGTGGTGAGGGGAGGGGGCGGAGGATGGAGTATCGAGATGGACCGATTCGTCTCCAGCTTATCCGACGCACCGGCTGCCCACGTCTTGTCTATTCATCTTCTAATCTCTCTCCTTCTTTCACCCCCCTTTAGTCCCCCCGTCTAGGGGGGACTAAAGGGGGGCATGTCCCTCGGCTCCGCCTCGGGATGCTGCGCGAAGCTGCCCCCTCGCGCAGCACCCCGAGCAGAGCGAGGGGCCACACCCCCTGCAATGGCTGGCCATCGTCGGAGAGGGTCGCGCTCATTGCGCATGATGGCGGCCTGAGATTGATGCTATGCGGGGGACTTCACCTCCAGTTCGAAGGGCCAGGATTTGATAAGGTCAATCCCTGAGGCATCGGGGGATATTTCGAAGGAAACTCAGATACTCGCGAGC
>CAYUWF010000194.1:0-2689 GCA_964448245.1 uncultured Anaerolineaceae bacterium | reverse complement strand
ATCGCCAGAACGCCGGCGAGTTCGGCATCGTCTCGGCCAACTACGACACCGAGCTTTTCGGGCACTGGTGGTTTGAAGGCATCGACTGGTTGGAAGCCGTCCTGCGCCGTCTGTCGGCCTCGCCGCAGGTCGAGTTGACGACCGCCTCCGCCTACCTCGATGCGCACCCGCCGCAGACTGTCGTGCATCTGCCCGAGGGCTCGTGGGGCGCCGGCGGGGGCCATTTCGTTTGGGACAACGCCGATACGCATTGGATGTGGCCGATCATCCACGCCGCCGAGGGTCGTATGTTGCGCGTCGTGAACGCCCCGCGGCAGGACGGGACGGAGACGCCGGCCGTTCTGGCGCAGGCGGCGCGCGAGCTCCTGCTATTGCAATCCTCGGATTGGCCCTTCCTGGTGACGACCGGCCAGGCGAAGGAGTATGCCGTCCAGCGCTTCCGCGACCACGTAGACCGGTTCCACGCGCTGCTCGACGGCCTGGAGGCCGGACGCCCCGACGCTTCACTGGCGGCGACGCTTTGGGAAAAGGACAAAGTCTTCCCCGACATCGACGTGCGGTGGTTCGCCCCCTCCGAATCCTCTTCCTGAGCGCGGAGGCCTCCCCGCTGGCCAAGGTCGGCGGGCTGGGCGATGTGGGCGGCGAGCTGCCGCGGGCCCTGCGACGCCTGGGCCTCGACGTACGCAGCTCCCTGCCGCGCTACCCGACGATCGAGCTCTCGAAGACGGCTGCACGGACGCGCACAGACCTCACCGTGCGGCGCGGCGCCGAGGAGCTGCCCGGCGTGCTCTACCGGCTGCGGGTGCGGGGGGTGCCCTACCTGCTCGTCGACGGTGAGCCGGTGGCGCGCGACAGCGGGATCTACGGCGGCGGCCGGCTCGAAGGAGAGAAGTTCTTCTTCTGGTGCCTGGGCGCGTTGCGCGCCTGCATCGCGCTGCGCTGGACCCCGGACATCGTCCACGCGCACGACTGGCACGCCGCCGCTGCCGTCGCCTGGCTGGCGGAGCAGCGAGACCAGGACCCTTTGTGGAAGGATACGGCGACGGTCCTGACGGTCCACAACCTGGGCTACGCCGGGGCAGGCTCGGAGGGCGCATGGCGGGAATTCGGCCTTCCGCTGGCCGCCGGCCCGAACCTCCCCGACTGGGCGCGCCCCTTGCCGCTGGCGTCGGCGCTTTCCCGCGCCGACGCCGTGACGACCGTCAGCCCGACCTATGCCGAGGAGATCACCACGGCCGAATCCGGCTTCGGACTCGACCCCATCCTGCGCCGCCGACCGTCCCGTCCCGTCGGGATCCTGAACGGCATCGACCCGGATGTGTGGAACCCGGCAACCGACCGCGCGCTGGTCGCCCGGTTCACCGCCGAGAGTCTCGAACGGCGTACGAAGAACAAAGCCTCCCTCCTGGCCGAGCTCGGCTTCGAGCGCCAGGAAGGCGCGCCGCTGTTCGCCTTCATCGGCCGGCTGGAGCCTCAGAAAGGGATCGACCTCGCTCTTCAGGCGCTGGCGACTCTGCTCGACGTCCCCTGGCAGGCGGTCGTCCTCGGGACAGGACAGCCGGAGCTCGAAGCGATGGCGGCCTCCTTCGAGCAGGGGCACCCTGGCCGTATGCGGTTCCGCGGCGTTTTCGATGAGCGGCTCTCCCGGCGGTTGTACGGCTCGGCCGACGTAATTCTCGTCCCATCTCGCTACGAGCCATGCGGCCTGGTGCAGATGATCGCCATGCGCTATGGCGCCGTCCCGATCGTCCGCGCCACCGGCGGACTGCGCGACACCGTCCGGGACTATGCGGCCGGCGCCGGGACGGGTTTCCTCTTCGAGGAGCCTTCCGTCGAGGCGCTGGCGGCGGCGATCCGCCGGGCGATCGACCTGCACTGGGATCCCCGCGCCTGGCAGACCCTGCAGCGCCGCGGCGTGCGCCAGGATTTCTCCTGGGCGAAGCCGGCCCGACGCTACGCCGCGGTCTATCGCCTGGCTCTGCGCCAGGCGCGTAAGAGACGCGCGTGAGCCTGCCGCGGGCCGGGGGCGTCCTGCTCCATTTGACGAGCCTCCCCGGCGGGGAAGGGATCGGCGACTTGGGTGACGCGGCGCGCGCCTGGTTGGAGTGGATGCATCAGGCGGGCTGCGGCATGTGGCAATTCCTGCCGCTCGGGCCGGCTGGCCCAGGTTGGTCCCCCTACCAGTCTCCGTCGACCTTCGCCGGCCATCCGCTCCTCATCAGTCTGGAAGACCTTGTGGCGCAGGGATGGCTCCTGCGAACCGACGTGGAGGACGTCCCCGTTTCAACCGAGCACGTCGACTTTCCCCTCGTCCACCGCTACAAGACGACCCGCCTTGCCCGGGCGGCGGAACGCTGGCGCAGCCTCGGGCGACCCGACGGCCAGGCGTTCGAGGCATGGTGCGAATCCCATCGCGCCTGGGTGGACGACTTCGCCCTTTTCATGGCCCTCAAGGAGGCGCATGACGGAACGCCGTGGATGGATTGGGAACCCGACCTGGCCCGACGGCGTCCGGCGGCCCTGTCGCGATCCCGGCGGGACTGGGCGACCCAAATCGAGAATCACGCGCTGCAGCAGTTCTGGTTCTGGTCGCAGTGGAATGCGCTCCACGATCGCGCCGCCGAGCTTGGAATTCGCCTCGTCGGCGATCTCCCGATCTACGTCGCCCTGGACAGCGCCGACGTATGGG
>CAYUWF010000193.1:0-2730 GCA_964448245.1 uncultured Anaerolineaceae bacterium | reverse complement strand
GAGATCCAGCGCTCGGAAGGCGAGATCATCCTGATGATCGACGAGCTGCACACCGTCGTCGGCGCCGGCGCCGCCCAGGGGGCGATGGACGCCTCCAACATGCTCAAGCCGGCCCTGGCGCGCGGCGAACTGCGGTGCATCGGCGCCACGACCCTCGACGAGTACCACAAGCACGTCGAGAAGGACGCCGCCCTCGAGCGGCGCTTCGCCCCGGTCTACGTCGATGAGCCGAGCGTCGAAGAGACGATCAAGATGCTGCAGGGCCTGCGCGACCGCTACGAGGCCCACCACAAGGTGCGTTTTTCCGACGCCGCCCTTGAAGCGGCGGCCAAGCTCTCGCACCGCTACGTCACCGACCGCTCGCTGCCGGACAAAGCCATCGACCTGATGGACGAGGCGGCGGCCAAGGTGCGCATCGCCCTGTATTCCCTGCCGCCCGACCTCAAGGCCCTCAAGGTCGAGATCGACCGCGTCCTGGCCGAGGAAGAGCAGGCCGGCAATGAGCGCGACTACGAGCGGGCGGCCGAGATGAAGGCCAACCGCCTGCGCGTGGAGGACGAGTTCCGCACCAAGCGCGACGCCTGGGAGGCCGAACACCAGCTGGACGATGTCGTCGACGAACACGATATCGCCGAGGTCGTCGGCCAGTGGACCGGCATCCCGGTCACGCAGATGATGGAGACCGAGGCCGAGAAGCTGCTGCACATGGAAGAGCGCCTGCACGAGCACATCGTCGGGCAGGAAGAGGCCATCCACGCCCTGGCCGACGCCATCCGCCGGGCGCGCTCCGGCCTGAAAGACCCGCGTCGGCCGATCGGCTCGTTCATCTTCCTCGGCGCCTCCGGCGTCGGCAAGACCGAGCTGGCCAAGGTGCTGGCCATGTTCATGTTCGGCGACGAGGACGCGCTGGTGCGCGTCGACATGAGCGAGTACCGCGAAGAGCACACCGTCTCGCGCCTGTTCGGCGCGCCGCCCGGCTACGTCGGCTATGAGGAGGGCGGCCAGTTGACGGAGGCCGTCCGCCGCCGCCCCTACCGGGTGATCCTGTTCGACGAGATCGAGAAGGCCCACCCGCAGGTGTGGAACGCCCTGCTGCAGATCCTCGACGACGGCCGCCTGACCGACGGGCAGGGGCACGTCGTCGACTTCCGCAACACCGTGCTGGTGATGACCTCCAACCTGGGCACGGAATATGTCACCCGCTCGGGCACGCTCGGCTTCCGCCGCCGCGACGCCGACGCGCCGGGCGCCGACCGCGAGGCCGAAGAGAAGATCGAGAAGGCGCTCAAGGAAACCTTCCGCCCCGAGTTCCTCAACCGCATCGACGAGGTCATCATCTTCTCCCCGCTCTCGTTGGAGGAGATGGAGAGCATCGTCGACCTGCAGATGAACGAGGTCCGCGGGCGGCTGAGCGAGCACGACCTGTCGATGGAACTGACCGAGGGCGCCCGCAAGTGGTTGGCCCGCACCGGCTATGATCCGGCCTTCGGCGCCCGGCCGTTGCGGCGGGCGATCCAGAAGTTCGTCGAGAGCCCGCTGTCGATCAAGATCCTACAGGGCGAATTTACCGCCGGCGACCTGGTGCTGGTCGACGTCGACGAGAAGGCGGAGGGGGTCGTCTTCCACCGCAGCGATCGCGGCGCCCGCGTGGCGGTGCCGCAGGAAGTTTCGGCCTGAAAGACAGCTCCCCTCCCGGTAGCCGCAGGCTTTAGCCTGCGTCCGAGAAACGGCCAGGCTTACCTGCAGCCTGAACCGCGAAGACCCTCAGCAGTATGTCATTCCGCCCCTCCTGGGTGCTTCGCGAAGCGCCCCGGGAGGGGCGTGAGGAATCCCCGAAGCGCGTCATTGGGAATTCTCTTTCCGCCTGAGGGCCTCGCGCCCGCTGCGTGCGCCTAAGGCAACATCATGGGGATATTCCTCGGGCCGGCCCTTCGACGGAGCGTTCCCTGAGCCCAGAGAAGGGCTCAGGGGCCTGCCCTCGGAATGACGTGTGTGGTGGTGACTTCAGTTCGCCACGAACGTGCCGCTGCGCAGGTCGGCCAGGGCCTGGCGGATCTCGTCGTCGGTATTCATGACGAACGGTCCGTAGGGGACGATCGCCTCCCGGATCGGCGCGCCGGCCATCAGCATGAACCGGCCCCCCACCTCCGCGTCGGCCCGCGCCGTCAGCCCCTCACCTTCGCCCAGGACGGCCATGCGCACCGCCGGGACCCACGCCGGGGACCCACCGTCCGAGCCGAAGGCGACGCTTCCTTCGAAGACGTAGGCCACCGCCGTATGCGCCGCCGGCACCGGCAGGCGCACTTCTGCGCCGGGGGCCAAGGTCACCTCTCCGTAGATCGGCTTGGCAGCAATCTCTGTCACCGGACCGGCGACGCCCTCGAACCTGCCGGCCACCAGCCGGACCTTGGCGCCGTCTTTCTCCACTACCGGCAGTCCCTCCGCCGCGATCTCTTGATAGCGAGGCCGACTCATCTTGAGCGCCGCCGGGAGGTTGACCCACAACTGGAAACCGTTGACCGCTCCGTTTGGGCCGCGGCGTGGCATCTCCTCGTGCATGATGCCGCCGCCGCTCGTCATCCACTGCACGTCCCCCGGGCCGATGACTCCGGCGTTGCCCAGGCTGTCGCGGTGCCGCACGCTGCCCTCGAGCATGTAGGTGACGGTCTCGATGCCGCGGTGCGGATGCATCGGGAAGCCGACGATCGGCCCTTCGATCGGGTCGTTGAA
>CAYUWF010000192.1:0-2746 GCA_964448245.1 uncultured Anaerolineaceae bacterium | reverse complement strand
GAACGACCGGTGGGAGAGTTGATCGCCTTCTGGGGAAGCGGCGGCGAGCTGTGCGTCGCCGAGGTCAACGGGAGCGCCGCCGCCCGGCTGGGGGTGTCGGCCGGCGAGAAGGTCGAGATCACCCTGCGCTAGCAGGTTATGCTTCCCGCGAGCTGCAAGCTCGCCGGAAGCTAGTCGGCCGGGAACTCGATCGCCTGCCGGATCGACTCCTGCGTCGCCTCGTCCGGCGCCACGATCCACAAGGTCTGGTCGTAGGCGCGCACGAGCGAGACGGAGCCGTGCTGCCATGTCCAGCGGCGCTCGGCCTGTTCCGTGCGGCGTTCCCCGAAGCGCCAGCCGGCGTAATCCTGAAACGCCTCTACGAATTCGAAGGCGTCGCGCGCCGTGTCCCAACGGGTGAGCAGCACCAGCGCCGTCCGGTCTCCCGCTTCGTTGGCGTAGGCCTGGTAGGCGTCGCCGCCCCAGCCGTCGGCGCCCGTCTCAGCATCCCAGCCGGGAATCTCCTCGTCCAGGACCAGGCGGGTGAACCACTCGCCCAGAACGCCGGCCTCGAGCTCGTGCCAATCCTGGCCGAGCGCCTCGACCACGTCGGGGACTTCGACCGGGATCGGCGGGTCCTTTCCGTAGAGCTCCGGATGGAGGATCTGCTCGGTCGTCGTCGGCGGATCGAGGTAGGCGGCGTCCACGGCGGCCCAACCGCCCTTGCGGAACAGCCACCGGACAAACTCCAGGCCCTGGTCATACGGGAAGAGGAAGTCCTGTTGGATGTAGGCCGGCGCTGCGCTGAAGACTTCGCCGCTATAGGTGTCTAGGTACGCCATTAAGTCATCGTAGTCCTGTTGGGTGGCGTAGGCCTGCCACCACTGTTCCTCGACAAGCGTGGCGTCACCCTCGATCAGCGCCGAGAGGGCGGCGCAGCGCTCCGAGTCTTCCAGGCAGGTCTCGTCGTTATAGCCGAGCCCGTCCTCCAAATCGTAGGTCTGGTCCTGCAGAGCATGCACGTACTCGTGGGCATAGGTCAGCCTCTCGGCGCCGCCCCAGTGCGAGCCGACGACGTACATCTTCTGGACCTCGGTGTCGTAGTACCCCGCCACCTGCTCTTGGTAGAAGTCGAGATGGAAATCCAACAGGTCGAACCCGGGCTCGACCAGGCCGAACAACGCCAGCACGCGCACGTCGTCGGCCGCCTGCTCGGGGGTGTAGTCGACCAGGAAATCGTCCTTCACGTGCTGGCGAAGCTCCTCGGGGGCGAGGAGTTCGCGATCGAGAAGGCCAGTGGGGTAGAGGCCGCGGACGGTCGAGACCTGGCCCTGGATCTCTTCCAGGTCCGCCAACGTCTCGGCCGGCGCCTGGGTTGGTGGAGCAGCGGAAGGGAGCGCCGACGGCGAGGCGGTGGCGGGCGGAGGAACGGTCGCCACCGGCGTCACCCGTGGCGTGGTAACGCTGCAGCCGAGCAGGACCGCGGCCAAGACGAGGCCGGGCAGCCACGTTCGTCTGTCTGCCTTGGAGAGGTTCACCCCGGGATTGTAAACCGCGGCGAGGCGGCCTCGTTCCGCCAAGGGGAGCCCGGCGTTCGGCAGTGGCCTGGGTTCGACGGTCGATGGCGGGATGGCAGGAGGTCCGGCAGGCCGGCCACCGAGGCCGCCTCTCCTTTGATCGGGGCGCCCCGGGACCAGATGTCGAAGAAAGTCAACGCTCGTTCCCGCGGCCGATGCGGGACGAAGCTCCGCTGTCCGCGGTCAGTTGACGCCTCGTACCAGGCCTCCCGGCTGACAGGTACGACAGAAGGAAGTGATGCGCTGGTTGGCGGTGATTTCCGAAATGGGGGTGCCGCAGCGCCGGCAAGGCTGTCCGCCGCGCAGATGGACGGCAAAGAAGTCGCGCGGTTTGAGCTGGACATCGTCGCCCATCTCCTGGCGGACCTTCTCGATGGAGTCGAGCAATGTCTGGCGCATGGCCTGGTGCAGCGTGAGCACCTCGTCCGCCGTCAGCGCCGTTCGCTTGCGGTAAGGATGCAGCCGGGCTTGCCACAGGATCTCGTCGGCGTAGGCGTTGCCGATGCCGGCGACGAACGGCGCCCGCGTCAGGATCCCCTTGATTTCGCCGCGGAAGGAGCGCAATCGCCGCTGGAACTCCTCCAGGCCGACCTCGAGCGCATCGGGGCCCATTTCGTCGAAGGTCGGGATGCGGTGGGTGTCGCGCGTCAGGTAAAGCTGACCCATCTGCTTGCTGTCGACGTAGCGCAAGTCTTCCCGCGGCTCGGCGAAGTGCAAGGTGACGTGCACCGGCCCGGCCTTCTTTTCGCCCGGCGGGCACAGCTGGAAGCGACCGGTCAGCTTGGGATTGGCGGCCAACGTGAACGGAGCGCGCGGGAAGTCGAACAGCAGGAACTTGCCGCGCCGGTGGACCTCGCCCAACAAGGCGCCCGAGAGCAGGGAAACGAAGCCTTCGCCCGTCAGATCGCGCACGATGACCGCTGCACCCTTGGGGGCCAGGGTGACGGTCTCGATTCTGCGGCCGGCGAGGCGGCGCGTCAGAACTTCGCGCACGACTTCCAGTTCGGGGAGCTCGGGCACGGCCCGCGAAGTGTAGCATGCCGAGCTCTGAGCTTCCCGGAAGCTTTCACCCCGCGGCCGTCCACGGAACGTCCAACGGAAGGCCGCGGGGCATAGCTTCCGGGAAGCTTCGTGAGTGTTTGTGGCGGGAGCCGATTCGACTAATCTCTGCCCCCATTGTCCCCTTGAGA
>CAYUWF010000191.1:0-2798 GCA_964448245.1 uncultured Anaerolineaceae bacterium | reverse complement strand
GTTATGACCGAAGGTCGTGGTCTTGCCGCAGTGAGCACACTTCGCCATCGAACCAGGTTCCTTTCCCGTCTGTCGCTTGGATTGCAGACGACGCATGATAACACACCGGACCCTCGGCGGCCAGCCTGGCCACAGCCGCTCGTGTCGGGGGGCCTCCGGCCGGAGAGTCAGCCATGACGGTCGATCGCCCGCCCCGTGGGCCCCTGGGAAGGGTCACCATCTCAGAGAAGGCCATCGCCACCATCGCCAGCCGGGCGGCCCTGGGCACGTACGGCGTCGTCGGCATGAGCTCAAGCAACTTCGCCGACGGAATCGCCCAGATCCTGGTGCGCCATCCGCACCACGGGATCGAGGTCCGCACCGAGGACGATCGGATCCGCATCGATGCCTACATCATCGTCGAGTACGGGACGCGCGTCTCCGTGGTCGCCACCAGCGTTGCCAGCAGTGTGCGCTACCATGTCGAACAGATCCTGGGGATGCCGATCGACGCCGTCAGCGTTCACGTCCAGGACCTGCGCGTCAGCAGTCTTGACTGACCAGCGCATGGCCAACCCCCTGCCCGCCACTGACGCCCCCGTCCGCCTGCGCCTGCTGCAGCGCTATCGCCATCTCGACGGCCAGCTGCTGCGGCTGCTGACGTGGGCCTCCCTGCACTGGCTGCGCACCAACCAGCAGGTCGTGAATGCGCTGAACGTCTTCCCCATCCCCGACGGCGACACCGGGACCAATATGGTCCTGACGATGCAGGCAGCCTGGGATGAGGTCTCCGCCACTTCCGAGAACTCGGTGTCCGAAGTCGCCCATGCCCTGGCACACGGCGCGCTGATGGGGGCCCGGGGCAACTCCGGCGTAATCCTGTCGCAGCTGTGGCGCGGCTTCGCCCGCAGTCTGGACAAGAAAACCGAAGTCGATGCGGCGGCGTTGGCCGAGGCCCTGGCCGAGGCCCGCGACACAGCCTACCGGGGCGTGGTCCGGCCGGTGGAGGGCACGATCCTGACCGTCTCAAAGGACGTGGCCGAAGCGGCGCGGCTGGCGATGGAGTCGGGAGCGACCTCTGGGCTGGAGGTGCTCGAGCACGTCGTTCGCGCGGCGGGGGAGTCCGTCGAGCGGACGCCGGACCTGCTGCCCGTCTTGAAGCAGGCGGGCGTTGTCGACTCGGGCGGTAAGGGGCTGTACTTTATCCTGGAGGGGATGCTGCGCGCTGCCTATCGGCTGCCACTCGACGAATCGCTGATCGACATTAAATCGCTGGCCGCCCTCGACCTCTCGGACCTGTTCGAGTCGATCGAGCCGGGCCAGGATTGGGAAGTAGTGGTGGATTTCCGCCCTCATACCCCGCTCAACCTGCCCCTCTTTCACCGCGATCTACAGGGGATGGGCACCTCGATCCAGATTGCCGAGGGGGAAGGTCGCTACCGGATGCACATTCACGTCCCGGACCGCACCGAGTTCGCCCCGGTCGAATACCTGCGCGGTCTGGGGACCGTCATCGAGTACCGCGTGGAGAACCTGATGATCCAGACCGGCGGCTCGGCCCCGGAGGCGCCGGTGGTGTTCCCGAGCGTGGCGCCGGATCAGGTGGGCGTGGTCGCCGTCAGCCCGGGCCACGGCCTGTCGCGCCTTTTCGCCAGCCTGGGCGTGGCGGCCATCGTTGAGGGCGGCCAGACGATGAATCCCAGCGCGCAGGACATCTGCCGGGCGCTGGAGGGTCTGCCGGCGGAACGCATCATCGTCCTGCCCAACAACAAGAACATCATCCTCACGGCGCAGCAGGCCGCCGAGCTGACCACCAAGCAGGTGCGCGTCGTCCCGACGACCACCGCGCCCCAGGGACTGGCGGCGATGATGCCCTACGACGCCCGGGCCGACCTGGAAACCCTGGCCGCCGACATGGAGCGGGCGCGCCTCGGCGTGCGCACCGGGGAACTGACCACGGCCACGCGCTCGGTCGAGATCGACGGGGTCGCCGTGCGCGAAGGCCAGATCATCGGCATGCTCGACGGCCGGCTGGTCGTCGCCGGCGACACGCTGGAGCAGGCCCTGCTCGAGCTGCTGACGATCGGCGGCGCGGCGCAGGCCGACCTGGTGACCGTCTACATCGGCAAGGACCTGCCGGCGAGCATCGCCGAACAGCTGACGGCGCGCATCCGGGAGGCCTACCCGTCGCTCGAGATCGAGTCCCACGGCGGCGGTCAGCCCCACTATCCCTTGCTCTTGTCCATCGAGTAACCCATGACCCGCGTCCGCATCGTCACCGACAGCACGGTTCGCTTCACCACGCCTGGCTTCCTGGCCCGACATCCGGTGGCCATCGCCCCGCTCACGCTGCGCTGCCACCTCGATGCCTGGGAGGAGTCCCCGAGCGACGAGATCGACAGCGCGCGCACGCTCTTCGAACGCTGTCACGGATTCCCCTTGGCCGTGCCGCCTTCGGCCGAGCGCCTGGCGGAGACCTATGGCCAACTGGCGCGGGAGACGGATCAGATCGTCTCGATCCACGCCTCGGCCCAGATCAACCCGACGGTGAGCAACGCGCTGGCCGCCAGCCAGCGATTCCTCGGCCGCTGCTCGATCCAGGTCGTCGACTCGCAGTCCCTCTCCAGCGGGCTGGGCCTGCTGGTGGAGGCCGCCGTACGCGCGGCAGACGACGGGGCGGACCTGGACGAAGTCGTCCGGATCGTGCGCGGCATGGTCCCGCGCCTGTACCTGGTGGTGTTCGTCGCCGATCTGACCTACCTCGAACGCAGCGGTCTGGTCACCCGGTCGCAGGCGTTGCTGGGGAACATGCTCGGCAT
>CAYUWF010000190.1:0-2816 GCA_964448245.1 uncultured Anaerolineaceae bacterium | reverse complement strand
CCGAAGGGCGTCCAGTTGCCGAAGATCATCGCCGCCAGGCCGATGAATCCGCGCCCGGCGGTCATCACCTCGTCGAAGCGGCCGACGGAGCCCAGCGTGTAATAGGCACCGGCGAAGCCGGCCATCATGCCGCTCAACACCACCGCCACGTAGCGCGTGCGGAAGACGTTGATGCCGAGCGTATCGGCCGCCTTGGGATGCTCGCCGACCGAGCGGTGGCGCAGCCCCCAGCGGGTGAAGAAGAGCGCGACATGGATCACGATCAACAGCACGAACATGGTGTACACGAACGGGTTATTGAGAAAGACGATCGGGCCGATCACCGGGATCTTCGATAACAGCGGAATGGGGATGGCCGGGAAGATCGGCGGGTGATTGAGTTCTTGCTGCGTTTGCAGGAACAACGCCGAGATGTAGGAAGTCATCCCCAGAGCGAAGATGTTGATCACCGTGCCGGAGACGATCTGGTTGGTCTTGTACTTGATCGAGAGCCAGCCGTGGAACAGGCCCAAGGCCCCACCGGCCAGTAGTGCCCCTACCAGCCCGGCCATCGAGTTCTGGGCAATGCTGCCGATCAAGGCGCCCATCATCGCCCCCATCAGCATCATGCCCTCGATGGCGATGTTGACCACGCCGGCCCGCTCACACAACACCCCTGAGAGCGCCGCCAGCGTGATCGGGACGGCCTTGTCGAGCGACGAGTTGAGCAGCCCGCCCAGGTTGGTCGACGTGCCGGCCGCCGCCCAGACGAGGAAGCCGAACACGAAGAAACCGGCCACCAGCCCCAGCGCCAGATTTGTCATGCGGCCGAAGCCGCGCACGAGCTCCACCGCCCCCAGGAAGATGCACACCAAAGCCAAAATGAGCAGCGACGGCCGTGTCGAGACGACCCAGTCGGGCAGAGTCGTCGCCACCCCGCCGGGCGTCAAGCCGAAGGTCGTCGTCTGGCCGGGTTCAACGCCAGCGCCGAAGCCGAACCACAACACCAGGCCGAGCAAAACAAACAGCGACCCCATCACGAACTGACGCGTGCGAGGTACGGCGAGGGCGCGTGAGGAAGCAAGAGTGGCGGTCATCGCTCAGCCTCCCCAGCCCCGTACCAGCACTTCTTCACCGGCCTCGGCCGGCTGGCGCAGTCGGTAGATCGTGCGGATGATCGCCGGCGCCGCCATGAACGCCAGGATCATCGCCTGGATGACAGAGATGATGTCGATCGGAATTCCGGTCACGACCTGCATCCGCCGCGCCCCGCTGCGAAGCGTGCCGAAGAAGAGCGACGCCAGGACGACCCCCAACGGATGAGATCGCCCCAACAGAGCTAGGGCGATGCTGTCGAACCCGTAGCCGGAGGAGAAGGCCATCGCCAGGTTGTGGTTGACGCCCAGCACCTCGTTCGTCCCGGCCAGCCCGGCCAAGCCGCCGGCCAGCGACATCGTCAGGATGATCCAGCGGCCGGTGTTGATCCCGGCGTAACGGGCGGCGCGGGGGTTCGAGCCGGCGGTGCGCAGGTCGAACCCCCACGTCGTCCGAAAGAGGAACCAGTACACCAGGTAGGCCACGACCAGGGCGAAGAAGAAACCCAAGTGAAAGCGGATCGGATCGTCGAAGAAACGCGGCAGCATCGCCGACTCCTGGATCGTCGGGCTCACCGGGTTGAACGTGTCCGGCCGCATCATCGGCCCGGTGAGCAGCCAATCGCTCAGGCGGAAGGCGATGTAGTTCATCATGATCGTGTTGATGACTTCGTGGGCGCCGGTGCGCGCTTTCAGCCAGCCGGGGATAAAGCCCCACAGGGCGCCGCCCAGGGCACCGGCCGCCAGCGCCAGCGGCAGGTGAATGATCAGCGGAAGCCCGACCAGGGCGTAGCCGACGTAGGTGGCGGTGATCGCCCCGATGAAAATCTGTCCTTCGGCGCCGATGTTGAAAAGACCGCCGCGGAACGCCAGCGCCACCGACAGGCCGGCAAAGATATATGGCGTGGCCGCCACCATGCTCTCCAGGATCGGATTGAAGGCACGCCGGACCGCCAGCGGATCGCCGCTCTGCAGCGCCACCGCCATCTGCACCGGATTCCCAAAGGCCCCGGCGAACAGAGCGGCGTAGGCGCGCAAGACGACGACGAAAGCCGTGCCAATCCCCTGTAGTATCGAGACTTGGAACGCCTGCCAGACTTCCTGCGACGTCAGCGCGATCAACACCCCGCCCAGGATCAGGCCGGAGAGGACGGCCAGCGCCGGGACCAGCATCGCCCGCCCCGCCCGCCGCCACCACGAGCGTTTGGGCCCGGGCGGCTCGGCCGGAGTCGCCATCAGCTCCTGGATCAGGATGTGGGCGGCGTCGGGCTCCGGGATGGCGCCCGGCTTGGCCGTTTCAGCTTTGGGCTTCGGCTTGTCTTTCGACTTGGTCACGGCAGACCCTCATCAAAGGGTGGCTTCGACGGTGCGCACGACGCCTTGCGCTTCCATTCCCTCGGGAACCACACCCGCCATCAAGAGCCCAACCTGTTCCTTCGTCACGCGATCGGCCTTCACCGTCGCCACGATTCGCCCGCGGTACATAACGGCGATCCGATCGGAAAGCTCGAGGACTTCGTCCAGCTCAGGCGAGACCAACAGGACGGCAGTCCCGGAATCGCGTTTCTCCAGGATCCGTCCATGGATGTACTCGATCGAGCCGACATCCAGGCCGCGCGTAGGTTGCGACGCCACCAGCAGTCGAATCGGA
Organism: uncultured Anaerolineaceae bacterium; assembly: GCA_964448245.1. Taxonomy (GTDB): domain Bacteria; phylum Chloroflexota; class Anaerolineae; order Anaerolineales; family E44-bin32; genus DATEVL01. The sequence continues at coordinate 92 of CAYUWF010000190.1, read as the reverse complement.
CGGGAGAACTCGCGCGCCACGATGACTTTCTGCTGGTTGCCGCCGGAGAGTGAGCTGGCCGGCGTGGCGGCGCTCGGGGTGCGAATGTCGAA
>CAYUWF010000189.1:0-2818 GCA_964448245.1 uncultured Anaerolineaceae bacterium | reverse complement strand
GGCATGCCGTAGGCGCGGGCCGTGTCGAGGACGATACCCAGGTCTTTGTCCATCATGTGGGCTTTGAAGCCGGGGCTACGCTCACCGCGGAAAAGCCGTGGCGGCTTGACATCGAGGGTCCAGCACTGAGCCGCTCCGCCGCGGATGGCCTCGACGACGCGCTGCGGATCGACGCCGGTCTTCTGCGCCAGCAGGAGCAATTCCCCCATGGCCACCATCTGCGCCGCCACCATGATTTGGTTGCAGGCTTTGGCCACCTGCCCCGCCCCGCTTCCACCGACGTGAGTCACGCTCTTCCCCATCGCAGCCAGCACCGGCCGGACCCCTTCCAGCGCTTCGGCGTCCCCGCCGACCATGATCGACAGGGTCGCTTCGCGGGCCCCGACATCTCCGCCGGAGACGGGCGCATCCAGGAAGGCGATGCCCTCATCTTTGAGGCGAGCAGCGATGGCGCGCGCCGCGTCGGGCCGGATCGTGCTGTTGTCGACGACGATGAGCCCGGGCCGGCCACCTTCCATGACGCCGGCGGTTCCCAGGACGACGTCTTCGACGTCGGGCGTATCGGGCAGATTGGTGAAGACGACGTCACTGGCGCCGGCGACCTCTGCCGGCGACCGGGCTTCTTTGGCCCCACGGCGTACGAGATCCTCCACGGCGCCACGGCTGCGGTTGTGAACCGTCAGCGGGAAACCACCCTTGAGGATGTTGCCGGCGATGGCCTTGCCCATCAGCCCCAACCCGATGTAGCCGACTCGCATTCCCACCTCCGCCTAGACGAACGCCTGGAAGACCCTGTTGCCGAGAAGCCGCCCGCGCGGCGACAATCGGATGATATCCAGCCCGCGCTCGATCAGCCCGTCGGCTTCGAGCCGCCGCAGCCGAGGGCCGTAGCGGCCTTCGGCATCCTCACCGAAACGGTCGCGAAAGCCTGACCAGCGAATGCCTTCTCGCGTCAGCCGGAAACCGAGTAGCATCGTCTCGTCCATCTCCGTGGGGAGGTCGATCCGTGTTCGCTCGGCGACGGCGGAGGAACACGGCGCGCCGCCCGCCCGGCCCTCCCGGATTCGTTCGATGTAGACCCGAGGCGAAAGCACGTTGGCATAGCGCCAGCCCAGGGCGTATCCGTGAGCGCCAGCGCCGATCCCCAGGTAGGGGCGGTTGCGCCAGGTCTGCACGTTGTGCCGGCAGGCGAACGCCGGGAGGTCGGACTCCCTGCCGCCGTCGCTGTCCCGCGCCCAATTCGAGATCTCGTACTGGACGAAGCCTGCCTCGTGCAACCGCCCGCAGGCCGCCTCGTACATCTCCGCCGCCCGGTCCGGATCGGGCGCGGCCACCAGGCCCCGCTCGACCCATGCCCGCAGAGGCGTACCATGCTCCAGCGAAAGAGCGTAGAGCGAGAGGTGATCGGGACGGAGGTCGATCGTTCGGCGCAGCGTGTCGTCCCACGCCTCGCTCCGCTGCCAGGGCAGGCCGTAGATCAAGTCCAGATTGACGTTGTCGAAACCCGCCCGGCGGGCCTGTTCGACGGCCGCCGCCACGTCGTCGAAGGTGTGGGTGCGGTCGAGCAGGCGCAGCTCGTCCGGCTGGGCCGATTGCGCGCCGAGCGAGAGACGATTGACGCCGGCCCGCCGCAACCGCTCGAGGTCCTGTCGACCGACCGTCCCCGGGTTGGCCTCGAGCGTGATCTCGCAGTCCTCAGCCACAGCGAAACCGCCCCGCAGGGTCTGCAGGGTGGCCTCGATCGATTCCGGAGGAAGCAGGGAGGGCGTCCCGCCGCCGAAGAAGACCGTGTGGACTTCGGCCAGGTGTGGATCGCCGGAACGGGCCGGTCCCTGGCGCAATCCCTGTCCGACCTGGACGAGTTCCTGTCGCACCGCCTCCATATAGGTCGGCATCAGCGTCTCGAGGCCGGCGTAGGTATTGAAGTCGCAATAGGCGCAGCGGACGGTACAGAACGGGATGTGGATGTAGACCGAAAGCGGCACGGGCCGCATTGTAGCACTGCGCCCGCTGGCGCCGGCGCACTTGCGCCGCCCGGCGGGCCGCGCTACAGTCTCCGCCTTCTCTTGGACCGGGCCTCGATGTCGGCTTCTTCCTCTTCGATCCCCTGGCTCTCCCGTCTCGGGTGGAACCGCGCCAGTTACCTGCTCCTTAGCCTGTTCTTCTCCACCATCTTTCTGATCGGCCTCGTCTGGTGGCCGCTGCTGAGCGACTATGTCGACTCGTTCGACCCTGGCGTAGCGTGGTGGCGACAGGTCGATTGGCTGCTGCTGGGGGTCTTCGGCGCCATGACGGTCCTGATCATGGCCCGGGCAGACGTGAAGCGCGACCTTCTCACGGTCGCCGTCGGTCTGATGGGCGGCCTGGTGATCGAGAGTTGGGGGACGCAAACAGGATTGTGGACCTACTACACCCTCGAGCGCCCGCCGCTGTGGATCATCCCGGCCTGGCCGATCGCCAGCCTGGCGATCGACCGGCTGACCGGGTTTCTCGCTCCATCTGCGGCGCGCCTCGGACGGCGAACCACGGCCCTGGCCTACGCCGCGACCTTCGGCGCTTTCTTCATCCTCATGCTGAGCTTCGTCCGCCCCACGATGGGCCTGTCGCTCACCATCACGGCGATCTTCCTGTGCGCCTTCCTGATCGCCACTCCGGTGCAGCCCCGCACGGCATTGGCGACGTTCGCCGCCGGCGCCGCCCTTGGGTACTTCCTGGAATTGTGGGGAACCACGCGGGGCTGTTGGATCTACTACACGCTGGAGACCCCGCCGCTCTTCGCCGTCCTGGCGCACGGCATGGCGGCGGTGGCCTTCTGGCG
>CAYUWF010000188.1:0-2834 GCA_964448245.1 uncultured Anaerolineaceae bacterium | reverse complement strand
GACGGGTACTTCATCGTCAGCTTGCTGCCCAGGTTGGCGTCGACCCACTCCATCGTGGCGTCTTCGTGGACCATTGCCCGCTGGGTCACCAGGTTGTAGACGTTGACCGACCAATTCTGGATCGTGGTGTAGCGCACCCGGGCGCCCTTCTTGACGATGATCTCGATCACGCCGCTGTGGAAGGAGTCAGTCGTGTAGACCGGCGCCGTGCAGCCCTCGACATAGTGCACCTGAGCGCCCTCGTCGGCGATGATCAAGGTGCGCTCGAACTGGCCGATGTTGGCCATATTGAGACGGAAGTAGGCTTGCAACGGCAGGTCGATCTTGACCCCCGGCGGGACGTAGATGAACGAGCCGCCCGACCACACGGCGGAATTGAGGGCGGCGAACTTGTTATCAGAATAGGGGATGACCGTGCCGAAGTACTCCCGGAACAGCTCCGGGTGCAGGCGCAGCCCGTCCTCGATACTGACGAAGATGACGCCCTGGTCGGCCAGATGCTTCTGGATATTGTGGTAGACCATCTCCGACTCATACTGCGCGCCCACTCCGGCCAGGAACTTCTGCTCGGCCTCGGGAATGCCCAGCTTGTCGAAGGTCTTCTTGATCGTCTCCGGGACTTCTTCCCAGGTCTTGCCTTCCGATTCGGCCGGCCGGACGTAGTAGATGATGTTGTCGAAGTCGATCTGCGAAAGGTCCGGCCCCCAGGGGGGGATCGAGCGCGTGCGGTAGTGCTCGAGCGCCTTCAGCCGGGATTGCAGCATCCACTCCGGCTCGCCCTTCAGAGCCGAGATCTGCTCCACCACTTCCCGGTTCAGACCGCGGCGGGTCTTGAAGACGGCTTCATCCGGATCGGAAAAGCCGTACTTGTAGCGGTCGAGGCCTTCCACTGCCAGGACATCGGATTGGATTGCCATAGCCTTACGCCTCCGCCACGTGCTCGGCCGCTCTCACGCGCAGCCAGTCGTAGCCGTGTTCTTCTAGGTGTTCGGCGAGCTCGGCCCCGCCGGATTCGACGATGCATCCGCCGAGCATGATGTGCACGCGGTGCGGTTTGATGTAGTTCAGGATGCGCTGATAGTGGGTGATGAGCAGCACGCCCAGCGACTCGCCGGCCAACGCGTTGACGCCGGCGGCGACGATGCGCAGCGCGTCGATGTCCAAACCGGAGTCGGTCTCGTCCAGGACGGCGATCTTAGGATCGAGCGTCGCCAGCTGCAGGATCTCGGCGCGCTTCTTCTCGCCCCCGGAGAAGCCGTCGTTGAGATAACGCCCGGCGAACTCATGCGACATCTGCAGCAGGTCCATCTTCTCCTTCAGCAGCTTGCGGAACTCGGGGACGGCGATGCCCTTGTCGTCCGGGTCCGACCCGCGGCGCTTGGCGTTGATCGCCGCCCGCAGGAAGTTGGCCACCGACAGGCCGGGGATCGCCACCGGGTACTGAAAGGCGAGAAACAGGCCCAGGCGGGCGCGCACGTCGGGTTGGAGATTGACCAGATTGACGCCTTCGAACAGGATCTCGCCGGCCGTCACCTGGTAGGCCGGATGGCCCATCAGGACGTTGGCGAAGGTCGACTTCCCGGTGCCGTTCGGGCCCATCAGCGCGTGCGTCTCACCCTGTCGAACCGTCAGGTCAACGCCGCGCAGGATCTCTTTCCCGTCGATACCCGCGTGCAACCCGCGCACCTCGAGCACTGCCGTCATCCTGTCTTCCTCCAAGCGCCCCATCGGTGAAAGGAAAGGTGAATAAGGGGGCGGACGGGGGCAGTATAGCACGCCGGATCACAAGTGTCAAGATATCTATCATATATATCTGAAATATCTTGACATGCCCTTCCCTGGGTGCTATACTTCCCGACAGTATGGCAAGCAGAACGCGCGACACGATCTTTCGGACCTTGCGGAGCCGAGGTCGGTGCACGGTCAATGACCTGGCGGAGGCCTCCGGCGTCTCCCCCGTCTCGGTTCGGCACCACCTGGCAAACCTCCAGGCCGAAGGTCTAATCCAGGCCGAGGAGGTCCGTCACGGCGTCGGCCGGCCGCGGCACGTCTTTTCACTCTCCGACAACGGTCTCGACAAGTTTCCCTCCCGTTACTACAACCTGACCCAGCGGCTGTTGTCCGAGATCAAGGAGAACATGCCCGAAGGCCAGGTGGGCGCACTCTTCTCCGGCGTAGCACAGGCGATGGCCCACCGCTACTCCTCCGAGCTGGATCCGCTCCCCCTGCCGCAGCGGCTCGATCGCCTTATTCAGCTCCTCAACGAGGAAGGCTTTGATGCCGACCTACAGCACGAAGGAGATGTAGTGCTGATCCGCGAGCTTAGTTGTCCCTATTTCCGCATGGGGCAGCAACACCCCGAGGTCTGCATGATCGATCAGTCGTTCATCGCCACGGCCCTCTCGCTTCCCGTCGAGAGGGTCACCTGCCTGCTCGATGGAGATGCCCACTGCACATTCTCTGTCGCCCCGGCGGCGGAGGTAACCCTGCATGGCTGAGACGGAGAGCGTGCCGCGCACGATCTGGGAAATCGACTCGCTCGAGCCGAAGGCGGCTGAGGATGTGCGCCAGGCTTTGCGCGAGGTGGTCGATCCCGAGATCGGCCTGAACATCATTGAACTGGGGCTCATTCGGGAAGTGCGCAAGAACGACGGCGAAGTCCAGGTCCGGATGATCCTGACTACGCCCTTCTGCCCGTACGGGCCGGCCCTGCTCGAGATGGCGCGGGTCAAGGCAGAACAGGCGGCCGGTGTGCCCGCCCGCATCGAGCTCGGCATAGAGATGTGGGATCCGAGCTTGATGGAGGAAGGCGCCGGGGCCGCCTGGGGGCTGTA
>CAYUWF010000187.1:0-2854 GCA_964448245.1 uncultured Anaerolineaceae bacterium | reverse complement strand
GGGCCGAAGTAGGCCGGCGAGAAATGGTCGGGGTCCCCGGCGCCGGCGACAACGGTGGCGTTGGGCGCCCCTTGGGTCGAGAAGCGGTGGTCGACGCCGACCAGGATGACCTCGGCGAAGCCCATGTGGTAGGCGAGCTGCAGGGCGACGTAGGTGACGGTGGATCCTTCGAAGACCCGGCTGCGCACATGGCGGGCGAACGTCGGGGCGCCCGTGTAATCGGTGTCGAGGAAGACGACTCCCGGATCGCCTGCCATCCATCGCCGAGAGCGCCAGGTGAGGAACTTCGGCATGGTCAGGGCGCGGATCTCGGCGGCGCACTGTTCGATGACCAGGGTGTTGACCGAGACGAAGTAACGGGTGGCGAATCCCATTTCAGGGAAGGCCAGGTAGATCCGATTCATGCCGAAGGTGACTTCGCCGCGCAGGCGGGTCAGGTCGGTGTCCTTGAGACTCGGTCCGTTGCCCAGGATGAAACAGCGTTGCCCTCGGTGGCGGTTGCGCATTCCCTCCAGCGTCCGCCGCGCGCGGCGGCGATCGGCGGCGAACCAGGCCGCGGCGACATGCTGCCCGCGATTGAGCCACCACCAGTAGGCGGCTGAGAAGGGTCGGTGCCACCTCTGGGGAAGGCGCCGCTTGACTTGCGCTCGCACAGGCGAGCCCCCCGCCGCGGCCGGAAGCGGTTCTTCGCTCACTCTGCCTCCGTTTGCGCCAGATACAGTCGAAAGGCACCCTGAGACCAGGCCAGCGGAAGGCCGGCGAAGCGCGGCGACTCGCCACAACCTTCGCAGATCGCAGCGCAAGGAGCCGGTTCGCGCGCCTGATATTTCTCGGACGGCGTCCCGGCGACGCTCCATTCGATCTGCAGGTCGTCGCGGGGTGCCCCGAGCAAGACCCACAAGGGATACTCCGCCTCGTTCCCGGGCAGAGAGATTCGAATGACGGCGCAGCCCGCCTCACGGATCGCCTCCGCCATCTGGGAGTACGGAGCCTCCAGATAGGGGCCGTTGGCGAACAGCAGCTCCTGGCGAGGCACGGACAGGACGCTCCCGACGTTGGCTTCTCCGGGGAGCGGGACGATGGGCCGCGAGGCAATTCCCACCAACCAGGGCAGGGCGGAGGCGAGCAGCACCCACCCGACGGCGAGAGCTCCCCGCCAGGAAAGGGCCCGGCCGATGGCGCCCCCGGCGATCGGCGCCAGCAAGACAAAGAAGGGAAGGTGATAGCGGCTGCCGAAGATCTGCCACTTGAAGATCCAACAGAAAAGGACGAAGCCGCCTATGACGGCGAGCAGATACCACAACAGCACAGGATCGAAGGCCCTGCGGCGCAGGACGAGGTAGATTCCGGCGGCCGCGGCGACAAGCAAGTGAATCAGGTTGCCCGCCTTGTTCTCGTTCGTCGTCGGCTCATCGACCTTGAACCGGCCGTGGGCCGTCGTGCGCGGGTCGTTCGGGTCGAGGCCCAGGAGCCGGTGCAGCTCGAGAATCCCCAGCGTGAGCGCCTTATTGACGTGAGGCGAGGGCGTGCCCATGTGGAGGCCCAGATTGCGGATCGTGTTCGAGATCAAACCGCGCACGTCGCGCAGCTGATTGGCGTGGACCGAGAACTGATCGCCGCCCGTCACGGGGTCTCCATAGAGGGCGGTGTTGCGCGCCCACGACCCCAGATTGAGGACGATGAGGAGGCCCGCGCCCACCAGGACCATGGCCCAGGTCCGCCGCGTGGGGCGTCGCTGCAGGAGCAGCCCAACCCCGAGAAGGAAGAACGCCAGCAGATACGGGCCGGCGGTCGGTTTGGTAACCAGGGCCAGGCCTGCCCCCACTCCGGCGAAAACTACGGCGCCGTCCGGCGAGGCGTCCTTCGCCATTCCGAGCACTTCTGCGGCGGTGGCGACCAGCCACAGCGCGACGACGTAATCGGTCATCGTGCTCGAAGCCTGGACGATCCCCATCGGGATGGTTGCAGCGTACAACGCGGCCAGGAGTGGCGCCGGCCGATGCAGGCCCAGTTGTCCCGCCAGACCCGCCACTCCGACGACCGACCCCACCATCGCCGCCCAGGCGATGAAGTTCACCCACCGGTCGCCGGCGCCGAGGACATACAGGTGCAGGACGCCGAACTCCGCGCCCGGGCTGCGGCTGTTCTGCACTTCGATGCCGGTGGCGAACGGCCGCACGGCGTGGAGCTGCGCCCAGTGGGCAACGCGCGCCATGTGGTAATTCAGCGAGTCCCACGTCTGCGGCGGGGCGAGCCAGGCGACGAGCGCCGTCAGGCCGAAAACGACCCCCAACCCGGCCAGCAGGGCCCATTCACCCCGCGTCGCCGCGACGGCTCGCCCCGCCAGAGAAGCAGCCAGCCTCTTCCGATTGGCCCCGACCCCGATCGCCAGGAGGAGGCAGGCGCCTCCCCAGACGAGGGTGAGCGGCAGGCGCGAGATCCAGCCCGGCACGCTCAGCAATTCGGTCGTCAGCACCACCCAGGCGCCGGTCACCAGGAACGATCGCGTCAGAGCGCGTATGGCTCGATGCCGCGGATCCCGGGCCAGCAGGAGCAGCCAGGCCAGGATCAGGAAGACCGCCGGAAGTGCTACCACTGGGTCTCCGACGATCCTTCAGCAACAGACCACAGTCGCAGGAAGGCCACCCGCTCGCCCACTGGCGGCATGCCAGGGCTCACTCGGTGCTCAGGCGCGCCACCGCTCCCCCATCCACGATCAGGCATTGGCCGGTCATGAACGACGATCGCTCCGCGTCGGACAGGAACAAGATCGCCTGCGCGATCTCCTCTGGACGGCCGACGCGCCCCAGCGGGGTGCGTTCCTCCAGATGGCGGCGCGCGATTTGCTGAGCCG
>CAYUWF010000186.1:0-2867 GCA_964448245.1 uncultured Anaerolineaceae bacterium | reverse complement strand
GTGCTCACGCCCACCCGACCCGTCCCGCGCGCGTGGTTCGGTGATCTGGCGGGCACCCGCGTGCTGTGCCTGGCCTCCGGCGGCGGCCAGCAGGGCCCAATCCTGGCGGCGGCCGGCGCCAGCGTGGTGGTCTTCGACAATTCCCCGCGGCAACTCGACCAGGATCGCCTGGTGGCCGAGCGCGATCGGCTCGACCTGACGACGGTCGAAGGCGACATGCGCGATCTCTCGGCGTTCCCCGAGGGGGTCTTCGATCTAATTCTCCACCCCGTGGCGAACCTGTTCGTCCCGGAAGTGGGGCCGGTGTGGCGTGAGACCTTCCGCGTCCTGCGCCCGGGCGGGGCCCTGCTGGCCGGTTTCGTCAACCCGCTGCAGTACATCTTCGATTGGGAACGCTCAGAGAAGGGCGAGCTGATCGTCCGCCACGCGGTGCCCTACTCGGATCTCACCAGCATCAGCGAAGAAGAGCGGCGGCGCTGGATCGACGCCGGCCAGCCTCTCGAATTCGGCCACACGCTGGAAGACCAGATCGCCGGCCAGCTCGAATGCGGGTTCGTCCTGACCGGGTTCTACGAGGACGTCGATCCCAAACACGTGCTGGCGCGCTACATTCCTTCGTTCATCGCCACGCGCGCCGTGCGGCCGGCGAACTGAGCGCGCCGCGCCTCGCTCTCGGCCCGCCGCAGCCTCTAACCTCCACCTTGGTCCTTCCGCTCCTGGCCGGGGGGCGTCTTCTTCGGCCCCCGCTCCCGGGTCTCCTCGCTTTTCTCCCGCCCCGGTGGGTCGTGGGCCGGCTTCGGCTCGTCGCCATGCCGTTCGGCCTCTTGGCGTCCACGGCCGGCGCGCTCCAGAGCCCGCTCGAGGGCCGGCTGGGCGGCCGGCGGCACCTTGGCCTGAACCCTGATGAGCACCTCCAGATGGCGGCTCAGGCGGGTTGCCTGCGAAGACTCGGCGTCGGTCTGCGCAAGGGCCACCAGCTCATCGACCACCGCCGGGTACTCCTGGAGCGCCTGGTCGACATCGCTCCAGCGCCCGAGCCCGGTCAGCGACTCGATCTCGCTCATCCGCCGGTCAGCGAACGCCACGATTAGCTGGGAGTCTCCGGCCGAGGTCGTGGAGAGCGCCAGTCGCGCTTCCTCCAGGCCCCGCTTGACCGGGTACAACGGATCCCCGGGCAGGGCCGCTTCGGAGGCGTAGGCCGCCGTCGTCCCAAAGGCGAACACGAGCACGAGAAGGAGGCTGGCGAGCGCATAGGCCGGCCGCAGGCGGAGCGGCCAGCGCAGCCGCGGGGACGGCTGTTGAGGTGCGGCGCGGCGCGCCAGCCGGGCCAGCAGCCGCTCGCGTTGGGCCTCGCCGGCCAATGCCGGAGACAGCGAGCGCCGCAAGTCGGCGGCCAGGGTCACCAGCGGGCGCAAGTCCTCCGACCCGGCCGCGCCGGCTGCAGGATCGTCGATCAGACGATCCAGAAGCTCGGCTCGACTTCGCTCTTCGCTAGCCATGTCCCCGATCCTCGTCCCGGTCTGGCAGCTTCACCCGCAGCACGGCCAGCGCACGGTAGAGCAGCACCCGTACCGCTCCTTGGCTGCGCCCCATCCACTGCGCCGTTGTCTCCGTCGGCAGGCCGAGCAGGACCCGCAGCCGGATCACTTCCTGGTAATCCGGCGGCAGTCCCGCCAAAGCCCGCTGCATCGCCCTGATCCGCTCCGCTTGAACAAGGTCCTCGTCCAGCGCCCGCGGCGCCGTGCCGAGACTCTCGGCCTCCGTCAGGTCTGTCTCGCGCGGCCGCTTTCGATAGTGATCGGCCAAGGCGTTCCGCGCCACCTGGTACAGGAACGCCGAAAAGGGCCAGCCTCTCTCTCGATAACGGTGGAGCGACTGATACGCCCGAAGAAAGACCGTCTCGGCCAGGTCTTCGGCATCGTCGGCCCGCGCCACCCGCACTCGCAGGTAGCGGAAGATCGGGTCGAAGTACCGCCGGTAGAGTTCACCGAAGGCCTCGGTCTCTCCCTTTCGGGCTCTGGCAATCAGGTCGGAGTCGCTCGTCTTCTCGCTCATGACAACGTGCCAGGCCACGCCGGCGTTACGCGGTCATGGCCGGAGTCCTAGGATAACCGGTCCCGGCGGCCACCCTTCGAAGAGCGGTACCCGTTTCCTACTCCGGCGGCGTAACGCCAGGCCCAGGCCCCCGTTTCCCCAGGTAGAGGCGCCAACCGGGAGCGTTGCCGGGACGAGCGCCGGGGAGGATGGGATCATGCGTCGATATCGCCTTTTCACCGGCGTGCTCGTGGCCGCCCTGGTGGCCGTGCCCGTCGCCGCCTTCGCCCAGGATGGGATCACCGTCGAGGCCGTCGCCAGCCAGGCTTGCGGCACGGCTTCCTTCGAAGTCCAGGCCGCAGGTGGGTTGGCGCCTTACATGCTGGAGTGGGATTTCGGCGATGGCGAGATCCCGGTCGATACCGGCATCGCCACCTTCCCGTTTCTGACCACGCATGACTACGGCGCCGCCGGCGAGTTCGCCTGGACCTTGACCCTGGCCGACTCGTCCGAGCCGGCCCTCACCGCCGAAACCGGCGGGACGCTGCTTCTCGGCCCGCAAGTGTCCCTGACCAGCGACATCCTCCCGCCGCTGCTGACCATGAGCGAGGGTGCGGCGACACTGAACTTCACCTCCCAGGTGGCCGGTGGCGAGTCTCCGTATACGTACGCCTGGGACCTGGACGGAGACGGCGTGTTCGAAGCCGGGACCGAGACGGCCTCCCATACCTACACCGCCGGCGGCAAGGTCCCGGCGGCGGTCCAAGTGACTGACAACTGCGGCCTGATGGCCGTCGCCATGTTGACCGTTGTCGTCATCGACCCGGAGGCCG
>CAYUWF010000185.1:0-2913 GCA_964448245.1 uncultured Anaerolineaceae bacterium | reverse complement strand
GCCCGTCCTCTCCGACCCCATCGGCCTCGGCTGGGATCTCCTCGGCACCACCTCGCTGCCGTGGACTCCTGTGGGCGGCACCTTCGCCTCGTGGGCGCTGGTCGCCATCGTGCTCGTCGGGTTGGCCTGGTCCAGTCGTCACGTCCGCGCCGTCGCTGAGGATCTCACCGGCGGGGTCCGGATGGCGATCCCTGTGTGGGGCTTCTCCTTCCTCGTCACGGCTGGGCTGCTATGGGTCTTCGTCGCCTGAGTCCTTCGACTACGCTCACGCCGCCTCGGCGCACCGAAACGGGTACACCATCCCGGCGTCCTTCCGGGAGGGCAGGCTCCGAGCATCTCGCTCGCCTCGCCCTGGCCCTGGTGGTCATTGCAGTTCCGCTGGCGGTGGCCGTGGCCTGGTGGGGGGCGAACCGCTCCCCATCGGCGGTGACGATTCACGGTCGGGTCAGTGAAGCGGGTGGCTGGCTTCCGGGCACGCTTCGGGCCACCGTCGGGACCCCGCTCCAATTGCGCCTGGTCTCCGACGACGTCGTTCACGGTTTCGCCGTCGGCCACAGCGACGCGCCCGGCCTCGACCTGCCACCAGGCCAGGTGGTGGAAACGACGCTGACCTTCGACCTGCCCGGCACGTACACCTTCTACTGCACCCGCTGGTGCGGTCCCAATCACTGGCGCATGCGCGGCGTCATCGAGGTTTCCGGCGGCTCGCCGGCGCCGGTCGAAGTTGTGGATCCTCTGTACGAAAGCCTCGGGATCGACATCGATGCGCCGCACCCCGCCTTGGCCATTCCCCGCGTGCGACCATCGGCTGAACGGGGAGAAAGCCTGGGCATTGAGATGCCCGAAGGGTTCCGATCGCGCCAGGACTTCATCGCCCGGCCGCCGGCCGAATCGTGGCAGTCGCTGCGCCTCGACCCGTCCACGCGAGGCTTGAGCGACTCGCAGGTGTGGGACCTGGTGGCCTACCAGTGGCGGTCGACGACGACCGACGGGGCGCTGCAGGAAGGCGGATCGCTGTTCGCGCAGAACTGCGCCGCCTGTCATGGGGAGAGCGGCGCCGGCGACGGCGTGATGGCGCTTCGCACACCTGTCCCAGTGTCCTTCGGGATCCCGGAGGGGATCGCCCCTAGTCGCGCTTCGCACCCCGGAGGGGGCACCCCGGAGGGGGTGGCCGACGCCGTTCCGGCCGCCTCGGCGACTCACCTCGCCGGCGAACAGCCTCCTTCGCCAGCCGATTTCACCGATTCTTCCACCATGCTCGGGGCCAGTTCAGCCTTGCTGCAGGGGAAGATCCTGCGCGGCGGCATGGGAACCGGGATGCCCTATTGGGGACCGATCCTGACCGATGAGCAGCTGTGGGCGCTGACCGACTATCTGTGGACATTCCAATTCGGAGAGACTTCATGACCAGACCACACAAACGCCGTCCGAAGAAGACCTCCCCCAGCTTCCTTCTGGTGGCGGCCATCGTCGGCGGCGCCTTGCTGCTTCTCTTTGGCGCGCTGTCCCTGCTCGGCGGCGGGCGAAAGGCGGCGATCGAAGTCACCGGGCAACCGCGGCTCAAGGTGGATCGTGAAGTCGTCGATCTCGGGGAGATCCAGCTTGGTCGGACGGTCGAGGCGGCGTTTGTCCTGACGAACGTCGGGGATCAGCCGCTGCGCGTGACTGAGCCACCCTACGCCGAAGTCGTGGAGGGGTGTTGACCGCCCATCCCGACCGTCGGTGCGACGGTCCTTCAGCCGGGCGAGAGCACGCGCTTGGAAATGCAGTTCAATATGCACGGCGACATGGGCGGCCGGCACAACTTCCGGGTGCACATCTTCACCGATGACCCGACCGAGCCCGAGCGCCTGGTGACGGTGTTGTCGAACTGGGTTGAGTAAGGCCGGCCCGGCAGACCGGTGACCGCCTATCGAGAGGCATGACCACCTGCCCAGCAGGCGCGCTGAGCCTGCCCTGAGCGAAGCCGAAGGGTCGAAGCGCGCCGCCGCGCCGGGGATCGGCATCCTTCGACTACGCTCAGGATGCCTTCGCGCTGATCGCGGGCGAAAACCCGCAACTCCCATCGGACAGGCAAATCCGACGGAAATCCTCTGAGAGTGTTGGGGCGGTAATGGCCTACCCCACAACAGGCCGATTCCACCTTCGCTCCCGACCGCACACCCCCTACCATGGACCGGGAGGCGCGGCCCTGAAATCGACGCAAGAAAGCGTGGTCGCGGACCGAAGCCATGGTCCAGGCAAATCGACGCCAGACTTCAAGGCGCGCCGCCGAGATGTCCGCCGCCGGTTGCATTGCATCGCCGGACATCTTCGAGGTGTCCGCAGCATGATCGACGCCGGGACGGATTGGGCGGAGGCCGTCCATCAGATCCGGGCGGTGCGGCGGGCTTTGAACCGGGTTGCCTTGCTTCTGCTGGCGGAACAGCTCGAGGCGGCCGCCGCCTCGAGCCATGACGGATGGAACGACGAGACGATGGAACGAGTACTTCGCGAAACCCGTGACGCCCTGCTCGGCGGCCCTGCGACAAGGGATGCCCAACAAGGCGTGGCGTTCGCACCTGGACTGGAGGCAGGGGAAGCAGCATGCCCTTCCGCCTGAGCCACCGGGGCGCTCGCTTCGGAGTCGGCCTCGTCGTCGTCCTTCTGGCTGGAGCCGGCTTGAGCCGGCCGCTGATGGACGCCTCGACGGCTTCCGCCGAGGCCCAGCGGCTCGATCCGGCTCCTGTCGGGGAGGCGGTTTCCCTTTCGCGGTTTGAGCCGGCCGGGCCCGCCGCTGCCGTCCGCCGCGCCAGCCGGCTCCACACAGAAACCGCCGAGCGCGGTCGGTTGAGTCTGCTCACCTACCAGGTCCAACGCGGCGACACCGCCTCGTCGATCGCCCAGCGCTTCGGCCTGACGCCGGAGACGATC
>CAYUWF010000184.1:0-2930 GCA_964448245.1 uncultured Anaerolineaceae bacterium | reverse complement strand
CAGGGCGTCGGGTTTCGCTACTTCGTCGTCGACGCCGCGACCGAGGTCGGCGCCCTCGGATGGGTGCGGAACCTGCGTGACGGTCGGGTGGAGCTGGTGGCGGAAGGGGCACGCACGGCGCTGGAGGCACTCCTGGCGGAAGTGCGCCGCGGTCCGCGCGGCGGCCGGGTGAACCGAGTGGACGCCGCCTGGGAATTGGCGACCGGCGAATTCCGCACCTTCGGCCTCGAACGCACGATCTGAAGGTTTCCGGGAATCGAAACGCCGCCCATCAGGCGGCGTCGTGGCTTAGCGGACCACCTGATCGGCTAGGATCTGCAGCGCCTCCCAGGTGTAGCCATGGTCGCTGCCGTCCGGGCGAGTCACTCCCTCCAGCCGCACGAGCACAATCTGGATGGCTTCGCTCTGAAGACCGCGGACGAAACCGGCCAACCGAATGGCGCGATCCTCCGGCGCCGCATCTCCCACCCCATCTGAGACTTCGGTCACCAGGACCGGCTTCTCCGGATGCTCGTCCAAGCACTTGTCCAAGATGACATTCCCCGCACCCGTCTGGCACGCTACCCCGATCCAATCCGCCTCACCGAGTCCCGCCGTGGATTGATCAAGGAAAGTGGCGGCGTTCTGCTGCCGGCCGGTCACATCTCCCCCTGCGGCCAGGCACGGGTAGCCGAAGCGCGCCTCGGGAAAGACCTCCCGCAGCCGCCGAACGACACCGGCCAGCCAATCTCCGAAGGACGCGCCGTCCTCCCAGAGCCATCCGTATCCGCCGCGATGCTCGTTGGGGAACGCGGCCACTTCGAAGTCCCGCAACCCCAGACGGTAGAGACGGCCCACTTCGCCGGCGATCCGAGCCACGAATCTTGTCGGACGTAACGCCTCCGTCGGCGGCGCCTCGGCGACACGGGCGATGAGGCGCACGTCGGGGAGCGCCGCCCGCAGCGCCTCCACCGTCGCGCCCGCTTCTCCCTGCGAGATCATCACCGCCCGCGCCCCCACGCGCACCGCCGCCTCGATATCCCGTGGACTCAGGCCGTCGGCCCGGACCAGGTGCAGGCCGACGCGCATCCCATTCGGAGGACTCTTCCTCCCTTTCGCCACGTTGGGCGCCGGCCAGACGAGGTACGGTGTCGGGTCGATGATGTCCTTCGGGTAGGGCGTCTCCTGGCGCGCCGTGGCCCCGTCGCGCTTGAGCGACAGGTGCAGGTGGGAAGCCGACGAGTTGCCGGAGGAGTCCGCGCGCCCGATCAACTGTCCGGCGCGCACGGGGTCGCCTTTGTGGACGAGCGCCTTCGCCAGGTGGGCATAGACAGTCTTGAAGCCGTCCTCATGCTGGATCCGGAGGTGGATGCCGTAGGCGTGGTTCTTAGGATCGGTGTAGACCTCGTAGACCTCGCCGTCGGCACAGGCATAGACGTTGGTGTTGATGAGCGCGCGGAAGTCGACTCCTTCGTGCCCGGGCATGCCGTAGCGCCGATAGACTTGCGGATTAGCCCCGAAGGGCTGCGTCACGACAGCGAAGTCGGTCGGCCAGAGCAGGTGAAACGCTCGGCGGCGGGCCCCATAACGATCATTCTGCTGCACCCTGCCCTGGAGCGCCTCCGCCATCGCCGCGGGACTGGCGGCGTCGACCGGATCGAGCCTGACGCCCGCGGCCTGGCGGCGAAACCAGGCCAGGGGGTCTCCGATCTCAGGGAAGGCGCCTTCGAAAACCGGCAAGGTGACGACCTGGCGAGGCGC
This sequence comes from uncultured Anaerolineaceae bacterium, assembly GCA_964448245.1. GTDB lineage: Bacteria > Chloroflexota > Anaerolineae > Anaerolineales > E44-bin32 > DATEVL01. The sequence continues at coordinate 1,190 of CAYUWF010000184.1, read as the reverse complement.
CATGTACCGAGCAGCCACCTGCGGATCCGGCGTGAGGTTCGGCCCGAAAGTCAGGACATAGGTGCGACAGGCCTGGAGCCAGTCCCAGTACTTGTGCCGCGGCAGGAGCAGGATTTGATCGTCGAACGGCATGAGGCGCCTACCCGAACCCCAATCCGGCCTGGCGCAGGGAGAGATGCCGGTCCTTGCCGATGATCAAGTGATCGAGCACCTCGATGTCGAGCAGGCGCCCGGCCTCGACCAGGGCCCGCGTCACGGCGACGTCTTCCGGGCTCGGACTCGGGTCGCCGCTGGGGTGATTGTGGGCGACGATCACGGCCGCGGCGTTGGCCCGCACCGCCTCGCGAAACACCTCCCCGATGCGGACGAGGGATGTGTTGAGCGAGCCGACGTAGACTTCGACCGTCCGCAGCAGTCGGTTTCGAGTATCGAGCAGAATCACAACCAGGTGCTCCTGTTCGCGACCACCGATGTCGTAGCGCAGCAACTCCGCCACGTCCTCCGGCGATTGGATCGACGGCCGTGCGACGACCTCCGCGCCGGCGAAGCGGCGCCCCAGCTCCACCGCGGCCAGGACTTGGGCGGCCTTGGCAGCGCCGATGCCGTGCCGGCCTCGCAGCTCGTCGTAGCGAACGTGGCGGAGCCCGGCCACGCCGCCACAATCGTGCAGCAGCGCCTCGGCCAGATGCAACGCGCTCATCCCGCGCGTTCCGGTTCGGAGCAGGATGGCCACGAGTTCGGCCTCGGCCAGGGCCCCCGGGCCCTGATTCGCCAGACGTTCACGGGGCCGATCGGTGCGTTGCAGGTCGGCAATCCGGTGACGCGCCGTGCGTTCTGGCATTTCCCCCTCCAGATGCAAGCTCCCTGCCAGAGAGCGAGTGCCCCTACTCTACCCAGCCCACAGGACGGCGTCAACTCGCTGAGAAGCCGGCCCCTTCCTCCCTGAGCGGAGGCCGTTGCCGGAGGGGCGGCCAAAGTCGAAGGGCCGTTGCGTCGCAAAGCGTGCCCTCACGAAAGTGGGGGGCGGGTGTCCAGTCTTTGGTCTGGCCTCTGGATTCCCGCCTACGCGGGAATGACGCTGCTTTTCTTGGTCACCCCGCGAAGGCGGGGGTTCAGGCCAGGCCCCCATACCCTTGATTCCCGCACCACTCCGCTTGCCCATGTCCGACCTTCCCATGGAAGGTCGGTGG
>CAYUWF010000183.1:0-3055 GCA_964448245.1 uncultured Anaerolineaceae bacterium | reverse complement strand
GGGGGCATGGAGTTCGAAGGCCGTCATGACGTCGTTGATTCTAGCAGGTTGCTGAGGCAGGCAGATCCTTCGCTCGCTAGGCTCGCTCAGGTGACACGGCCGAATGTCACCCTGAGCGAAGCGAAGGGTCTGCTGGTCGCCTTATGTGCGGCGGATCTTCCTCTGGCGAAAAAGCAGATCCTTCGCTCGCTAGGCTCGCTCAGGATGACACGCCGTGGGTGCCGGAAGGAATCCTAGCCTGTCAGGTAGATCGGGTTGCTGTAGATCCAGCCGCGCAGCGCGCCGCGGTGGCTCAGGTGAGCCTCGACGCGATAGATGCCCGGCTGGGACACGACCTCCACCGCCGCCTTGGCCGAGGGCCACTGCCGCAGGATGGCGCCGTTCCGCAAGAGCACAAGGCGCGCCGGCCGGGGGGTCCGTATCTGCAGCGTCGCTCCCAGGCCCACCGGCAGGCGGTCGCCCATCTCGCCTGTGCCCCGCTCGCCCTGGGCCCGGAAGACGAAACCGCGCGTGGAGGCGGGGAAATCGTAGCCGACGAAGCAGCGGCCGGCACGCAGCGCGTGAAAGAAGCGCCGGCGGTCCTCCTCGGCGTCGCCCCGCAGGGGCTCATCGAGCAGAACGTGCGTATTGACCGAGCGGAAGAGAAACGAACCCGGCAGGATGGTGCGCCGCAGGGGTCCGAGGCGTCCGGGAAAGGCATGGGCGTCCGCTCCGCCAATGGCGGTCAGGCGGCGGCCCCCGGCGAGCAGCTGATCCCACCGCTGCAGTCCGGCCGGGAAGGGGCCCCGGGCGATCCATCCGGGAAGGAAAGCGTAGAGCGCCGCCCACCTTCGCGAACGCAGCAGGCTCTTGAACTCGGTCATGGTATTCCAAATCTCGAGGCCGTGGAAGCCCTCCAAGTCCCACTCGACCCAGGACAGATCCGTGTCCGGGCGGCCCGGCGCCCCCGGGTCGATCGGATGGGCCAGGAAGGCAAGCCCGCCGCTCTGTGCGACGGCCTCGAGCAGGCGACCCGGATCGCCGGCCAGCGGCGACAACTCGCGGCGCGCCTCATAGACCAGCAGGTGGTTCTTCTGCGGCTGCCGCGCCGGATCGTGGATCTCCTCTCCCGTGACGAGCAGGAGGCGGCGATCGCCCTCGAAGCGATAGCCATCGAAACCTTCGACCCAGACGTTGTGGTCCGTCACGGCCACCACGTCCAGGCCGGCGCGCAGGGCTTCGCGGGCTACCGTCGCGTGATCCCACCAGCCGTCGGAGTAGGTGGTGTGGGCGTGGAGGTTGGCGACAATTTCGTACATGCAGGCCGACCGGTCAGGCGGACTCGGTGCAACGCCACAGGGTGAATGCAGCGGCGGGTTTGCGGACTTGGTGGGTGCGGGGATCGGCCGTTCGTTGCCGGCGCGCCGCCGGGAAGACGGTGCGCGGTCTCCATCGATATGGCAGTGGGCGGGAAAGGGACTGGATCATCAGTCGGGGCAGCGTCGCGCCGGAGGCGCCGGCATTATCGCACAGCCTAGCGTCCCGTCTCAGGTCCGATGACGAAGCCGTTCGGCCTTGCCTGGAATCGCGCCATCGGTGGAGCCCCTGGCAGGCGCCATCTGGAGAGATACCCCCAGGCAAGGCACGGAAAGGAGGTGCCCGTGGACTTGAAGCTCTACGGCCTGCGAGACGGACTTTGTCCACTTGTTTCTGAGACGGGACCCCTGGTCGCGGCGGCGCGCCGAGGGGCGGCCGTCGGGCCCGGGCCCGGGTTCAGGCGGACAGGTTACCGGTCAGGAGGAGGCCCGAGGATGAGGCTGCCTGGCGCCGATGGCGTTTCCGGGCGTCACCAGTTGCGCTCCGGAGAGGGCACAGACCCCGATCAACTGCTGGCGCTGCGCGGAGGAGAGCGGCGCCAGGTGAGTCACGACGGTCTGGAATCGTTCCTGCTTCAGCCCGTCCATCAGCTCTTCCCAGGCCGCCCCGGCCGAGACGGCGTCGATCAGGAGGTGAACACTGTGCTGATCGTAAGGTCCGAGCAGGTCCTCCAGGTCCGAGCGCATGTCGCGTTCCTTGCCCAGCCAACGGAACAAAGGCCCCGTCTCCGGGATCGACAGAGGGGGTCGATCGATCAGGTAGACGGCGATGGCTTGAACGACCGGAGGGGAATCGAGCATCGAAAACGCCCCACGCCTTTCGTCCACAATAGCATGGCCGAGGCAGCGGGGACAACCGGCGGCGTTGATCGGCGCGGAATTGTCACGCGATCGATACGCAGGCCGAACCCAGCGCGGCCCCCCCGTCGACGGGCGCCAGAAGCGAGGGGCGAGCTGAGGCTGCGGCCCCGGGCGTAGAATGTCAGAGGTCCGGCCGAGTGGAGGCGCACTTGCTGCGGTTTGGCGTGGCGGCAGTGGTCGTAGGCGCCCTGGCGGCTTGCGCGTCGACGCCGGCAGAGCCGCGGGCCGCGCCGACGTCGCCGCCGCCGGGGCCCACCGCGCCGGTCTCCGTCGGGACGCCCACACCTTTCCTGCCGCGCGGGTTCACCGGCTTGCCGGGTACGCTGATCCCCGTCGCAACTTCGCCCACACGTCCAGACAACCCCACGCCCTCACCAACGCAAGCGCCTGCACTGGACCTGGCGGCCGTCGCGGACCGCCTGAACCGACTTCGAGCGAACGAGGGGCTTGCGCCTCTTGTCCGAACCGAGGGCCTGGATAGGATTGCTCATGAGCGAGCCGTGGAGTTGGCGGCATCCCGCTCCTTGTGGCATGCCCTGGACGACGCGGGCCGGGTCCCGGCCGAAGAGGAGATGGCTTCCGCCGGCTTCAGCGGGGATGCGGCTGAGCTGGTGTTGTCGCTTCGGATCGATCAGGAAGATCCGATCGGGGGGATCCTCCAGGCCTTGCTGACGGACGCGCCCCATCGCGGGCTTGTCCTGGGGGCCGGCTACCGCCTCATCGGGCTGGGTCTCGCTCAGGACGAAGCGTCATGGTTCGTGGTCCAACTCCTGGCCGAGGACGGGCCGATCGACTAACAGGTTGCGGAAAAATGGCTACGGTCGTCAAACCCCCACCCC
>CAYUWF010000182.1:0-3070 GCA_964448245.1 uncultured Anaerolineaceae bacterium | reverse complement strand
CCTCATCCCCCTCAGCGCCGCCCTCACGATCTACGGCGAACTTCGCGGACGCCGCGCGCTGGTCTATGTCTGCAAGCCCCTGACGACCGCGCCAATCCTTGCCCTGGCGGCGATGCTCCCGGCGGATCCGTCCAGCCGTGATCGGACGGCCATCCTTGTCGGTTTGCTTTGCTCGCTGGCCGGGGACGTCTTCTTGATGCTCCCCGCGGACCGGGTCATCGCCGGCGTCGCCGCCTTGTTGGCGGCCCACCTCGCCTATCTGGCGGCCTTCACGTCCGAGGTGCCATTCGCCGCATCGCCGATGGCCTTCGCCGCCGTGGCGGCGGTTGTCGTCGCCATCCTGATCGCCCTCTGGCGGCACCTGCCATCGCCGATGCGCGTTCCGCTCCTCGTGTATGCCGTCGTCCTGGGGGCAATGGCGGCGCAGGCGATCAGCCAGGCCGTCGTGCTCGGTCTGCCCGCGGCCTTCGCCGGCCGCCGTGGGGGCAGCGCTCTTCGTGGCCTCCGATACACTCTTGGTCACCCATCGCTTTGCGCGTCCGTTCCGTCTCGCGCCGTTGGTCGTTCTGGGGACCTACTACGCCGCGCAGTTCCTCATCGCCGTCTCGGTGACGGTCACCGTGCCCTGAGCGCCATGCGGACGTGACTGCTCCAGGCCTCGAGGCTGCCTTCATTCGCTCCGGTGGCTTCCAGCTCCTCGGAGGCCTGTACCGCGCCGCCGGGGACGGACCGCTCCCCGCCGCGCTGCTGCTCCACGGACTCCCCGGCCACGAGAAGAACCTCGATCTCGCCGCCGACCTGCGCCAGCTCGGCCTGCACTGTCTGTACTTGCACTACCGCGGTGCGTGGGGATCCGAGGGCGATTTCTCCTGCGCCCATCTCCTCGACGACGCGACCGCCGGCTTCGAATGGCTGGCGCGCCGGCCCACGGTCGACCCCCGGCGTATCGCCGTGATCGGATTCAGCCTGGGAGGCTGGGTGGCTTGCGCGCTGGCCGCCCAGCGCGCACCAGCCGCGCTCGTGGCCGTGTCGCCGCTCGTCGACCCGGGCCACGTGCCTCTCCCCGCGGACCTGGCCGCCGAGTCCGCCGCCACCCTTCGGGGAACGACGGCGGAGCGGCTGACGGCGGAGTGGGCATCGCTCACGCCGGCGACGGAGTTCGCCGACGCTCTCCAGAACCTGGAGGTCCTGTTGGTCACCGGCGATCGGGACACTCTGTTCCCTCCACCGCACTTCGAACTCCTCACCTCCAGCCTGCCTCACCTGCGCCGGATCCGTTTCCCCCACGCCGACCACCTCATCTCCGACGTCCGGCCTGGACTGCGGCACGTCATCGGTCGATGGCTGGTCGAGACTTTGCCCGCGTGAAGGGCACCTGGCTCGGGCGTCCTTCGACATCATCCTGAGCGACAGCGAAGGACGCAGCCCGCCCCGAGCGACTGCGAAGCGTCCCCGCGGGAAGCCGAGGGGCTCAGGATGTCCTTCGACTTCGCTCAGGATGCCCGAGCGGGTATACTGACCCCTCGCCATGCCCAAAGAGCCTCTCGATCTGCGCGCCTACGTTTCGGTGGACATCGAGGCCTCCGGCCCGAGCCCGACGCTGCATTCGATGCTCTCGATCGGCGCGTGCAACGTCGCCGATCCGAGCCGGGGCTTCTACACAGAACTGAAACCGACCTCGACTCAGGCTGATCCCGAGGCGATGGCCGTCCACGGCCTGTCGCTCGAGGCGTTGGCGCGCAGCGGGCTCGATCTGCCCGAGGCGATGCAGCGTTTCGAGGCCTGGACGAAGTCGGTCGTTGCTGCAGGCGCGGCGCCGATCTTCGTTTCGTACAACGCCCCCTTCGATTGGATGTTCGTCAACGACGCCTTCCACCGGGCGCTCGGCCGCAACCCCTTCGGCCACGCTCCACTCGACATCCGGGCCCTGTACATGGGGCAGAGCGGCGAGGCCTGGACGGCGATCCGCCTCACCGACCTGCTCGATCGCCACCTGCGTGGTCGGCGGCTTTCACACAACGCCCTGGAGGACGCCCGGGATCAGGCCGCCCTGCTGCGCGCCCTGCTCGGCGTGGAGCCGACTCACGGCGGGTGAAGCCCGCCTGGCCGAGCCGCGATGCTAGAATCAGGCTGCCCGCCCGTTTCCGCGGAGGAGCACCGTGCGCCTTGAGGGAACCATCGAGATCGCCGCGCCGCGCCAGCGTGTCTGGGATTTCCTGACCGACCCGCAGGCCGTCTCCCGCTGCGCGCCGGGCCTCGAGTCGATCGAGATCGTCGAGCCCGGCCGTCGCTTCAAGGCCGTCGCCTCGCTCGGGCTGGGCTCGATCAAGACCCGCTTCACCGTCACCGTCGATTGGGTCGAGATGGACCCGCCCGGGCGGGCCGTGGCGCGCGCCCACGGCACGGCCTCCGGGAGCACGGCCGACGTCGCCGCCGAGATGGTCCTGACCGAAGCCGGTCCGGACGCCACCGGGCTGCGCTGGACGGCCGAGGTCACCGTCGCCGGGACCATCGCCAGCCTGGCCTCGCGCATGATGGGTGGAGTCACCCAGAAACTGTCGGGGCAGTTCTTCGACTGCGTGCGGGCCAGCGTCGAGGGATAGAAGGCTCTCCGGATCATTCTCGGTTCGTAGGGCCTCAGATTCGCCCGCCATTGCGCATTCGACCTCACCCCCTAACCCCCTCTCCGCGGACGGCCGTCGGACCGGTGCGGTCGGTTGGCGGAGAGGGGGCAGGGATTTCAAAGAGGTGGGGGGGAGCAAAGCTCCCCCCACCTCTTTGAGAAACCACTCCCTCCCCCTGCAGGACATCCACAGGGTGGCAGAGGTCGCGGGCGCAGGGGGAGGGCCGGGGAGAGGGTTCGGAGGACCGTGCGCTTGGAACACGACTACACCCCGAAGATGTGTGTGACGACCGTCGACGCCGCCCCGCCGATGCTCTGCATCAGGGCGATCTTCGGGTCGTGCACCTGATTCTTCCCGGCCTGCCCGGTGAGCTGCAGCACCGATTCGACGGCCTGGTAGACGGCCGACGCCCCGATCGGATGGCCGCGGGCCTTGAGGCCGCCCAT
>CAYUWF010000181.1:0-3087 GCA_964448245.1 uncultured Anaerolineaceae bacterium | reverse complement strand
TCGGCCCGAACTCCGGCCCGCCGTCGACGTGAGGGCCTCGTCGGCGTTGCCCCGACCAGTGATGGAGAGAAAACCATGCAGCCAGCCATCCTCGATCAAGTTCGCGCTTCGATTCTCGAGAAGCGCGCGGCGCTCAGCCACTGGCTGAGCCGGACGTCCACCGCCAAGGCCGTGACGCTGGGGCCCGTTCCTGAGGCCGCCGTCACGACGCATCTCGAGACCCTCAACGAGTACGTCTCCCGCGCCGACTCCGGCGAGCTCGGCCGGTGTACGGTGTGCCAGGAGTTCGTCGACACCAAACGCCTGATTGTCGACTACACGGCGCATGTCTGCCTGGACCATCTTTCGGAGGAAGAGGCCTCGGGACTCGAGCGCGATCTGCGGCTGGCGCAGGTCGTTCAGAAGGCGCTGCTCCCCAGCGAAGCCCCCGAGCTCCCCGGGATTCAGGTGGCGGCATTCACTCGCCCGGCGCAGATCATCGGCGGAGACTACTTCGACTTCCTGGCGTACGAGCCGGGCGAAGTCGGCTGGGCAATCGGCGACGTGGCCGGGCACGGCGTTTCGGCCAGCCTGCACATGGCCGGGCTCCAGGCACTGTGCCGCGCCATCATCCCCACCAGCGCCGGCCCGGCACAAGCGGCACAGCGTATCCAGCGCCTGTTCGTCCACAACTCGCGCTACACGACCTTCGTCAGTCTGTTCCTCGCGGCCTACACGCCGTCCAGTCGGACGCTCACCTATGTCAATGCCGGCCACAACCCGCCGCTGTGGCTGCAATCCGACGGAGGCCAGAGACCGGTTGTCCGCTGGCTTCAGCCGACGGGGGCGGCCATCGGGCTCGTGGAAGAAGGTCATTTCGGCGAGGAAAGGCTGAGCCTCCACCAGGGGGACTTGCTCGTCATGTATACAGACGGCGTGGTCGAAGCGACGAACGTCGATGGGATTCCGTTCGGGTCGGACCGGTTGGTCGAGGCGGCAGCCGATCTGCACCTGACCTCACCCGGCGAAGTGGTCCAGGCGATCACCCGGGCGCTGGAGGGCTTCATCGGAGTGCGCGACCTAGCCGACGACGTCACCCTGGTCGTGGCGCGCATTTCCTGACCTGGCGTTCGACGCCGGTTGCCGGGAAAGGGTCCTCCGCCTTGGCCGGCGAGGCAGTGGAGAGCCTTAGGAAGAGATAGGCCAGCACCGGCGCGAAACCGGCCGGGAGGCAGATCGCCAGTCTGACGAGGTGGGTAGAGACGACGGCCCTTTCCCCCTCGCACAAACGCCGGAAGGTCCGGCTTGAGAGAATCAGATGCGTCGCGGGGAGAGGTTAGCTGTGGGGATCGGCGTGGGAGGCGACGTACGTCTCGACGAACAGCAGCCCGTTCGGCCCGGCACGCTGGATCATCTTCAGCAGCGCCTCCATCGTCGTCACCTCTTCCAACTGTTCGTTGATGAACCAGCGCAGGAAATCCTGCGCCAGGTAGTCGTTCTCCTTGACGGCCTGGTCCATCAGCGCTCTAATCTGGCGCGTGACCTCGTTCTCCCACTCGACCGACAGCTTGACCGCTGTTTCGGGCGAGGCGATGTCGTGGCGCGGCGCCTCCACCGCCGGCAGGACGACCTTCCCGCCGGCGCCCGTCACGTGATGCACGAACTTCATCGCATGCTCGTGCTCTTCGGCCGCCTGCCGGTAAAAGAACCCGGCCAGCTTCTCGAGCATTTCGCTCTCGAAGTAGGTGGCGATGGCGATGTACTGATTCGAGGCGGCCATCTCCCGGCCGACCTGGACGCTCATCGCTTCTGCTAGTTTCTCACTGATCATCATCGGTTGCCTCTCTTTGGTCCCGGGAAACCCGCGCGGCTCGCCTCTATCTTACCCTGGGTGCCGGACGACGGCACCTTCCCGGGCAGCGGACTACGGCGTCGCCCCTACAAATTCGATGGCGTACTGCGCGTCCAGGTAGTTGGGATTGACCGCCAGGGCCGCCCGGAAATCCTCGATCGCCCCATAGCGGTCTCCCAGCCGATAGCGCGCCCATCCCCGCCACAGATGCGACTCCTCGGCCTTGTTCGTTCGGAACAGCGTGTAGTCGGCCAGCTCGACCAACTCGTCGAAACGGCCCTGGTGGAAGTAGGCGATGTACGGGCCGAACTGATAGCGGGTGAAGCGCCACGGCAGTCCCAGGTTGAGGGCCGTGTCGAAAGCGTCGGCGGCTTCGCCGTAGCGCTCGAAGTAGACCAGGTTGCTCCCGAGGTTGAACCAGGCATAAGCATCCTGCGCGTTCGCCTCGACCGCCGCCTCGGCCGTCTCCCGCGCCCGCTGGCGGTTGCCGTCGGCGTCGGCATCGGGCCCGAGCAGCTCATCGATCTCGCCCTGCGCCTCGGGCGGGTAGAGGTAGAGGAAGACGCGGTTGAAAGCCCGCCACCCTTCGTCGAGCTCGGCGTACGGCACTTTCCGATCGGGGCCCTTGTTCGAGTCCTGCGTGAGGAAAACGCCCTCGGCGTCATCGTACCCGGTCAGCAGCAGGTAATGCCCCGCCCAGCCTCCCCCGCCGTCGTTCTCATCCAGGATGAAGCCCTTCTCGACGACCACCGGATAGCCGGCCGCCAGGAAGCGCTTGAGGCCATCGATCGTGCCGCCCACGCGGAAATCGGCGTTCAACCACCCCGCCCGGGTGCGGACGTAGTACACCAGCTCTTCGATGTTGACGTTCTTGTCGCCGCGGTCCGGCTTGAGCAGATCCGAGATCTCGAACTGGTCGCCAGTCCAGCCGAAGGTGCGCAGCGCCAACGCCAGCGTCGCCGGCCCGCAGTTGTTCCAGTCCTGCTTCTCCCACTCGGGGGCGGGCAGCGACACCGCCTGCGGCAGCGGCGTGGGACTCGGCGCCGCGGTCGGCGACACCTGCGGCGTGGAGGTGGCCGGGCGGGCGGTGGGCGTAACGACAACGAACGCCGCGCGCGGCGTCGGCAGCGAGTCCCCCGGCCGGAGCCAGCCGCGCACGATGCCCGAGGCAGCGTCCAGCCGCCATTCCAGGCGGTCCTTAACGAAAGGCACCTGATAGACGAGGGAGATGATGAGGGCCGCCGAGGCGGCCCCCA
>CAYUWF010000180.1:0-3089 GCA_964448245.1 uncultured Anaerolineaceae bacterium | reverse complement strand
CAGATCGGCGTACTGCATCAGCACCGAGTCGCCATAGAGCGCCCCGATCTCGAAGGCCGTCGTCGGCGTCGTCGGCGTCAGCAGGGCGTCTAACCGGTACGCCCCGGCCGGGTCGAAAGCCTCGACGAAATCGCGCCGGATCAGCGACCGGACGCGCAGCGCCTGGCGGTAGTAGCCCTTCTCGTACTGCTCGGCCGAAACGTACATCCCCATCAGGATGCGCAGTTTGGGTTGCACCCCGAAGCCGCCGCCGCGCGATTTACGGTAGAGCTGCGCCAGCTCGCCCACCGTTTGCGGGGTGCGGTAGCCGTACTTGACCCCGTCGTAGCGATGCAGGTTGGAGGCGGCCTCGACGCGCGAGATGACGAAGTAGGCCGGGATCCCGAAGCGCGTGTTCGGCATCGGGGTCCCTTCGACGATCTCCGCCCCCGCCCGCGCCAGGACTTCCGCCGCCCGCTGCACGGCGGCGGCGATCTCCGGCTCGATCGCCTGCTCGCGCAGCTCGCCCGTCGCGGGATCGGGATAACGCAGTCGGAAGTAATCGGGCGAAAGACCGATGCGCAGGCCACGCACCCCGGCCTCCAGCCCGTCGAGATAGTCCGGGACGGCGACGCGGGCGGCCGTAGCATCGTGCGGGTCTTCCCCGGCGATGACCCGCAGCGCGATCGCCACGTCCCTAACATTGCGCGCCGCCAGCGACGGGCAATCGAGCGAGGAGGCGAAGGCGATCAGGCCGTAGCGCGATACCCGCCCGTAGGTCGGCTTGAGGCCGACCACCCCGCAGAACGCCGCCGGCTGACGAACCGAGCCGGCGGTGTCGGTGCAGAGGGACAAGGCCGCTTCCCCGGCGGCGACGGCCGCCGCGCTGCCGCCTGATGAGCCGCCGGGGACGTGCTGCGGGTCCCACGGGTTGCCGGGCGGCGGGAGGAACGCCGACGATTCGCTCGACGAGCCGAAAGCGAATTCGTCCAAGTTGACCTTGCCCACCGTGACCGCGCCGGCCGCCTCGAGCCGCTCGACCGGCGTGGCGGAGTACGGCGCTCGGAAGTTCGCCAGGATCCGCGAGCCGGCGGTCGAGAGCGTATCGCGGACGCAGAAGATGTCCTTGACCGCCAGCGGCACGCCGGCCAGGAGGCCTGCGTCTTCTCCCGAGGCGACGCGCCGATCGACCGCCTCGGCCTGGCGCCGCGCCCGGTCGAGCGTGCGGGTGATGTAGGCATGGACCTTCGTCCGGTCGGCCGCTTCGGGCACGAACGGCTCCGCCGACGGCGCCCGCCCCTCGACGGCCTGGATGCGCGCCAGGGTCGATTCGAGCACGGCGACGGCGGTCGTCTCGCCGCCGCGCACGCGGCGCGCCAGCTCCTCGGCCGAGAGATCGCACAGCACGGCGGTCATGCGAGGTCCGTGTGCGGGATGTCGGGCACGACGATGTAGCGCGATTCGGTTTCAGGCGCCTGGGCCAGGATGGCATCGGCCGCGCCGCTGGCCAGCACCGCATCCTCCCGCAATGCCGGGCGCGACTCCGGCGGGTACGGCACCCCGTGGGACGTAATCGGAGTCGCCGGATCCACTTCGATGGCCGCCATCTCGTGGATGGCACGCAGTTGGCCGTTGAGCTGCCCCCGCAAGTACTCGGCCTCCTCCGGCGCCAGCTCGAGCTCGGCCAGTCGGACCAGATGGGCGAAGATCTCCGGCGTGATCTCGTCGGCAGGATTCATCCCCTACTCTTCTCCCGGGGCGGAATCTGATTCTACCTTCCGGACGACAGGGAACAAGCAAGCACCGGCCTGAACCCGGCAGGCCCGAATCCCTCCGATCCGGCAGGCCCTTGGCCGGTACGCGCCTTGCCTCGGACTCGCTCCCCCGCAGGCGGCGCCTGTCGAAGACCTTGCGTTGGGGACCTGTAAGGAGAAACCGGGCGGTCCCTGTCTACTGGTCCCTGGTTACCGGCCACTCATCACTGGTCACGGGTTGCTGGTCACTGATCACTGGTGGTTGATCACTGGTCCTTCGCCTCCGCTATAATCCCTTCCGGCCGCGTCGGAGGTCCCCATGGTCACCGCAACCCAGACGCACCCCGGGCCCACCCTCGACCTCACCCCCGAACACGAGATGTTGCGCCAGACGGCGCGCGATTTCGCCCAGCACGAGATCGCCCCGGTGGCGGCGCACTTCGACGAGACCGGCGAGTTTCCCCGCGAGACCATCCGCAAGATGGGCGAATTGGGGCTGATGGGGATTGAGGTGCCCGAGGCCTTCGGCGGCGCCGGCCTGGACAGCCTGGCCTACGTCCTGGCGCTGGAGGAGATCTCGAAGGTCGATGCCGCCCACGGCACGATCATGTCCGTCAACAACTCCCTCTTCTGCCACGGCATCCTGCGCTTTGGGACGGAGGCTCAGAAGCAGAAGTACGTCAAGCCGGTCGCTTCGGGGAAGGCCATCGGCGCCTATTCCCTAACCGAGCCGATGTCCGGGTCGGATGCGGGGACGATGCGATCACGAGCGGTGCGCCGGGGGAAGGACTATGTCCTCCAGGGACGTAAATCGTGGGTCACCAGCGGACCGGTGGCCGAGTTTATTCTGCTGTTCACCATGACCGACCCCGACAAGAAGGACAAGGGCATCACCGCCTTCCTGATCGACACCACCCGGCGCGGCTTTAGCCGGGGAAAGAATGAGCCGAAGCTGGGCATCCGGGCTTCGGCCACCTGCGAGATCGTTTTCGACGGCTACGAGTGCTCGGCCGAGGAGCGTCTGGGGGAGGAGGGCGAGGGCTTCAAGATCGCTATGACGGTGCTCGACGCCGGCCGCATCGGTATCGCCGCACAGGCGCTGGGCATTGCCGAGGCCGCCTACGAGGCCAGCCTGGCCTACGCCCGCGAGCGGGAGGCTTTTGGCCAATCGATCGGACAGTTCCAGGGCATCGGATTCAAGCTGGCCGACATGAAGATCCGCATCGAGGCCAGCCGGTTGTTGATTCTCCAGGCGGCGCTGGCTAAGCAGCGGTCCAAACACACCGGGGAGCGTTACACCCTGCAGGCCTCGATGGCCAAGCTTTTCGCCTCCGAGACGGCCATGTTCTGCGCGCA
>CAYUWF010000179.1:0-3184 GCA_964448245.1 uncultured Anaerolineaceae bacterium | reverse complement strand
CGACGAAGTAGCCGCGATCGTCGTCGGTCGTCATCCAGACCGGTTCCCAGGTGATCGTGACCTCGTCCCCCTGGCGCGAGGCGCTGACCACGTCCGGCGGCTGGTAGAGCACCGAGTGCGGCAGCTTCGTTGTCGTGCGGACCACGCTGAAGATATCCCCGTCCACATCGACGACCGACGCCGCCACCCAGCAGGCATACCACAGCTTGTCGAAGCGGACCCACAACCAGGTACCGTTCGAGTTGCGATTCCACAAGATCCCGTGTTCGCCGGCATACAAGTCGCCGGCGTGCAGATAGTTCTTGTTCGGGCCGTAGCGGCAGTGGGCCTGCTCGCTCACAGTTACGTCGGGGAAGTCGAACGTCGGCGTGGGCGTGATCGTCGGCGTGTCGGTAACCGTCGGTGTCGGGGTGATGGTCGGGGTGTCGGTGGCCGTCGGTGTGGGCGTCAAGGTCGAAGTCGGAGTCGGCGTGTCGGTGGCGGTGGCCGTGGGGGTGGCGGTCGGCGTGGCGGTCGGCGCCGGGGGGAGAATCAGAGCCTGGACCGACTGGCAGCCGACGAGCAGCACACCCAAAGATGCGGTCAGGACGCCAAGAAACGCGCGGCGACGATTGGACGAACCGTCAGAACGCTCGCTAACCATGCGTTGAGTCTACCCTGTGCCTCTGCACGATTCTAGGGGAAACGCGACGGCCCGGGCAATGAGCCGCAAGGCATGGCTCGGGCACAGGCGCGAAAGTCCAGACAGCGAGCCCGGAGAAGGGTGTCCCTCGGTCCGGCGAGATCAGTGAGCTTGAGAGCCTGTCGCCGTAAACCGGGTCGCCCTCGGAGAGGTGGCCGACTCGGGCAGGCTGGCGAGGTTCTGCCCCAGACAAACGCGGACAACCCGCTCGGCACCGCCGGTCGGCGCGCCGTTCGGCCACAGGAGGTGCACAGCGGCCTGGATCAGGCTGATCTGCGAGGGGTACTTCTCGACGTTGCGCCGCAGGAAGGTCTCGATATCACCGTCGCTGATTGCCCGTGCCATGATGCCTCCCCACGAAGGCGGCGTGCCGAACAAGCCTTGGTATATTCTGACCTTATGGCGTCCAGTTTAGGGGAGAAGTCCCCACCGTGGACCTTACAGCCGCCTAACGTCGAAGGCGGCCGGACAGACCCCTCGGCGCCCTTGACAAGCAGGGCCTGCCCGCAAAGAATAGGGCGTTCCCGCAGGTAGATGGCGGGCCCCCGCCTGAAGGAGCCGATTCCTCGATGCTCGATATGCTGGCTGCTCTGAAAGAGACCAGCCGGACGTTCTACCTGCCGGTCGTCCGGCTTCCCGGTGGCCTGCGGGAAGCCGTCGCCTGCGGCTACTTGTGCATGCGGGGGCTGGATGAGATCGAGGACCATCCTGGCCTTTCCAGCTCCGCCAAGGTCAACCTGCTCGGCCGGCTGAGCCTCGCCTTTCAGGGCCAGAGTTCGCTGGAGGCTTTCGACCGCGCCCCAATCGATCAGGCGCTTCAGTTGCACCGGGAAACGCTGCCGGAGGTCTCGCTTCGTCTGGCGGATTGGGCGATGCTCGCCCCGGCGGCCATCGCACCGCGCATCTGGGAGACGGTGGCGGCGATGGCCGACCGCATGGCCTATTGGGCCGGCGTCAACTGGATGATCGGCAGCCTGGAGGACCTCGATCGCTACACTTTCGGCGTCGCCGGCTCGGTCGGAATATTGTTGTGCGACCTGCTGGCCTTCTTCGAGGGCGCCCAGGTCGATCGCTCGCAGGCCCTGCTCTTCGGCCGGGGTTTGCAGATCGTGAACATCGTCCGCAACCGCCCCGAAGACCTGGCGCGCGGGATCGACTTCTTCCCGCCCAGCTACACCGCCGAAAGGCTGGCGGCCTACGCCCGGGAGTGTTTGGAGCGGGCCGAAGCCTACGCCCTGACCGTCCCTTCCCGCGCTTTCCTGGCGATCTACCAGATACCGCTGAAGCTGGCCTATGCCACGCTGGACGCCATCGCCCGAGGCGAATCGAAGCTGACGCGCGAAGCGGTGCTGGCCCTGGTGGCGGAAGCAGACGGACAGACCTGATCGTCCGAGGCTCGGTTCCCCCGGAGTTCCCCGTGCGCAAGACCTTGATCGCCGCCAACTGGAAAATGAACCTCGGCAGGCCGGCGGAGGCGGTCGAATTCGTCCGCCGTACGCGGCGCTCGCTGGGCGAGGTCGAAGGCGTCGAGGTCGTCTTGTGCCCTCCCTTCACGGCGCTTTCCGCAGTCGAGGAGGCTCTGCGCGGCACGCGCCTACGCCTCGGCGGGCAGAACATCCACAGCCAGGCCAAGGGCGCCTTCACCGGCGACATCTCCGCCCCGATGCTGGCCGGGCTGTGCTCCTTCGTGATCCTCGGGCACTCGGAGAGGCGAGCGAGCGGCGGCCTGGACGAGGCCGACGCCGCCTTCCACGGCAAAGTCGAGGCTGCCCTGTCGAACGGCCTGGTCCCGATCCTATGTGTCGGCGAGAACCTGGCGCAGAACGAGGCCGGCCAAACCGCCGACGTTGTCGGCGCGCAAGTGCGCGCGGCGCTCGACGGGTTGGCCGCTGAACAAGTGGAAACCGGTCTCATCGCCTATGAGCCGATCTGGGCTATCGGGACTGGCAGAGCGGCGACGCCGGCCGACGCCAACCGCACTGTGGCCCTGGCGATTCGCGGCGCGCTGGCCGACCTCTTCGGGCAGCGCACGGCGGAGGCCGTCCGTGTGCTCTATGGCGGAAGCGTCACCGTCGAGAACATCGGCGCATTCATGGCCATGCCCGACCTCGACGGCGCCCTGGTCGGCGGCGCCAGCCTCAAGCCCGATTTCCCCGAGTTGGTGCGGCGCGCGGCGGCAGCCAAGCGCTAGACCTGCCCTCGGCCCGTGATCAAGTCACCACCCGCGCCGCACCTGGCCAGGCAAGGGCTACCCCTCGGAGATCAGCAGCTGGATGGCCTCCTCGATCTCGGCGTAACTGCCCTCCCCGATGGGGCTGTAGCGAAGGTGACCCCGGTTGTCAATGAGGTACAGCGTCGGCCAATAATGGGTGCCGTAGTCCGACCAGGCCTCCCGCTCGATGTCCTGCACCACCGGGAGCGGAATGTCTAACCGAGCCAGCGCCTCCTCCAGGTTGGCCAGGCTGCGCTCGTAGTCGAACTCCGGATAGTGATTGCCGATCA
>CAYUWF010000178.1:0-3187 GCA_964448245.1 uncultured Anaerolineaceae bacterium | reverse complement strand
CCGTTTCCGGTGTCACGACCCTAGCGGGCAGGAACACGTGGTTTGCTGTCACCCCGGCGAATAGCGCTTCGCATCGCGCTTCGCATCCCGGAGGGGATCCCGAAGGCGAGGCGGGGGTCCAGCCAGCCAGGGCATGGCTGCCGCGGGCGCCGATGGAGATCACCAAGGCCGCTCCGCGTCCGCTGGTGCAGCGGCCGGAGCAGCGTTGATGTGACCTTCACCGCCAAGGGCAGATCCAAATGCTCGGTCGTCGTAACCCATGGGAACGTGGCGAGCGCCGCCGAGGCCGAGCGTATGAAAAGCCATTGGCGTAGGGCGCTGCCGCGTCTTGAGGAGTTGGTGTCTCGCCCGAAGTAGGGGCGGGTGCGTTGCCCCTCCTTCTACGCGCCCTCGTCCCATGCGCTGACGCGATCGAGTGCGTCGATCTCCTCGGCTTCCAGGCGGATCCCGAGCGCGCCAAGGTTGTCGTCCAACTGCTCCAGGCTGCGAGGGCCGATGATCGGGCTGGTGACGGCAGGCTTGGCCAGCAGCCAGGCCAGGGCGATCTGGGACGGCGATTTCCCCCTCCCCTGCCCAATCCGTTGCAACTCCTCCAGGGCGCGCCACGCCTCGGGCCGGTCCAGATACGCTCGCACCCGGCCGCTCGATGCGCCGCGCGTGTCGTCCGGCGGCGGTGCGCCGCGTGAATACTTGCCCGTGAGGAAGCCTCCCGCCAGCGGGCTGTACGGCAGGACGCCGATCTCGTACCTGCTGCAGACGGCCTCCAACTCCTCCTCGAACTCGCGCCGATGGATGAGGTTGTAGTGAGGCTGAGCGCTGGCGAAGGCGGCCAGGTTCTTCCGATCCGAAGCCCACATACCCTCGACGACGCGCCACGCGGGGAAATTGGAGCACCCAATGTAGCGCACGTCTCCCCGGCGGACAAGGTCGGTCAGCACGCTCAGCGTCTCCTCGATCGGGACTTCCTTGTCCGGGTAGTGGAGCTGATAGAGGTCGATGTAGTCGGTGTGCAATCGGCGGAGCGACGCCTGGACCGAGGCCAGGATGTGCTGCCTCGTCAGGCCCTCGTCATTCGGCCCCTCCCCCGTCCGGCCGCGCACTTTCGTCGCCAGCAGGACGTCATCCCGACGGACCGATCCGCCGGCGAGCCAGTTCCCGACGATCTGCTCGGCCACGCCGCCCGAGTTCCCTTCGACCCAGCGCGAGTAGACATCGGCCGTGTCGATGAAGTTCACGCCGGCGGCGAAGGCCTTATCGAGGATAAGGTGCGCCGTCGCCTGGTCGGCGGTCCAGCCGAACTGCATCGTCCCCAGGCACAACTCCGAGAGGCGGAGGCCGCTGCGGCCCAGCTTGCGATACTCCATCGTCCACCCTCCTTCGCTCTTCGACGGGCCGTCGATCGGTCGGCGGCGTTTGCCATGTTATCATTTCGACCCGATGAGGCCCGATGGTTGCCCGATCCTCCTTCCCCTGGCGGTGGTTGCCGGCCTGATCGGCGCGTGTTCGCCACGGGCCGTCGTCTGGCACGGGACCGCCTATGACTCTCCGCCTCCGGCGCGCGAGCTTGTCGGAGAGACGACGACGAACGACCCGCTCTCGGTCGGCACGCCGTCGGAGAACGTCACGCTGGTGTACTTCGGCTACACCCACTGCCCGGACTTCTGTCCGGCGACGATGGCCGTCGCGCGGGAGCTCTTCGAGCAGCTGGGGCCGCAGGCGGAGCGAGTACGCTTCGTCTTTGTGACGGTCGACCCGAAGCGGGATACGATGCCGGTCTTGGCGGATTACGTGTCGGCGTTCGATTCTCGCTTCATCGGAGTCCGCCCGACGCCGGAGGACCTTCCCGACTTGTTGGCTTCCTACGGGGCGGCAGCTTTCGTCGATCTGGAAAACCACGATCCGTCGGAGGAACCCATCATCGCCCATACGACGCGAGTCTTCCTAATCGACCAGGCGGGTAGACTGCGGGTACACTATCCCTTTGATACACGCGCGGAAGACTTGCGTCTCGACGTGCAGCGCCTCCTCGAAGAGGGATAGGCAACAACGGCCCTCGCCCCAACTGCTCGCATGACCGCCGCCAGTGCAACTTCAACCACACTGCGGGGTCGCCGGCTGGACGTCCTGGCCTGCACAACACTGGCATTGAGCGGTCTCATCCATCTGGCTGTCACCCCCGAGCACTCGCTGCACACTCCGGCTCACGGCCTGTTCTTCGCTCTCTTGGGGACGCTGCAAATCGGATGGGCGGCGGCCTACTGGCTGCTTCCCACCCGGCGAGTCCGGCTGGGCGGCTTCATTCTTTCCGGCGGGATGGTTCTCCTGTGGGGCCTGACGCATGTCGTGGCCGCTCCCTTCCAGCCGTACCCGGAGCCCGTCGATGGCGCCGGGCTCGCCAGCGTTGCGCTCGAAGCGGCCGCGATGGGATTCCTCTTGGTGGCCGCCTCGCCGCAGGGTCGTGCCGGATGGCTGCCGCTTGTCGCCTCGGCCGGGGCCGTGTCGTTGATCACTTGCCTGGTGGTTTACGGTGGAGGGCTGGTGGCCGCGACCTGGATCCCGAGCCTGGCCTCGTCCTCGCGGTTCGCTCCATCTTCGAACGACTCCGAGGCTGCGCTGTGCGGCCTGTCACGCCCCGAAGGGGTTCACACCCACGGAGCCGTGCGGCGGATCCAGCTCGACCATGCCCCCGCCGGATCCTATCTCGTTCGGGTCGTCACCTCCCCGGGCCCCGGCCGCGCCGAGAACTTGTCGATCGAGGTTCGCGTGCTCGACGGCGCCACGCGCAAGGCGGTCACTGATGCGGCCGTGCTCGTCCAGGCCGTCCAGCCCGAGACGGGAGCCGCGATCCAAGAGTCGGCGCTCCAGGGCGCGGCGAGCATCCCCAGGGACTATGGGACGGTTCTCGAGCTGCCCGCGGCCGGGCAATGGCACGTTGCGGTGCTGATCGACGGGCCGGCCGGCCCGGCGGAGACCGCCTTCGATATCCAGGTCACTAGCGGGAGCGGGATCGGAGGACAGATCGGCGCCTACCTCCCGTTCGGCGGGTTGCTTCTTCTGGTCGTTGCCTATCTCTTGTTCACGCGGGTCCGGCCGGGAGGCGATCAGACTCCACCGAGCTAGCAGGTTGCTGAAAAAAGGCGACCGTCGTCAAACCCCCACCCCTGACCCTCGCGACACCTGCACCCCC
>CAYUWF010000177.1:0-3300 GCA_964448245.1 uncultured Anaerolineaceae bacterium | reverse complement strand
CGCACAGCTCGCCGCCGCTTCCCCAGAAGGCGATCAACTCTCCCACCGGTCGTTCCCCGAACGTCCGGGCCAGGCCGGCGATTTCGACGTCGCCGACGCGCACCGCGGCGGGCGTCCTTCCGCCGCAGTTCTCGCGCCGGATGTTCGACCGCAGATTGCCGAAGTGATCGACGGTTTCCACCTCGCCGCGCAAGCCACCGAGAAAGGGTTCGGGCGAGGGCAGGAAGAGACGCACCGGATCGGCGAAGGGGGTCCCGAGGTCTTCCAGCGCCACGCCGTTGGCCAGGTGGGCCGCCACGGGGGCGAAGAGGTCGCGCCCATGGAAGACGTCGCTCACCTGCGGCAGCCAACGCTCGGGTCGGTCGAGGTGGAAGAACGCCGTCGGCTGCGCCAGGCGCTCGGCGCGCTCGATCAGTCTTGTCGCCGCTCCGTTGTCGGGCCCGACGAAGACGTGCGGACCGAGGCGCGCCGCCATCGGCCGCCGCTCCGTCCCCACCCCCGGATCGACGACGACCAGGTGAATGGCGTCTTCCGGGAAGAAAGGCGCCGCTCGGACGAGCACGACGGCTGCCGCCCGGATATCCTGCGGGCCGATCCCGTGCGAGAGGTCCACCAGTCGCGCTTGCGGCGCCAGGCCCAGGATGACACCCTTGATGACGCCGACCGTCCCATCCTCGAGGCCGAAGTCGGTGAGCAGGGTGATGATGGGGTAACCCGCCTGCGGCGGTGGCACCTTTCGTCCTACCCCCACGCCTGCCCTCGCGAAGCAGCCTGGAAGGCCTCCCCCTGCAGAAACGAAGCCCTCAATAACCTGCGGCCGCGCAGGGGGAGGGGAAAACCACCCCCTTTCCGCCCAGGCTCGCCACGGCCGGCGTCGAGCCTACCCGTGGAGAGGGGGGCCAGGGGGGTGAGGCGGGACGAGTCAGCCACGGTGGGGACCGCCATTGACATCACCCAACTGCGACTTGGGCCGCGGCATCTGGAAGACGTCCGTCACGCGGCAGTAGCCGGCGCCCGACACGCGCCCGATCGGGCGCAGCGCCGCCAGGTCGATCTTGTCCTCGCCCGTCAGCACCGAGGGGTCGACGTGCAGGTGGACGATCCGTCCCAGGACCAGCGCTCCCGCTCCGGGCTCGTCGCCCAGTTCGATGAGCTGATGCAGCCGGCATTCGAAGTGAATCGGACACTCCGCGACGCGCGGCGGCGCCACGACGAGCGACGGGGCCGCTGTCAGGCCGGCTGCCAGGAACTCGTCTACCTCGGCCGGGAACTCGGTCGAGGTGATGTTCATCGCCTCGGCCAGCGCCTCGGTGACGATGTTGACCACGAATTCGCCCATGGTGCGCACGTTGCGCAGCGTGTCCTTCCGCCCGGCATCGAACTCACGGATCGTCGGGCAGAAGACGACCATCGGCGGCCGCGAGGAGACGGCGTTGAAGAACGAGAACGGGGCCAGGTTCGCCAGCCCGGCGGCGTCGGCGGTCGAGATCCAGCCGATCGGCCGCGGCAGGATCGAGCCGATCATCAACTTGTAGACCGATTTCCACGGCAGCGTTGCGGGGTCGGCTTCCATGATGGCTCCTAAGTGATCAGAGGCGACGGTTTCACCACCTCCTCTCACCTCTCCCCCTGCCTCGAGTCCCGGCCTGCTCTGGTCGTTCTAACAGGGGGAGGGGAGGGTTTTTTGGGAGGCTGGGTCGGCCCGGGCCGCCCTTGCCTCGGCCGATCCCCGGGCGACATCGCCCTTGGGTGTGTGCTGGCGACTCCCGGCGAACATCCCGGCCCATCGATCGCCGAGCTTCTCACAGATCCGGGCCACAAGACCGGCCTTTTCGGCGAGGCTGTGGCCGGTGATCAGGAATGCGCGCTCACCCTTGAGCCGCCCGACCTCATCGCCCAGCCGGGACAGGCTCCCCGGGCCATTCACCACGTGTCCCTGCGGAAGGTAGATGTAATCGCCGTTCAACCCGAGCTCATCCTGAGCGGCCACCGATCGTTATGCCCCGCGCGGCGCATCGATGGCCCGGGGATCCACGATTCATTCAGCGGGTCCCTAGGAGGCGGGAAAGCCATCCCGGAGCGCGGCGCCCCTTTTCCGCGCCGACCGCTCCGCTCTGGCCGTTCACAACGATTGTGGGCCGGGGCGGGCTCCCGCCGTCCAGGCCGATCCAAACCGGGGCGAGGATCAGCCGAAACCCATCGAAGGCAAAACCCCTCGAGTCGAACCCCACATCTTGTACACCAGGCGGAATCTCACGCCGTGACCGCTGACGGGCCTCGGCGAAGACTTCGGCATGCGCGATGACCGCAGCATCCGACAGCGGGACCTGATAAGTCTCTGCGGGCCAATCGGCTAGTGCCGCCGGCTGGAAAGGGCGCAGGCCGTTCACGTCGTAGGCGAGCGCCGACCGCGCCCAGCCCTCCGGCAAGTGGCGGCTGGCCGGCACAAGGTGATGCCTTTCCAAGACCAAGAGTGCCCCGTTCACAGTCTCCGTGACCCTATTCTCACGATCCTTCCGGACGCCCTTCCACGGCAATTGGCCGCTCAGATCGAAGGACCACAGCGGTAGGTAGAGGCCAAGCCAGGTCCGCACCTCCCGGGCAGGCTCTGCCACGCTCCGCGCCGGATCCGAGACCTGAAAGGGGAGGATTCCATCCGGAGGGATCAACTCCTCCGAGCCGGCGTGTTCGATAACATGCGCCGCTCCGCAGTATGGACAGGTCAAGGAAAGCATTTCCGGCGCAAGAATGTAAGGTGCGCCGCATGCGGTGCAACGAAACGTCCGCGTCCGCTTCGCCTTCCGGTGTCCGCGCGCCGTAGCCATCGCCACGACGAAATCCTGCTCGGCGACCACCTCTCCGCTCGCCAGCGAACGGCGCCACCCGCAATAGCCGCACGCCAGCCACGCCCCGTCCGCGCTGGCAGCCAGCCGGCCCCCGCAGCGGGAACAGACAAACCTCTCACCGGCCGTCGCGTTCTCCGGCAACAGGAGTGGCGTGAGAAGGTGGTCCGCGTCGACCACAGACCCGGGCTTGAGGCGGCCGTCCAAGACAGCTTTGGCCCGGCGTGCCTGCGGGTGGGCCGGATCTCGGGTGAGGACTTCTTCGATGCAGCGTCGGACCTCCGCCGGATCGTCGGTCACCTGGCTCAACCACCACCAGGCATCGACCTGCATCTCCTCCGGCGCCTCCCGACGAAGAAGCCACTCCAGGAAGAAACGCGCTTCCTGTTTGGATCCCCCCTTCGCCGCGGCGATCCCGCGGACGAGGAGGTCTCGAAGACTGTCAGAAGAAGCCATC
>CAYUWF010000176.1:0-3336 GCA_964448245.1 uncultured Anaerolineaceae bacterium | reverse complement strand
TGCTTGGGCTTGCGGTTCTCCTTCCCCGGGAGCTGGACGAGCTCGAGCGCCTGGGTGACGCGCTGGCGGATCTCGTCCCTAGGGACGTGCTGCATTTCCAATCCGAAGGCCGTGTTCTGGTAGACCGTCATGTGCGGGAAGAGGGCGTAGCTCTGGAAGACAGTATTGACCGGGCGCTGAAAGGCCGGGCGGCTGCCCTGCGGTTCGCCGGCGATCAGCACCTCGCCTGCCGTCGGCAGCTCGAAGCCGGCCATCAGACGCAGGGACGTCGTCTTGCCGCAGCCGCTCGGCCCGAGCATCGAGAAGAACTCGCCGTCGCGGATGCGGAGAGTGACGTGATCGAGCGCGACGGTCTCCCCGAACTGCTTGGAGACTTCGCGCATCTCGACGATGTAGGAAACGCCGTCGGGGTCGGCCTGCATCGATCGGCCCTCTTAAGCGATCCCGCCGGTCCTGGCTCGGCCACAGAGCGGCGAACCACGGCCGGAGGCGGACGTGAGTGGCGGCCTCTCAAGAGACACCGGCCGCCCTTCAAGCAGGGCGGCCGGCCATCTATGACAGCGTGTGGTGGGACATCCGGAACGAGACCCGCTCCTTAGATGCGTCGTACGGGCCCCGGACCATGGACGCAGGCAAGCGCATGTCCTCTGTGAGTTCGCGGTATGGGGGACCACCTCGAGGATCGGCTCCTTACGCGGGCCTAGCCTCTAGGTGACGGATTGATGATAGCCGAAAGGCAGTCTTGGGTCAATCGGGAAGGGGCGGGCCGGATTACCCTCGCACGCGAGGGCGATGGGAAAGCCACCGCCGCAGCCGCCCAGCACAGGTAAGATTGCGCCGCCATGCACTTACGTCCGGCATTCGCCGGATGTGGCCCCGATCAGTTGGCGAGGCCGCCGTCCGGCGGCCGTGTCAGCCGATGAAGGCCTCCCGGCACGGCTCGAAACCGTCCGGCGTCTTGACCAGATAGGATACCCAGTCCTGATCGGACACACCGTGGTAGTCGAGGTACACCGGGAAGGCGTCCAGCTCGGCGTCGATCACGGCGAGAGAAAAGATGGCGCGGGTCCGGCTGGCATGCGCCGACGGCCAGGCGAGCCGCGCGGCAGACCGCTCGAGGTCGTGCCGCCGGCAAGACAGGTTCGCCAGCAAGTCCTGCCGAGCATCGCCCGAGGTCTGGGAGACGAGTCTCACGAGCCGGGGCACGGCATCGTCCGAGAGCATACCCAGGTATGCGACATCGAGGTCCTCGGAGGCCAGATGGCGGGCGGCGTTGCGGTCGGCGATGAAGCCGTCGACGTTGACGAACACCAGGCTCAGCGTGAACCCGGAGGCCAGAAGCACCGCGGCCGGGGCCAGCAGGCGCAGGCGACGCAGGAAGAGCAGGACGAGAAACACGACGAACGCCACGGCCAGCCAGGCAATGGCCACATGGGTATACGTCCGCAAGCGGCTGAACCCGTAGGCCTGCTCGTACAGCGCCAGGCGCTGATAGGCCGAGACCAGCATCACCGCCACCAGCAGAACGAGAGTCACGCACAGGCCGAGAAAGGCTGCTCCCTGGCCGCGCCTCTCCTTGCGGGTGACCGTCGCCAGAAGGTAAGTCATGCCCAGGGCCAGGAAGGCCACGGCCACCAATTCCCCGAAGCCACGGCGTGCGTATTCGGCATAGGTGTAACCGGCGGCATGGATATTCGCCTCACCGCCGAACAGGTAGGCGAACTGCACACCCACAAACGACAGGAAGACCAGGACCACCAGCGTCAACACGATGGCGGCCTCGGTGAACCCGAGGAAAGGTCGGATCAGCAGTGGGTCTTCCCCGATGAGCTCGCGGTCCCCGGGGGCCCGCACGGCGGCCACCAGCGCCCCCAGGGTGAAGACGGCGCTGACCAGCACGACCAGGATCCGCGCCGTCCAATCGATCAGCGTATCGAGGTCGATGAAGCGTAGCACCTGCTCGACGTAGTCACCGAAGACCAGGTCGGCCGCGCTCAAGAGCACGATGAACACCACCAGGAAGGGCAGCGCCAGCAGCAGACCGCGCACGATGGAGAAGGCGGCCTTTCGACCGCCGCGCTCGCGGACCGTTCCGGACCAGGCTTCGCTGGCGACAGGCCACGGGCGGATCCAGGCCTCCAGCGGTACCCACAGGAAGGCGACGGCCGTGTCGACCCAACCGAAGCGCCCCAGGCGGCCGAAGCGAAACACACGCACCACCAGCGTCAGAAAGAAAAGGGTCAGCATCACACATAGGAAGACGGTCAGGGGTTCTTGCCGGAAGAAGGTCGCTCCGGAGAATACGACCACCCCCACGGCTGCCAGCCAGGCCGAGGTCGAGACACCCACATGCTCGATCCGGCTCGCCAGCACCGCCGCCAGGACGCATGCCGCGGCCCACAGGAAGAAGGAGACGCCGGGGCGCTGGCGGTAGAAGAGAACTTCGACCGCCAGGCCGAGGCCCAGAGCGACCAGGGTCAGAGCCACAGGCGACCGGACGGAACTCGCCGTCGACGGACCCGGGGTCGGGGTGGATGGGGCCATCAGCGTTGACGTCATTTGGCTCTCCTCGGCATTGTCAGAGATCTAAGGTGCAGGATTCGGCGCGCGTTTTCGCGCGCGGAGGAAATGAACGACCGCCCCGGTCGCGCCCACTAGAGACATCCAGGCGGACCTGACGAAGCTGTCCCGGCCAGCGCCCACGGCCCAAGGGTCATGCGTAGCAAGTACTCCTGGGCTGAGCACGGATAGGCGGGGCTGTCCGGAGGCGCCGGTGGGCACATCCCGGTGGCAACGACCTCCGGAAGACCCCAGCCGGAGGCCACGAGAGAGACCAGCGAAGGGACAGTGATGGCGCAGGCAAGCCAGAAGGCGCAAGCAGGTGGACGAGTGCGGCGCTGGGGAACTGCCATGTCCCCCATGGTAGCGGGACCGACGAGCGGCGACTCTCCGGCCCCCTGCACCTGCCCTCAGATGCTGTCAAAGACTGTCAGCAGACCAGGGTGGGGTCCCCCCCACAACAAAGCCCGCGGCAGGGCCGCGGGCTTTGTTTGGAAGCGATTGGGCATCCCTCCCTGCGTCAGGAGCCGCGGCCGGCTACCGTTTGCGGGTGGAAGATTCCTTCCCTTTTTCCGCGGCGGCTGCCTGGCGGGAGGCGAGCGGCCAGATCAGGATCGCCGAACCCGCTCCCAAGCCGAAGGCGCCGAGCGTGCCTCCGCCGTCGACCCAGTACCCGATAAGGGCGAAGGTCGCGAACAGCCCCAGGATCGCGGCGACGGCCAGCGGCCAGTGGAAGAACTCCGGCTTGAACGCCTGCAGCACGAGCCACCCGGCGGC
>CAYUWF010000175.1:0-3481 GCA_964448245.1 uncultured Anaerolineaceae bacterium | reverse complement strand
GGTTGGATCAGCAATCCGCGGCGTGCCGCCGCGGCGAGGAGGGCCTCCCGATCGCGGCTTCGAATGCGCGCTGCCGTCGGGCCGAGGATCTCTTCGAGATACCGGCCGGTCGCCGGATCGGCGCGCAGCAGGCGCAGAGTCTCGGCGTTCTTGACTCGCAGGACGATCGAGGAGGCGAGCACGGCCTCCGTCCCGCGGCGCGACCATCGCTCGATGGCGCGGCTTAAGGCCTGCGGCACGGGACGGAGGGCCGCCGCTTCCAGCACACCTGCGACGCGACGGGCCTCCAGTCCCTGGGCGGCGGCGGCGGCCAGCGCCCGTGGGGTCAGACGATAGCGGTAACCGGAGGCGTCGCGGCCGGACCACTCGGCGAAGCGCGCCACCTGGTAGCGATGGGGAAGCGACGCCAGGCGCGGCACGAGGATGCGCCCGTCGGGGAACAGGCGGGCAGGCGGCAGATCGGCCTCCGGTTCTAGAGGCGCCGGGACCGGGGTTCCGGACGCGGAGCCGAGGCGCACGCGGAAGTGCGTCGGTCGGGCCGATCCTTCGTCGTACCCTCGGTCGGCGGCTCCCAGCCAGTGCAGAGGTGCGCTGATCACGTGCCGAAGGAACGTTCCGTCCACCAGCTCCCAATCGACCAGCCCGCGCAGGAACCGGCCGTTGAACGAGTCCTGCAGATGCCACGAATCGAAATCGCCCCCCGGCCGCAGGAAGGCCGGGTGAAGCCGGCGGACTTCAGAGATGGCCGATTCGAGGACGAGCCACTCGCCGACCGGCCAGGAGGCCAGCCGCGCCAGCACCGCCGCCCGACTGACGGCCGGGTCGTTGGGCCACTTCCCTTTGGGCGCTGTCAGACCGGGCGTGTTGGCCAGATCGTTATAGCGGCGTGTGCCCTTCCATTCCTCCAGCAGTCGGCCCTGGACCTCGGCCCGCCCGGCCGCCAGCAGCTCCCGCACTTTCACGGGATCGGGGCGCAGCGGGCCGGGGACGATGACGCCGAGGCCGCGCAAGAGCACCAGTAGGAGCCCGAGCGACTCGGGATGGATGAGGTGGCGCTGGAGGGCAGCCGACAGGGCAGGAGGCAGCGAGTCGGCCTGCGCCGCGCCCCCGACAGATCGCGCCGGCCTGCGGCGAAGCGCGGCGAGGAGTGTGACGGCGTCATCGGCTGCACCGCCGGCTGGTTGCATGACGGCCGGCGGAGGAGAGGGCGGCAGCCGAAGGGGCGGGGATGGGATCAACGGCTGGAGGGCCTCCCGCAGTTCGTCCGGCAGGTAGGCGAACTCTTCCGGCCCGGTGGGGGTCTCGAAGAAGGCCAGGCCGATGAGGCCGCGATACCACAGGCCGTCGAGGGCCGCTTCGGGATCCCGCCATGGCTGCTCCCGATCGCGCCGGCCCGGTCCGATAGGTCTCATCGGACCGAAGCGGAGCGCCATCTCGCCCATCGACTGGCGCCCGCGGTGCGCCAGGAGGGCGTCCAGCGCCTCGCGCGACCGAACCGGGAGGGCCTGTGCGATCTCGATTGCCAGACCGGGTTCGAGCATCCGGCGGGCCAACACGGGCGCGGCCTGCGGCGGTCGGCCGGGCGGCATGTCGAGGCCCCACAGTTCGGCCAGGATGCGGAGATGCCCGAGATCGTGGTCCTGCAAAGTCCGCCCGAGCGACGGCATGCTGGACAATCCGTTTCTAGCGGGTGGCTGAGGAATCACATCGGCCGCCAGAACCCCCACCCCGTTGCCCCTCCCCCTGCCCGATCCTGGGTGCGTGTCTGGAGGGGCCATGCAGGGGGAGGGGAGGGTCTATTCTGGGAGGTGGGGGGAGCTTTGCTCGCCCACCTCCCAAAGATTAGCCGCCCCATCTCTGCCACGTTTCCGCGCATACCCAGACTCTCTCGGCGGAGAGGCCCACAGGGCTGCTCCCGGGAGAGCGCCGGGACGGTGTCCGCGAGGGGCCGGGGGGTGAGACGGGAACGAGGCTCTTCAGCAACCCGCTAGAGGATGACCTGGAGAGCGCCGGGCAGGATTTCAACCGTCAATTGGGACACGGTCGAGGTGAAGCCAGCGAAGATTTCGCCATCGGTGTGAATCGTCACCGGGTGGTCGGCGGTGAGCTCCAGGCGGCGGCAGCGGCCGAGGCGCACCTGCCGGAAGCGGCCGTGGGTGCCGTTCATGACCTCCGGGATCAGTCGGAACATCATCGCCCGCGAAACCTTGCCAATCAGGGCGTAGTCGAGCAGGCCGTCGTCCAGTTGGGCGGCCGGCGCCACGCGGAAGCCGCCCCCCTCGCGCGGGCCGTTGCAGACGGTCAGCATCAGCACCGGTTCATCGAACGACTCCTGGTCCGTCTGGATGCGCATGCGGGGAGCGTCATGATTGCGGACGATGGTTTGGATGACGGCCCACAGGTACATGGCGAACCCCTGCAAGCGAGTGATCTGATAGGAGTAGATCGTGACCGTGGCGTCGAAGCCGACGCCCAGGGTGTTGCCCCAATACTCCGAGCGGCCGGAGCCGTCCGTGACGTGGCCGATGTCGATCGGCCGCGGCGTTCCAGTCAGGATGCGCTGCATGGCCTGCTCGTGGTCGGCGGGGATGCCGACGTTGTGGCAGAAGTCGTTGCCCGAACCGATCGGGACCGCCCCCAGCAGCGGCCGGGCCTCGGCCGGGACGCTCATCAAACCGTTGACGATTTCATGGACCGTACCGTCGCCGCCCAGCGCCGCCACCACATCGTACTTGTCGAGGGCCGCCTGGCGGGCGATTTCGGTGGCGTGGCCGGGGTACTCGGTGGAGGCCCACTCGAACTCGCTGCGGCCGGCGATGATGGCCTTGAGCGAGGAGGCGATGTCCCAGGCCCGGCCTCGGTCGGCATGGGGATTGAAGATGAGTTTGACACGCTTCATGGGCCGGCCTCCTTGGCAATGTTCTCTCGCCCGGCGGCCACGAGGGCCGCGGTGTCGCCGGCGGGCTTCCTCGGGCGGGGCGGAGGCTGGGAAACCCGTCCCCGGAGATGGCGTCGGGGGTGCGCCAGCCGCGGACGGGCCGCAACGTTCTGGTTGTGGGCCGTCCTACGAGCGAGAGGAGGCGATTATAGTCGACGGGCACCGCGAGAATGCGTTGGTTGGAAGCGCCATCGCCTGGCGCGCGGCCGTAGTACCTTTTTTAAGCGGGACGCTGCTTGACTCTGCGGCTGCGGTCAGCTACAGTGTTGGCAATAGAGCCTCAGGCCACCATAGGACTGCTCGCTCCGCCCAACCGTGGCTGCCTCCGGCCACCAAAACCCCAGGTCGTTCCCCACGACGGCCACAGGGGCGTAAGGTTGGTCGCCGGCCGGAGGGTCGCCCTTCCGTACGGTGTGTTGCGCGGAGCTTTCCGGCAAGAGCGGCAGTGCCGGCCGTCCGGTGGATCGGCAGGGGGCTCTCCTCTTTTTCCTCATACACCACTAGGGCTCATGGGCTTGCTAGGGATCCTCTAGGCGCAAGCGG
>CAYUWF010000174.1:1239-3534 GCA_964448245.1 uncultured Anaerolineaceae bacterium | reverse complement strand
GCGTTCTGGGTTCCTGCTTTCGCGGGAAATGCACGTTCGAAAGGATGTCGCCTCGCCGGGCTCTGCCTCCGCCGGACTCACCCCTGCGGCGCCGGCTCGGCGGGCTCGGCCTCCGGACGCCAGACACGTTCCGCCCGATCGATGAAAAGGACGCCGTCCAGGTGGTCGATCTCGTGCTGGAAGATGCGCGCCGTCCAGCCGCGCGCCTTCAGCCGGAACGGTCGTCCGCGGCGGTTGAGCCCCCTGACCGTCACCCAGGCGTGGCGTTCGACGTCGCCCATGTAGCCGGGGATCGACAGGCAGCCCTCGGCGGCGGTGACCATCTCCGTCGAGCGTCGGGCGATCTCCGGATTGACGACGACGTACAACTTGGGCGGGGCTTTCTCCTCGGCCTGCTCCTCGTCCGTCGGGTACTCGACCACGATCGCCCGTTGGCGGACGCCGAGCTGCGTGGCCGCCAGGCCGACGCCCGGCGCGGCGCGCATCGTCTCGACCATGTCGTCGATCAGGGTTTGCAGGTCGTCGGTGAGGGTGTGGACGGCGCGGGCGCGCTGGCGCAGACGCGGGTCTTCGGTGGTGATGATCGGGCGCAGGCTCATGGTCCGGGCTGGCGCGGCGTACCCGGCGGCCTGCGGGCCGTCTCGCCATCGGGGGCGGCAGGGGCTTCGGGTTTCGACGTCTGCTGGTGATACGCGGCGAGCCACTCTACCATCTCGTCCTGCCGGCGCTTGCGGTCGGACTGCATGCGTCGGTCGACCAGCGTTTCCTGGGCGCGCACGATGTCCTGCTGGGCGGCCGAGGGATTGAGCACGCCTTCGAAGTTGAAGGAGGAGGCACCGACGTTGGCGACGACGTCGCCGAAGTTCAGCATCATGCCGATCGGGCCGCGCCGGTCGACCTCGGTCCCCAGAATGTTTTCCAGCGGCGCCACTTTGCGGCTCTCGCGCCCGAGCGGCTTCTTGTGGACGGCGACGATGTGCGTCGGGGTGATCTGGTACAGATCGTTGGCCCAGTCGGCGAACTCGTACAACCACCACAGGACGGCCGCCGCCGTCGAGACCCCGACGAGCGGGTAGAACAGTCCGGAAGCGGCCAAGGCCCATGCGCCGGTCTGGGCCGTGGCGGTCAGGCCGAACGTCGCCAGCAGGAGCAGCGTCGGCAGGAGCAGACGCCCGATCAACACGGCCAGATGCTTGCGGTAGGTGATGACCCCGCCCTCTTCGAAGCGCGCCTCGAAGCTCCAGCGATCGAGCCCGGGGTGGGCCTGGGCACGCGGCTCTTCCCTCTCGGCAGGACGATAGGAGGGGGGTTCCACCACCGGCTGGCCGGACACCAGGCGTTGTTCCAGGGCCTCATGGATCGTCTGGCGGTCGGCCTGCAGGCTCGAGCGGTGCAGGCGCCTCCCGAGGGCCTCGATCGTCGCGGCGAAGGCCTCCGGGTGGGGCGTGTCCCGCAGGGTGATGGCACCGGTGTACGTCCGGACTTCAACGTCCCCATAGCCGAGCTGACGCCCGAGCAGTCCTGAATTGACGGCCACGGAGAGGATCATCCGCAGCGGGCTTTCCTGGCGGTTGTCGTACAGACCAATGACCTTTTCGAGCCAGACGACGCGTCGATCGGTGACGATGTAGTAATCGTTGCGCCAGTCGAGGGCCTGCCAGATCCCGAAGGCGACGCCGAAGGCGGCCAGGCCGGCGCCGAGCCCCGCCGTCAGCCCGCTGCCATTGAGCCCGCCCGCCGTCAGGGCCCCCAAACCGGCCGAGACGGCGACCAGGGGGATGAGCAGGGCTCGCGCCAACAAGGCCGGGTGCTTGCGCGCCAGGCCGTAGACCGTCTCGTCGTCGGCCACCCAGGCGAAGCCCATGTTCAAAGCCAGACGGCGAGAGGCGGCCAGCAACAGCAGCCCGTCGCGAACCTCGGGATGGGCGGAGAGGAAGGGCGTCAGCTCCGCCGCCGGCCAGCGCAGGAGGACGGCCGAGGTTGCGGCGCGCGCCGCCCAGGCCGGCGGTCGACGGCTGTGGCGATGTTCCCCGAGCAAATCCCCCGGGACAGCCCGCCCCACGCGGCGCAGCGCGTCGGCGCGGGAGGCATCGAGCAGCTCGATCGTTCCTTCGGCGACGAAGAGGAGATCGGGCGACGGCGTATGCGGCGTGAAGATCCATTCCCCGGCGGCGAATTCCGCCCGCCGCAAAGAGATGCGTTCGAGCTCGGCGATGTCTATCCCGGCGAGGCAGGGGACCTGGAGGAGGAGATCGGTGCCGCTCGGCATCGGCGGCGCGATTGTAGCATGGGCCG
>CAYUWF010000174.1:0-1139 GCA_964448245.1 uncultured Anaerolineaceae bacterium | reverse complement strand
GGAGGAGGGCCCTTGGCCAAACGCAGAGCGCCGACGGTCCGGCAGGGGCAAGCTAGATCGGCGCCACGGACGCGCGCGACCGGTTCGGGGGTATCGGACCGAGGCCGCCGCTCCCGGGCTCTTCCCCGATTGACAGCCACATCCATCGGACAGTCGATCTCGGGATTCGTTTCGGCGCACCGCGTGGAGCTCGGGGCCATTGCCGTGGTGCTCGCCGCGGCTCTGAGTCTGGCGGCGCTATTCGCGCCGGCCGGGCCGAGCCTGGCCGCGGTCTGGGGAGGCGCGCTGCGAACCCTCTTCGGTTGGGCCGCTTACCTCATCGTTCTGCTGGCGGCAGCCGCCGCGGGCTTCTTCCTGGCTCTCCGCTTCGGAGTCCGGCTGCCGGTGGCCGCGCCCCGGCGGGTGGCCGGCGGGTTGATCCTGCTGGCCGTGCTCATGGCGGTGCTGCACGCTGCCGCCGGAGCCGTCGATTTCGGCACCGGCCTGGAGCGCGCCGAAGCCGGCGCCGGCGGCGGCTATGTAGGCGCGCTGATCCTGGGCGGGCTGGTGCAGGGGCTCGGGGTGGCAGGCGCCGGGGTCGTCCTGCTTGGGCTGGCCCTCGCCGGCGCGGCGCTTGTCCTCGGACTTTCGCTGTCGGAGCAGTTCGCTGAAGGCGTACAGCGCGCCGGCCAGGCCGGAGAAGATCTGCGCGCCAAGCGGCGCGGGGCGCGCCGGGCGCGCGGGGCGCGCACGACGCGGGGGGAGCGCAGTCATTCTCTCCCGTTGGCGGGTCGACCTGGGGCTGAGCGGACGGTGCGGCCTCTCGAGGGCGAAGACCCCGAGGCTTCACTGTCATCGTTTGGCGGCGCGGCGGCAGCCGAGAGTCGCGGCGATCCCCGGCCGCCGGCGCCGACCATGAGGGACGAAACGCAGACCCACTCCGGCGCGGCTGCGGCGCCCGGCGCAGCCTGGTCCTTGCCGACGGCGGCCTCGATCCTCGATCGGGGCGCCGAGGCCCGCGCCGATGATCAACTCGACCGCCAGCGCGGCCGCATGATCGAAGAAACGCTGCTGGCCTTCGGCGCGCCGGTGCGGGTGGTCGAGATCAACCGCGGCCCGACGATCACCCAGTTCGGCGTCGAGCCCGACTACACCGAAGG
>CAYUWF010000173.1:0-3595 GCA_964448245.1 uncultured Anaerolineaceae bacterium | reverse complement strand
CGGCCCGCTGCTGTTGCCCACGATGTCAAACGCCACCATCGCTCGTACGTCGGATGCCTGCCCGCTCTCGACGAAATGCCGGCTTCCTTGCAGGCCGGTCTCCTCGGCGGGGAATGCCACCAGGTAGATGGTCGCCTTGGGGTGGAAATCCGCCAGCAGCCGGCCGACCTCCAGCAGGACGGCCACGCCCGTGGCGTTGTCATTCGCCCCGGGAGCGGCGCTTAGCCAATCCCCGATGTCTGTCGTCCGCGAGTCGTAATGGGCGCCGAGCAGAATGGCACCAGCCGTGGGATCCGAGCCGTCGATGGACGCCACGACATTGGCCTGGTCCGTCGACTGCCCGCGGAAGCCCAGCGCGAAGATGTCCGGACCGAGCAGAACTCCGGCCGCGGCGAACGCATCGGCGATGTAGCCCGCGGCGACGGCGATTCCGGGGCTGTTGACATGCCGGGTGGGGATCGCCGAAAGCGCCGTCACATCGGACATCAGGCGCTTCTGCGAAACCTGTTCCAGGTGCTGATGCAGCCATTCCTGTGGGCTGACCGGTGCCAGGGACGGCGTCCCGTTGGGGACGATCGCCGCGGAGGGAGAGGCCGTGGCGGGATAGGCTGTCGCCGAGGGGGGAGGCAGGACGGGCCGGCAGCCTGCCGCAAGGAGCAGACCGAAGGCCGCCAATCGGCGAATGGGTGCGAGGCGCATGCGTTGCGGTTGCCTGCGGACGAGGATACCTGCTTAGCCGCCAGTCACTCGACGAAGCGACCGCGGTACACGGCGATCGAGGTCATGCAGGTGCGCGAGCGGCCGTACCACCGCGTGCGGCGGCCGGCGATGAACTCGTAGGCCCGGTCGCGAACGCTGCGCGGCACGAGCCGCAGCCAGCCGAGAACCGGCCAGGGGCGCGGGAGCAGGGAGAGGATCGTCAGGACCGCCTCGCTCCGCGTTTGGCATCGACCGCGATAGACCAAGACGAACGTCCCGTCGAGGCGTTCGCGCGACGCACACCCGGCCAGCATCCCGGCGGCGGCCTGCGACTGCAGCGCGGCGAACCGAAAGACCGCCTGACGGTCGTGGCGCAGAAGGAACGCCACTGACGTGTCGCACAGGTTGCACCAGCCGTCGTAGAGCACGACCGGCGCGTCGGAGGGGAAGGCCGGCACCGGGCGGCCAGCCTCAGGCTGGGAGGGCGTCTCCACCTTCGCGCCGCCGCTCACGCCGCCGGCTTCTCCCCTCTCCCCCGGTGGCACCACGATGCGCCGCCAGCCAGGCGGCGCAATTCTCGTCGTGGCCCATCATCATGTCTGCCGCCAGGATCGCCTTGCGGATCGATTGCTCGAGGGGATTAGTGATGGCGCAGGTCATGCCGCTGGCAATGGCCATCGCCAGGAAGGCGCCGTTGAGCCCGGGCCGGTCGGGCAACCCGAAGGAAATGTTGGAGGCCCCGCAGATCGTGTTGACTCCCAGCTCGCCGCGCACCCGGCGCACGATCTCGAACAGGGACGATCCGGCGCTGCGCATGGCCCCGATCGGCATGGCCAGCGGGTCGATCAGGACGTCCTGACGCGGGATCCCGAAGGCCTCGGCGCGCTCGACGATCTTCTTGGCCACGGCGAAGCGCACCGCCGGATCCTCGGAGATGCCGGTTTCGTCGTTGGCGATCCCGATGACCGCCGCGCCGTGCTGCGCCACCAGTGGCAGGACGGCCTCCAACCGCTCGTCTTCGCCCGTCACCGAGTTCACCAGCGCCTTGCCTTGATAGGCCGCCAGCCCCGCCTCGAGGGCTTTGACGATGGACGAATCGATCGACAGCGGCGTCTCGACCACCGACTGCACGACGCGCACCGCCTCCGCCAGCAACGCCGGTTCATCGACGAGCGGGATCCCGGCGTTCACGTCCAGGATGTGCGCCCCAGCCTCGGCCTGGGCACGAGCGTCCGTCCGCACCCGCTCGAAATCGCCGGCGGTCATTTCCGCCGCCAGCTTGCTGCGGCCGGTGGGGTTGATGCGCTCACCGACGATGACGAAGGGTCGGTCCGGGCCGATGCGCACTTCCCGGGTGGGGGATCGGACGATGGTCTCCATGGGACTCATGCCTCCACGCCGGAGGCCATGCCGACCGCGCCCGACACCCGGCGCGGCAGCAGCCCGGCGTCCTCGATGATTTCGGCCACCAGCTCCTCCTGACGATAGGCCATCACGTGCACCCCGCGCACCCCTTCGATCTGGCGCACCTGCTGGATGACCTCGATACAGATGCGTTTGCCTTCGTCGCCTTCGCGCTCGGCGCCAGCGCGCCGCAAGCGCTCGATGACCGCGTCAGGAATCACCACGCCGGGGATGTGGGACCGCATCCACTCCGCCGACTTCGCAGATCGCAGCGGACCGACGCCCACAAGGATCGCCGCTCTTTCGTGGAGCCCTAGGTCTCGCACCCGGCGCATAAACGCCTCCATCCTAGGTAGATCGAAGCAGAACTGCGTCTGAAAGAACTCCGCCCCGGCCTCGATCTTCTTCGCCAGGCGCCGCGCCCGTTCTTCGAACGGCGGCGCGAATGGATTTTCGGCCGCGCCCAGGAAGAAAGCCGGGACCGCCTCCAACTGTCGTCCGCTTAGAAAGCGGCCGTCGTCGCGCAGCAGGCGCGCCGTGCGTAACAGGGTGATCGAATCCAGGTCGAAGACCGGCTTGGCCTCCGGCTGGTCGCCGGCCTGCACCCCATCGCCCGTCAGGCAGAGCACATTGCGCACGCCCATCGCCGCCGCGCCGAGCAAATCGCCCTGGATGGCGATCCGGTTTCGGTCGCGGCAGGAGACCTGCATCACCGGCTCGTAGCCGGCGCGCGTCAACAGGGCACATACGCTGACGCTGGACATATGGACATTGGCGCCGGAGGCGTCGGTGGCGTTGATGGCGTCGCAGACGGAGGCCAGCACCAGCGCCCGATCGTAGACGGCCTGCGGGTCGGCGCTGTCCGGCGGGTTGAGCTCGGCCGTGACGGCGAATCGCCCCGAACGGAGAACTCGCTCGAGGCGGGAACGTCCCTTCGTGGTGCTTGTCCCGCGGCGATCCATCGGTTCGCTAGCGGCGGCCGGGGGGAGTCCCGTCCGGCGCCCGGTCCTCGACACTGGCGGCCACGCCGCCCTCCTGGAAGATGCCCCTGGCGGGCGGCAAGGTCAGGTCGTTGATCCAGGCCGAGGTCCCGAGCCGTCGGCGATCGACTGGTGGGAGGATCTGCTCGATTTCGGCGCCGTGCATTGGCATGCGCTCGGCCCGCTTCCAGGCCAGCACCCACGGGCAAAGCATCGCAGGGATCACCTCGCAGGTTCCGTCGAGGCGGACGCCGCCGCACGGGCCGTTGCGCAGCTCCTTGGGACAGGTCATGGGGCAGGTCATCCCGGTCTGATGCAGGACGCACTGCCCGCACATGCGGCAGTCGAACAGCGGGCCCTTGGTGGCGCGCTCGGCAACGATGAAGACGCGTTCCACGGACCCGCCCGGCCTCAGCCAGCGACGGAAGGGCGTCAGGCCGCGCAGCGTCGCCTGGTAGACGAGTTCGAGGAGGCGAGGGTGATCTTGAAGCGCCTTCACGAAGGCCGCCTAG
>CAYUWF010000172.1:0-3654 GCA_964448245.1 uncultured Anaerolineaceae bacterium | reverse complement strand
AGAACTATCCTCCCGGGTCGTACTACGTCCCCCTGGGCGAAGTGTCGCTCGACGACTTCCGCTCGGTGCAGGACACGCTGGCGGCGACGGGCGGCGTAGGTTGGCAGGAGTACTCGACGCGCTACTATCCCTCCGGCGGGCTGGCGCCTCAGTCCGTTGGCTACGTTTCCCAAATCCAAATCGATGAGCTGGCCGACTACCAGGCCGCCGGATATCGGGGCGATGAGATGGTCGGGCGGATCGGCCTGGAGGAAGTCTACGAAGATGAGCTGCGCGGCAAGCCGGGCGGCACGCTGTACGTGCACAACGCGGAGGGCCAGGTCGTCGGGAGCCTGGTGACGGTCGATCCGGAGTTGCCGCAGGCGGTTTACACGACCATCGACCGCGACCTGCAGCGCCAGGCGCAGGAGGCGATCGCCGATTTCGAAGGTGCGATCGCCGTGCTGGAACGCGACACCGGCCGCGTCCTGGCACTTGTCTCCTCGCCCGGGTTCGATCCGAACCTGTTCGACACGCGCAACCCCAACTGGCAGTACGGCCTTTCGGCCGTCTATGAAGACCAACGCAACCCTCTGCTCAACCGCGCCGCGACCTCCGGCTTTCCGCTGGGATCGGTCTTCAAGATGATCACGATGTCGGCGGCGCTCGAATCGGGGCTCTACTCGCCTGAAACCACCTACAACTGCACCGCGGAATTCACCGAGCTGCCCGGTCAGACCTTCTATGATTGGACGGTCGAGGCGGAGCTCCCGCCGTCGGGTGAGCTCACACTCCTCGAGGGGCTGATGCGGTCGTGCAACCCATATTTCTGGCATATCGGGATCGACCTGTTCAACCAGGGCCATCCGACCGCACTGCCCGACATGGCCAAGGCCTTCGGGTTGGGGAAGCCCACCGGCGTCGAGATCTTTGAGTCGTCCGGCTTGGTGCCCGACCCCACGTGGAAGCAGCAGTCGACCGGCACGGACTGGGCGAAGGAGGACTCGATGCAACTGGCCATCGGCCAGTCGGCGCTCAATGTGACGCCGCTGCAGGTGGCGCGCTTCATCGCCGCCATCGGCAACGGCGGGACGCTCCACCAACCCCAGCTCGTCGAACGGATCCAAAACGCCGAAGGCGTGGTGTCTCACCAGTTCGAGCCCATGGCCGAGGGAACGTTGCCACTCTCAGCCGAAAATCTGGCGGCGGTGCAGGAAGCGATGGGGATGGTCGTGAATTCGCCGCGCGGCACCGCCTATCGCCGCTTCCTCAACTTTCCGATCACCGTCTACGGAAAGACCGGGACAGCCGAAAGTGGAGTCGAGGACCCGCACGCCTGGTTCGCCGGCT
Organism: uncultured Anaerolineaceae bacterium; assembly: GCA_964448245.1. Taxonomy (GTDB): domain Bacteria; phylum Chloroflexota; class Anaerolineae; order Anaerolineales; family E44-bin32; genus DATEVL01. The sequence continues at coordinate 2,325 of CAYUWF010000172.1, read as the reverse complement.
ACACCGACGAGGGCCGCGAGGGAAAGCCCGATATCGCCGTGGTCGTGCTGGCCGAAAACCAGGGGGGGGGATCGGAGTGGGCGGCCCCCATTTTCCGACGGGTGCTGGAGGCCTACTTCTTCGGCCAGCCCTTCATGCTCTACCCCTGGGAATCGCAGATCGGCGTGCCCAAGACGGCCACACCGACTCCCGGGCCGGAAGAACTGCAGGCGACGGAGACTCCCTCGCCATGAGGCGATGGCCGAGACGAGCCTGATCCCCGGCCTGATCTTGCGCGCCCAATCCGGTTTCTTCGACGTCGACACCGAAGAGGGGATATTGCGCTGCCAGCTGCGCGGCCGGCTAACGCGCCCGCGCCGCACCAGCGACCTGGTGGCGGCCGGGGACCGCGTGCGCGTGCAGCCGGTCGGGCCGACCACGGGGGTCATCGAACACGTCGAGCCGCGCAGCCGCGTGCTCTCCCGCCGCGCGCCGGAAGGAGGCGCCGATCGTCGCCGCGCCGGCCGCGAGCAGATCCTGCTGGCCAACCCGGATCAGATGGCCTTCGTCTTCGCCGCCGCCGAGCCCGACCCGAATCTGCGCTTGCTGGATCGGCTGCTCGTCGTCGCCGAGCGCGAGACGATCCCGGCGTTGATCGTCGTCAACAAGATCGACCTGACCGGCCGGCGGGCGGCGGCGCGCCTGTTCGAGGTTTACGAGCATCTGGATTATCCGGTGCTGTACGTCTCGGCCAAGGCCGGGAAAGGCCTGGAGGATCTACGGCGGGCTCTAAGCGGCAAGATCACCGCCGTCGCCGGTAGATCCGGCGTGGGCAAGACCAGTCTGCTCAACGCCATCCAGTCCGGCCTGGCGCGGCATACGCTGTCGATCAGCGAGGCCACCGGCAAGGGTCGCCACGCCACGGTTTTCCCTGAGCTGGTTCCGCTGACGGGAGGCGGTTATCTCGCCGACACGCCCGGGTTGAAGGCCTTCGCCCTCTGGGATATCGAGCCGGACGAGCTAGATGGATACTTCCGGGAAATCCGGCCGTTGGTGCAGGACTGCGCATTCAGCGACTGTACCCATATGCACGAGCCGGGCTGCGCCGTGGTGCAGGCGGTCGAAGAGGGGAAGATCGATCCGGGGCGCTACGAGTCATACTTGCGCATCCGGCTCGGAGACGAGGAATGAAGACGCCCTTGCACCCTCACCCCCTGCACCCCCTCTCCCGACCTGAATGTTCGGGAGAGGGGGCCATGGGGGTCCGGCGATGCTCTCCTCATCCCCGAGCCAAGGTGGTGCAGGCATGAAGCGCCTGACGGTGTGCGTGACGGCGATCGCCCTGCTGCTGGCCCAGCCGGCGCCCGCCGCCGCTCAGGGCGAAGGCGGGCGCTACTACTCCGAGACCGGCCACACGCTCGACGCCCGCTTTGTGGCCTTCTTCGACGACCACGGCGGGGAAGCGATCCTCGGCTTCCCTATCACCGACTCGTTCATCGATCCCGCCAGCAGCTGGCGCATTCAGTATCTGGAGAATGCCCGGCTCGAGCTGGCGCCGGAACCGGGGAGCAGCCGGGTGGGTGTGCGGCTGGCGGCCCTCGGTGAGGCCTTGGGTGGTTGGGAGGCGCCGCTGCAGGCGGACCGGATCCCGGGCGCGTCCGACGTCACCTGCCGCCACTACGTCGAGTCCGGGCACGCCGTGTGCCACGCCTTCCTGGACTTCTACTTGGCCAACGGCGGTCCGGCGCTCTTCGGGTATCCGATCTCGGAGTTCAAGCTCGAGGGCGAGCGCATCGTGCAGTACTTCCAGGCGTTTCGCTTCGACTGGTATCCGGAAGCGCCCGGGCGGTCTCCGGTGCGGGTGGCGCCGCTCGGGCGTCAGCATTTCGATCGGATGGGATACGACCCGGCGCTGCGGCGACCGCGGCTGCCGTCGGACATTCTGCTCTACGAGGTCCTCGAGCTGCACCCCCGCGTTTCGGTGGCCCATCCGGTGCTGGGCGAGGCGGGGACGCAGACGGTCTTCGTCAGCGTGCGAGATCAGAATCTGAATCCCGTGCCCGAGGCCACCGTCGTGTTGACCATCCACCTGGCCGACGCCGACCGTATCCTGCTGCTTCCGGCCACCGACGAGCGCGGCCTGACGCAGATCACGTTCGACTTCGGCAACCAGCCGCGCGGGCTGTCCGCGGCGCTGGCAGTGACGGTCGTCCGCGGCCGGCTCCAGGCGCTGACGCGCGATTCGTTCTTGATCTGGTATTGACGTCGCCGGTTTATCGCAAGTCGATTTCGGCGGGAAGAGGTCGGGGACCCACACGCGGGCGGGAACGCTGCTCTCCCTCACCC
>CAYUWF010000171.1:0-3753 GCA_964448245.1 uncultured Anaerolineaceae bacterium | reverse complement strand
CAGCCCAGGCGGGACAGCCGGGCCGCCCACTTGAAGACGAAGCGCAATCCGGCCCAGACGAAGAGCAGCCCCAGCAGCGCGACCACGATCCGGATCAGACCCTGGTCTTGAAAGAAATCCATACCGCCTCGCGGCGGCCCTAGATTACTACGCGGCCGCCCTGGACTACCCTGGATACCAGATTCGTGCCAAAGCGGTAGCCGACGTGGCGGTAGTCGGGGACGTCGAGGACGATCAGATCGGCGTCTTTCCCCGGCTCGAGGCTCCCCTTGCGGTCCTGCAGGCCGAGCGCGGCTGCCCCGTTGATCGTGGCGGCGGCGATCGCTTGAGCGGGTGTAAGACCCAGCGAGCGGCAGGCCAGTGCAATCGTGAACGGCATGCTCTCACACCAGGCAGTTCCCGGGTTCAGGTCGGTGGCGATGGCCAGCAGGCCCCCGCCCTCCAGCAAGGCCCGCACCGGCGCTCGCGCCTCTTCACCCAGCCCGAAGGGCGTCCCAGGCAGGGCGACAGCCACCGTGTCGCTCTGCGCCAGCAGGGCGACTTCCTCAGGCGGGGTGTGAAGCAGGTGGTCGGCCGAGCGCGCCCCGAATTCCACCGCCAGGCGTGTCCCGCCGAGGGCGACGAACTCGTCCGCGTGGATCTTCAGGGGAAAGCCAAGGGCCTTGGCCGCCGTCAGGATGCGGCGCGACTGTTCGAGGTCGAAGACTCCCTGCTCGCAGAAGACGTCGACAAACGGGAGCGGTCGGCCAGCGGCATGGGATTCCCACCAGGCGCGCACCGCCGGCAGCATTGTCTCGCCGACCAGGCCGACGTAGGCTTCCGTGCGGCCGCGGTACTCCTCGGGCACGGCGTGCGCGCCGAGGAACGTCGGGACGAGCTGCGGCGGGCCGGCCGCGTCGAGTTGGAGGATGGCTTCCAGCAGGCGAAGTTCGGTCGTCAGCTCCAGGCCGTACCCGGTCTTGACCTCGGCCGTCGTCGTGCCGCAGGCGAGCATGCGTTCCAGCCGAGCGCGCGTCTCGCGCATAAGCTGACCGATGGGGGCGGCGCGCGTCGCCCGCACCGTCGACATGATCCCGCCGCCGGCCGCCAGGATCTCCATGTAGCTGCGCCCTTCCAGGCGCATCTCGAACTCGGCCGCCCGATCGCCGGCCCAAACGGCGTGCGTGTGCGCGTCGACGAAACCGGGGAGGATCACGCGCCCCGAGACGTCGAGATCCTGGGCGGCCACGTACCTCCGCCGGATTCTTGCTGTCGGCCCAGCGGCGAGGATTCGCCCGTCGGTGATGGCCACGGCGCCGTCGGGGATGAGCACCAGGCGCCCGAGGTCCCCGCCGCGCTGCGGCCCGCCGGCCAGGGTGAGCACCTGCGCTGCGGAGTGAAGGATCAGATCGATAGTGGCGGAGTGGGCCATTTCATCCGGAGGTGGATGCCGACTCGGCTCCATTCTAGTCGCGCACGAGGGTCAGCAGGACCGCGATGGCGGCGGCGTTGAGCAGGGCCGCCGCTAACGTGTTGGCCTGGATTCCATTCGCAAACAGGGCGAGGCCCAGGCCTGCCCCGAGGACGCGCCCGGCCGAAAGGGCGGTGATGTTGGCCGACATCAAGGTCGCCCGCGCCTCGGGCACCAACTCAGTCATCAGGGGAATGGTGCTGACGAGGGTGAACTCGAAGCTGAAGTAGAAGAAGAAGAGCGCCAGCATGGCTCCGGCGGGTGTCCGGGCAAGCGCCGGCAAGAGAAAACAGGCGACGCAGTTGGCCAGCAGCCCGATGGCCACCGCCCGCCGCTTTCCCAGTCGATCGGTGACAGTGACCACCAGACCTTCTCCGGAGAGTTCGGCGAGCCCGATGACGGCGGCCGCCGCCCCCAGAGCGGCCACCCGCAGGCTGAAGGAGGACTCGAGCCAGACTCCGAAGATGATGTTGACGGATTCGTTGGCCGCACTTGCCAACAGGCCGACACCCAGGCCGGCGATGGCGGCTCGGTGGGATACGATCCGGGAAAGCCCATGCCGCAGCGAAGGGCCCCATCCCCGGCTCCGCGAATCGGCGGGAAGGATTCGCCACAGGACAACGGCCGCCGCGGTGGCCATGCCTGCCAACCAGGGGAAGGGCGCCATCCAACCGTCGCGCGCGATGAGCCAACCCGTCAAGGGAACGCCCACCAGGAAGGCGAGGGACCAACCGAGCTCCGTCAGGGCGATCGCCTGTCCGCGCCGCTCGTACCCGACACGATCGCCGAGATGGGCCTGCATGGCCGGGTCGAAGATGATCTTGCCGGCGGCCGTGAGCAGCAGCGCTCCGACGAAAGGGAGGTAGGCCGGCCGCACGACGACCAGAAGACATCCGGCGATGAACACCCCCAGCCCGAGCAGCATCCCCCGCTTCCGCCCGCGGCGATCGGCCGATGAGCCAAGTAGGGGAGCCGCCAGGCCCAGTGCGGAGCGCAGGGCGACCGCCGCCGCCACCTGGGTGACGGGGACTCCCAGCCCTCGCGCGAAAACCGTCATGAAAGGGTAGACCATCCGATACATCGTGTTGATGATGGACCGGGTGATGGAGAAAGCGATCAGGTGGTAGCGCAGACGGAGAGGCCGCCCGGCTGCTCGCTCACGCATTCGGGCGGAGGATCCGGGCCAGCAGCCAGGAGGCGGCCAAGGCCGCGCCCAGGAGGACGAGGAAGGAAACGCGAATGGCGGCCGAATCCGAAGTGAACACGGGGGAGATGGGGTGCAGGACCGATTCCGCCCCGAGAAGGGCGGCGGCCAGGATGCCGACGAAGACAATGTTCAACGCGCTGCCCAGGCGCGGTCGCCGAAAGACGGTGACGGCGAGTTGAAGGAGCACAGCCACGAGTCCAAAACGGACGCCGAGCCTCCACCGCGGCTCGGCCAGGTAGAGCCCGTTCCAGCTCGTCTGCATCGCCGCCAGCGAGAGAAGGAGCGAGGTCAGCCAGAATACGGTCCCCGACCGGCCCAGGCCGACCGACCATCGGTGCAGACTCTCCTTCCGGAGAAGGAAGCCGGCCAGGCCGGCCAGCGCCGCGGCGGAGAACGCGAGCAGAGCGGCCCACACCCAGGCGCCATGGAGATAGACAATGCGCGCCGATGAGCCGAGGACTCGCTCGAGCGGAGCGAGTCCAGCGAGCAGCGCGGTGCCTACGAGGAAGAGCAGAAGGACCAGGCAATCGCGCCGGTTGCCGGACATGGCGCCGATTGTACCTATCTCCAGGGGGACCTTGAGGGATGTCGTTGTCAGGTCGCCGGGCTTCCCCAACGCTCGAAGTGGAGGACTTCTCCCGCTTCACGACGTCCGCCCTTTCGTGGCGGGGCGGTCAGCACCGAGGGATCGGCCGGGTAGCCGAAGGAGACCGCGACATGAAGATGAAGATCCTCCGGGAAGTGCAGGAGCGAGCGGGCGCTCTCGGCCTCATAGATCGTGGCCAGGCACGATCCGATGCCGAGATCCCATGCGGCGAGCTGCATGTAGGCGGCGGCCTGGCCGGCGTCGAAGAGGATAGACCAGCGCTGCGCCGGATCGGGGGTGAGGATCGCCACGCCCAGGGCCGCGCCCGCCAAGTGCCCGGCGAAGGCCCCCGTCCGGCTCAGCACCTCGAGCGTGGCGCGTTCCTGAACGGCGATGAACCGCCAGGGCTGAGTGTTCTTCGCCGACTGGGCGCGACGGCCGGCTTGCAGGATGGCTTGGACGGCCTCGCCGGAAAGAGATCGCGGCGCAAAGGTGCGGACGGCGCGCTTC
>CAYUWF010000170.1:0-3785 GCA_964448245.1 uncultured Anaerolineaceae bacterium | reverse complement strand
ATCGTCACGAAACGCGACGACTCCTCCAGGGCGGGCTGCCCGCGGCGACGCAGGATGAGACCGGCGACGGCTAGGCCGGCCCCGGCCAGCAGCGTGCGCAGGTCGGCCAGGCCGGCGCTAAACGTGATCAGGAACACGACCAGGACGATCAGGCCGATCAAAGTAAGGGCGTTGCCCAGGCGGTGCAGCATCGGCGTGAGGAATCCCCACCGTTCGCCGGTCGCCCGTCTCAGCGAACCAGCGTGTGAATCTGCTCGTGCAAGTAGAGCGGCAGGTAGTAGTGGCCGCCGCTGTTCTTGCCGGTTGAGCCGGAACCCTTCCAGCCGCCGAACGGCTGGAAGCCGGGCCAGGCGCCGGTGGTGGCGCCCTGCGGCCGATTGCCGTAGGTGACGCCGGCCTGGATGTTCTCGAAGAACCAGGCCGCCTGCTTCTCGCTGCCGTAGAAGCCGGCCGTCAGCCCGTAGTCGACATCATTGGCCAGGGCCATCGCCTCGTCCAGGCTCTCGACGGGGTGCACCATCGTGATCGGCAGGAACATCTCCTCCTTCCACAGGCGGTGGTCCACCGGCACGCCGGCGACGATCGTCGGCTCGCAGAAGAAGCCCTTGGCGAACGCGCCGCCGCTGCGGATCTTGCCGCCGGTCAGGAAGCGACCGGCCTCGGACAACTCTTCGTTGAACTGCTGGAACTTCTTGTAGCTGGTGGCATTCACCACCGGGCCGAGGTAAACCCCGCGCTCGGTCGGATCGCCCAGGACGAGCTTCTCCGTTTGCGTCACCAGCCGGTCGACAAACTTGTCGTACACCGGCCGCTCGATGTAGACGCGCGAGTTGGCCGAGCACTTCTGCCCCTGCAGGCCGAAGGCCGAGCGCATGATGCCGATCGCCGCCCGGTCGAGGTCCGCCGTGCGCGAGACGATCGACGGATTCTTGCCGCCCATCTCGAGGATCGTCGGGCGCGGGTAGCGGCCCTGGGAGAAGGCGCGGTAAATCTGCATCCCGATGGCGAACGAGCCGGTGAAGGTGATCCCGTCGACCATCGGATGGGCGATCAGCTCCTGGCCGATCGTCCCGCCCGGACCGGTGACGTAGTTGAAGACGCCGTCCGGCAGCCCGGCTTCGCGCAGACACTCCGCCAGCAGACGCACCGTCCACGGGGTGTCGCTAGCCGGCTTCATCACGACGGTGTTGCCCGCCACCAGCGTCGCGCCCACCGGCCCGCCGGTGAGCGCCGCCGGGAAGTTGAACGGGCTGATCACGACCCACACGCCGTAAGGCCGCAACACCGACGTGTTCTGCGACCGGTAGCCCTTGAGGGGATCCTTCCCCATGGCGACGAGGTAACCCTTGTGGGCCTCCATCTGATCGCAGGACCAGCGAATGAGGTCGGCCGTCTCGGCGGCGTCGCCGAGGGCCTCCATGCGGCTCTTGCCGACCTCGAGGGCCATCACGGCGCCGATCTCGTAGATCCGTCTGTCGATGATGTCGGCGGCCTTGCGCATCAGGCGCACGCGGTCTTTCCACCCCAACCCCGACCAGTTCGGGAAGGCGTTGCGGGCAGCCGTCAAGGCCTGGCGGGCGTGCTCGGCCGTGCCCTTGGGAAACCTCCCCAGGAGCCAGTCCTGGTTGATCGGCGACCGATCGTCGAAGGACTCGGGGGCATCGACCTCCTTGCCGCCGATGAGCATGGTATGGTCCTTGCCCATGCCGGCCTTGATCCGGGCCAAAGCCGCTTCAAACCGGTCGTGCAGCTCGGGCGGCGGATCGAACATCGTGGCATAGGTGAGCTTGAAGGCGGCCTTCTTGGCTGGCGGCGCCGGACGACGCGTCCGGTGCGGGGTCTTACGCTGCGTCTTGCGCGTGGTCATAGCGCGGCCTCCTGGGGATCGACGCGTGCGAGAGTGCGGTCGAATCAGACCGACGAAGTCGAAATGAAACGTCGTGGGTAGTATAGCCAGCCAGGGGAGACGCGTCAAAAGCGGATGTATACTCCTCGCGAATGACGTGGGTCCAAGATGGGGTCTTCGCCGGGGGCGGCGAGGCGCTGCCGGAAGGGTGGATAGACTTCGCTGCCCAGACCGGCGTGACGGCCATCTTGCACCTGCGGCCGGGCTCGCCGGCGGCCTTCCGCGGACCGGTTCCCGAGTCGTTCTTGTGGCTGGACGTGGCGACCGAGGATCAGGCTGGACTCGCGGAACGGCTCCTGGCGGGTCGTTTCGTGGAAGCGTGCCTGGTGCGCGGCCAGCGCGTGCTGTTGCACGCTTCGCCGGGCCGGCACCGAACGCGCTGGGCCTTCGTTGCCTACCGAGTCTGGTGCGGCGCGGCGCCACGCGTGGCGCTGCATCAGGCGTCACAGCCGCCCTGGCTGGCGCCCTACATGACCGATGAGTCGTCCTGGGAGAAGATGGCCGAAGCGGTACGCCGCTTGCGGCGGGACGAACGACGAGCGATCCCCGTCAATACCCCATGAGCATTCACGACGTCTATATCGGCATCGACCCCACTGCCGGCCGTCGGCCGATGACGCTGGCGGTGCTGGACGATGATCTGCGCCTGGTCCACCTGGGACGACTGGACCCCGACGGCGTGCTGGCGTTCGTCGAGGGGCGCCCAGGGGCCGTCGTCGCAGTGTCTGCCCCCCAGTCGCCGAACCGGGGCTTGATGCGGCGCGCGGACGTCCGGCGGCGGCTGGGGCTTCGCCCGCGCAGTCGCACCTTCGGCCAGTGGAAGGTCTGCGAATACGAGCTGCGCCGGCGCAATCTGCGGATCTACAACACCCCCTCCGAGGCTTCCGCCGCCCCCACCTGGATGCGAGCAGGGTTCGCCCTGTACCGGCGACTGACGGCGCTCGGCTTTGGGTTCTTCCACGTCGGCGGCCCTCCGCCGGAGCGGATGATGATGGAAGTCCACCCGCACGCCTGCTTCGGCGTGCTGCTCGGCCACCGGCCGCTGCTCAAGGCGAACCTCGAAGGCCGCCTGCAGCGGCAAATGGTTCTCTACCTCGAAGGCCTCGACCTGCGCAACCCGGTCGACACCCTCGAGGAGATCACGCGGCAGCATCTTTTGAGCGGGGCCCTTGCGCTCGATGGCCTCTACACCCACGACGACCTCGACGCGTTGGCCGCGGCCTACACCGCCTATCTGGTCCACCAGAAGCCGTCGCGCGTCTGCCAGGTCGGCGATCCGCAAGAAGGCTTGATCACCCTTCCGGTGTCGGGCCTCAAGGACCGCTATGACTAGGAGGCTGGCGTTCGGCGTGCGCTGAGGATAGACAGGCCGGCGACGTGAGGTTCGGTGTCCCCTGGGCACGCGATCCCTCGAAGTCCCTCACGAATCGATGGACCCAGGCAAGCGCTAGACGCCGGCCCGCGGCAACCCGTCGGCCCGGTCGATGGGCGGCCTCGACCGTCGAGGCGCGGCCGATGGTGGGTGAGTTGTTGGCCGGATACGTGGAGGCGCCGTTCAAGGTCTAGCATCGGGTTCCGGCGAGCAGCCTGAGAGTGACGACCAACATCAAACCCCCACCCCTTACCCCTCCCCCTCTCCGCAACGATGGCGTGCTTGGCCGGACCATGACCGCGCAGAGGGGCTGGGGGGAGGCGGCAAGCTCGTTTCTCCCGCAACCCTCGAGGCCGTCCGGAGACAGGAAACGCATGAGCGATCGACCGCAAATAAGCTCGGTCCATTGGATCGAGTACCCGGCCGTGCTCTCGCGCGGCGGCGATGTCGTCCTGCTGCACGGCCTCGGCTCGTCGGCCGAGGACTGGCTCCTCCAGGCGCCGGTCC
>CAYUWF010000169.1:0-3884 GCA_964448245.1 uncultured Anaerolineaceae bacterium | reverse complement strand
TCGCGCTGGGCCTCTGCCTCTCCCGGCCGCACATACATGTAGATGACGACGCGCAGGTAGTAGTAGGCCGAGACGAGCGACGTCAGGACCCCGATGACAGCCAGGCCGATCAACCCGGCGTTGATCGTGGCGCCGAAGACGACGAACTTGCCGAGAAAACCGAGCGTCGGGGGCACCCCGATCAGTGAGAGCATGAAGATGCTCATCGCCAGAGCCATCCACGGACGACGCCGGGCCAGCCCGGCATAGTCGTCGAGCGAAGTCCCGCTGCCGTCCGAGCGTTCCAGTGCCAGGACGACCGCCCACGCGCCGATGGTCGTGAAACTGTAGGCCACCAGGTAGAACAAGGCGGCGCTGACCGCCCCCGGCGCGGCCTGCGGCGCGGAGCCAGCGGCCACCGCCATCAACAGGTAACCGGCGTGGGCGATGCTCGAGTAGGCCAGCATGCGCTTGATGTTGGATTGGGCGATGGCCGCCACATTGCCCCAGATCATTGTCAGCGCCGCCAGCAGCGAGACCATCGGCGTCCAGACCTCGGCCGACATGGGGAAGCCCAGGAGCAGCAGGCGCAACAGGACGGCGAACCCGGCCGCCTTTGCCCCGACGGCCATGAAGGCCACGGCCGAGGTCGGGGCGCCCTGGTAGACGTCCGGCGTCCACATGTGGAACGGGACGGCCGCCACCTTGAAGCCGAGCCCCACCAGCAGCAACGCGCCGGCGAAGGCCAGCATCAGCGCATCAGCCCGCCCGGCCTGCATGGACTCGAGGATCGCCCGCAGGTTGGTCGAGCCCGTCATGCCGTAGGCCAGGGCCGTGCCGTAGACGAGGAAGGCCGAGGCGAACGCCCCGAGCAGGAAGTACTTCATCCCCGACTCTTCCGATTCCGGGTGCGGCCAGGCGAACGCCGCCAGGACGTACAGCGGGATCGAAAGCAGCTCCAGCGCCAAGAAGACGATCACCAGGTCGGCGGCCACGGCCATCAGCATCATCCCGGCCACGGAGAACATCAGCAGGGTGTAGTACTCGCCCCGGCCGATCCCCCGGCGTTGGATGTAGTCCACCGCCAGCGGGATGGCCAGGATGCCTGCCAGCAGGAAGAGCGCCTGCAGGTATCGCCCCAGCCCATCGACCTCCACCATCCCGCCGTAGGCGCGGATGACCGGCGGCGGGACGGCGACGACGAGGGCCAGCGCCCCGATCATCCCGACCGCCGCCAACCACGGGACGGCCGGCCGGGCCCGCTCGGGCAGGAAGGCCTCGATCAGCAGCAGGGCGCAGGCCCACAGGCTGAGGGCGACGATCGGGAGGATCGACAGCAGATCGTTGTCGACCATCTCAATGGGCGGCCATCGCCGCCACCTGCATCGCCGCCGCCAGCCGCTCGACCGAAGCCGCCATCAACTGAAAGAACGGCTTGGGGTAGAGGCCGATCCAGAAGATGAGCAGGATCAGCGGGGCCAGGGTCACGACCTCGCGCCAGTGCAGGTCCTTCAGGCCCAGGTTGACCTCGTGCCGCACCGGGCCGAGGAACATTTTCTGGAACATGTACAGGGTGTAGATCGCCGCCAGGATCACGCCCAGCACGGCCGCGCCTGCGAACCACGGCGAGCCGAGCGCTTCCGAGCCGAACGACCCCAGCAGGATTGTGAACTCACCGACGAATCCGTTCAACCCCGGGAGGCCCATCGACGACAGAGCCACGATCAACGTCAGCGCCCCGTAAAGGGGCATGATCTTCCACAATCCGCCGAAGGCGTCCAGCTCGCGGGTGTGACGGCGCTCGTAGATCATCCCGACGATGAGGAACAACGCCCCGGTGCTAAGCCCGTGGTTGACCATCTGCAGCAGGCCGCCCTGGATGCCCTGGGCGTTGAGCGCGAAGAGGCCCAGCATGACGAAACCGAGGTGGCTGACGGACGAATAGGCCACCAGCTTCTTGAGGTCGCGCTGCGCGTAGCAGACGGCGGCGCCGTAGAGGATGCCGATCACGCCGAGCAGCGCGATCCACGGCGCCAACTGCAGCGAGGCCTGCGGGAACAGCGGGATATTGAAGCGCAGGAAGCCATAGGTGCCCATTTTGAGCAGAACCCCGGCCAGGATCACCGAACCGGCCGTGGGCGCTTCGACGTGGGCGTCAGGCAGCCACGAGTGCAGAGGCCACATCGGCACCTTGATGGCGAAGGCGGCGGCGAAGGCCAGGAAGAGCCAGAACTGGATGTCCGTCGGAATCCGCCCACCGGCGATCAGCTCCGGCAGGTTGAACGACCCGCCCTGCAGGCCGAGCCACAGGATGGCCAGCAGCATCAGCACCGAGCCGGCCATCGTGTAGAGGAAGAACTTGATGGCGGCATACATGCGCCGCTCGCCGCCCCACATGCCGATCAGGAAGTACATCGGCACCAGGGTGAACTCCCAGAAGACGTAGAACAGGAACAGGTCCATCGCCAGGAAAACGCCGACCATGCCGACTTCGAGCAGCAGGAAGAAGATCATGAACTCGCGCACGCGCTCGGCGACCGCCGTCCACGTCGAGAGCAACGCCAACACCATCAGCAGCGTTGTCAGCAGCACCAGCAGGATGCTCAGGCCGTCCAAGCCGACGAAGTACTCCACCCGAAAACCGGCCGCCTGGAACCAGGTCAGGCGTTCGGTCAGCTGCAGCCCGGGGTCCGCCGGATCGAAGGCGGCCAGCATGACGAGCGACACGGCGAAAACCGCCAGGGACGTCAGCAAGGCGATCCAGCGCATCAGCCTCGTTCGCCGGCCGGGGACAACGAGAAGGAGGAAGACCCCGGCCAGCGGGAGGAAGATGACGGTACTCAAGATCGGGAAGGTGGGCTGCATCGGCATGCCTCGAAGGATCAGCGAAGAAGGATGTAGGTCAGCATGAGAACGGCCCCGATCAGGATCGACAGGGCATAGGTGCGCACGAAACCCGACTGCAGACGCCGCAGGCCCGAAGCCCAGGCCTGCGTGGCATGCCCCAGGGCATTGCCCGCCCCGTCGATGACCGGCAGGTCGAAGGACCAGGCCAGCCAGCCGCTCATGCGGTTGTAGCCGGCCAGGAGCACCCGCTCGTGGAACCCGTCATGCCACCAGCGCTGGTCGACCGTCTCCGCCAGGAAACGGGAAAGTCGGGCGTAGGGTCGAAGGAAGAGGCGGTCGTACAGCTCGTCCACCCACCACTTGTTTTCCATCCCGACGAAGACCGGGCCGAGGAGCCGCCGCAGCGGATCCGGCGCGCCCGTCGCCATCGGCCGACGGCCATACATCAGCCAGGCCGCTCCCAGGCCGAGCAGCGTGAACCCGCTGGCCAGGCCGGCAACCAACAGGCTCGGCTCAGCCGGATGCAGATGCTCGATCGTGTGCGTCAGCCACTCAGTCAACTTTTGCGCCGAGGGCAGGCCGCCAGGGAGATTGAGCAATCCGCCGAAGAGGGTCAGCGCCGCCAGGACGATCAGCGGTATGGTGATGAGCGGCGGACTCTCCCGCGCGTGCGCCGCGGCCTCCGAGCGCGCACGCCCATAGAAGACCATCATGATCTGACGACCGGTGTAGAACGCGGTCAGCAGCGCCGTCGAGGCCAGCAGGAGGTAGACCGGCAGGTTGGTGTGGAAGGCGTCGACCAGGATCTCGTCCTTGGAGAAGAAGCCGACCAGCGGCGGCAGGCCCGCCAGCGCCAGCGCGCCGATCAAATAGACGATGTGGGTGATCCGCATCCGCCCGGCGATCCCGCCCATGTTGCGCATGTCCTGCGGATCGAAGGGGGGCGCCGTCTTCGCCCCAGGCGCGGCGTGATCCCCTGCGGGATACGGGGCGTTATCCCCTGCGGGATACGGGGCGTTATCCCCTCCGGGATACGGGGCGTTATCCCCTGCGGGATA
>CAYUWF010000168.1:0-3889 GCA_964448245.1 uncultured Anaerolineaceae bacterium | reverse complement strand
TTGCCATGAGACGAATCCTGACTGCGGTGGGCCTGCTCCTGTGCGCCGGCTGCTCGGCCCCTCGGCCGACAGCCAATCCCCTTTCGACGATCGCCCCGACCGACGCCCCACCGTCCCCGACCTCGCCACCCCCCACTCGGACTCTCACGGCGACGCCGCCCGCCTGCCTGTCTCGGCCCGGTCAGGTCCTCGTCGAGGAATACGTCGATGACGAGATGGCCCGCAGTCTTCCTTATCGCGTGTATCTGCCTCCCTGCTTCGAACGCTCAGCCGGGGTGCCGTACCCGGTCCTGATCCTGCTCCACGGTCTGCAGTCCACCGATGGTCAATGGGATGACCTGGGAGTCGACGAGGCGGCGGACGCTTTGATCCGAGAGGGAGTTCTCGCCCCGTTGGTGATCGTCATGCCCTGGGAGCGGAAGGGCCTGGACTTCGAGGCGGCCATCGTCGAGAAGCTGCTGCCCCACATCCGGTCCGAGTATGCCGGGGAAGGAGACCGCGTGACGACCTCCATCGGTGGGCTCTCCCACGGAGCCGGATGGGCGCTGCGCATCGGCCTGGGCCATCCGGAGATCTTCAGCTCGATCGGGCTCCACAGCCCGGCCGTCCTCCCGCCGGACATGTACTACCTTGGGGACTGGATCGAGGCGGCCCGTCAGGCGTCTGTGATGCCAAGGCTGTGGATCGATATCGCTGAACGCGATACCTCGCGCGCCGGGGCGCAGGAACTGGCGGCGCTGCTCGATGGGCTGGGCGTCGGCTACGCATGGAGCTCCGCACCGGGCGAACATACGGCGGCCTACTGGTCTTCCCGCGTCGACGACTACCTGCGATGGTATGGCGAGCCCTGGGCGGACCGGGAGGGCCAGTCCGCCACGGCGACTCCCTGAACGGAAGCCGCGCCTAAGGCCTTGCTCAAGGACCTTCGGCGCGGCTTTGAGGAGGAGAATGTTGCCGCTAGTGTCCCCGATCCGAGTTAGAAATTCGTGAATGCGGGCTTAGCACAGGATTAGGACCGCCGACGGGGACTCATCGACCAGCACACCGCGGGCCCAAACGCGCCGGGACTTGGTCCTCTACTTCCATACTGCCAGGATGCTCTCCAGCGAAACCGGCCCCTGTCGCACTAGAAGCGGCCCTTCGCCGGTGCAGTCGACGACGGTCGAAGGCTGGCCTCCTGGAGCAACCCCTCCGTCTACAACGAAATCGATCCGTCCCCCGAGGACCACCATCACTTCCGCGGCTGTCTGGAGGCTGGGCTCGCCGGATCGGTTCGCCGAGGACGTGGCCAAAGGACCTGCCGCACGCAGGAGGTCCAGCGCTACCGGGTGATCCGGAGCCCGGACACCCACCGTTCCGCCCGAGCCGATCGCGTCAGGCAGCCTTGGGTCTCGCTGCAGGACGATCGTCAGCGGGCCGGGCCAGAAGGCGGAGGCGAGCCGTTCGGCGCGCGGGCTGGGGAGAGCCACGCCCTCCACCTCCGCCCACCCGGCCACCAGCACCGGAATCCCCTTTTCCGCTGGCCTGGCCTTGGCACGGTAGATCGCCTCGACGGCCTCGCCTCGAGCCGCCAACGCGCCCAGGCCGTAGACGGTGTCCGTTGGGAAGGCGACGAGACCGCCGTCTCGAAGAATCGCCAGAGCATCCGCCAGCCAACCTTCGTCCCGCGCCGAAACCAGGCGTGTCTCAGCCCGCATCGCGGCCCCTTCGGATGATGAGCAAGCGCGGCTTGCCGGCAAGGTCCGGGACGACGTCAAAGCGGCCGCCGCCCAGCGCCTCCCGGCCGACGCCCGCAAGCTCCTCCTCCTGGCCTTCGTCCATCTCGAGCAGCGCGACCCCCTCCGGGGCTAAGTGGCGCGACAGCGACCGGATGAGCCGCTCCAGAAGCTCCGTGCCTCGAGGACCTCCATCGAGGGCCTGGGGCGGCTCGTAACGGGCGACGGGGAGACCCGCAAGGCGGTGGCTCGGAACGTATGGCAGGTTCGCGCAGACCACATCCCAGCCTCCGATCAGGCCGTCGAGGAACGAGGTCTGGACCAGCTGCAGCCTCGCTCCGACCTGGTGGGCCTCGCCGTTGGCGCAGGCGACGCGCAGCGCAGCCCGGCTCACGTCGGTGGCGGTGACGCGGCAAACGGGGACCTCGGCGGCGAGGGTCACGGCCACACAACCCGAGCCCGTGCCCACCTCGGCCACCCGAGCGGCCACGGCCTCGCCACGTCGGCGCAGCTCGGCCAACGTGTGTTCGACGAGCAGCTCGGTCTCCGGCCGAGGGATCAGGACATTGCGGTCTACGGCGAACCGCCGCCCATAGAACTCCCACCAGCCCAAGACGTAAGGCAGAGGCTCGCCCGCGGCGCACCGTCGAACCCGGCTTTCAAAGAGGCTGGCGGTTCTTGGGGGCAGGTCGTCGCCGTCGTTCGCCAGGACCGAGGTCGGGGTCGTGCCGAGGCTGTCGGCCAGCAGCAGGCGGGCATCGGAGGCCGGCGAGTCGCTGATCGGCTCGAGCGTTTTCCGCGCCTGGTCCAACGCCTCGCGCACCTTCACCGGCGTCGGGCCTAGGACCCTGCGGAAGGGCCTTTGCCCCACCTCACCCCCTGACCCCCTCTCCGCCGACGGTATCCGCGAATGTGAAGGGCCGTGGCGGAGAGGGGGTGAGAGTCCTGGGGGATGGGGGGAGCTTTGCTCCCCCCATCCCCCAGGAAATTTCCTCCCCTCCCCCTGCGGGCTTCCCTTGGCTTCGAGGACCGGCTGATGCAGGGGGAGGGGTCAGGGGTGGGGGGTCCGACGGGCGTCTCCAACTTTCCGCACTCTTCTACGCGCCGGGCGCTTGCAGGCGTTCCGCTTGCTCGAGGGCGACCAACTCGTCGAGGAACGGATCGAGGTCGCCGTCGAGCACGGCCGGTAGATTGTGGATCGACTGGCCCAGGCGGTGGTCCGTCACCCGCGATTGGGGGAAGTTGTAAGTGCGGATCTTCTCAGAACGATCGCCGCTGCCGACCTGGGTGCGCCGCGCCGAGTCGATTTCGGCCCGCTGTTTCTCAATCGCCCGGTCGTAGAGCCGGGCGCGCAGGATGTTCATGGCGCGGGTGCGATTCTGCAGTTGCGACCGTTCATCCTGGCACTGGACGACGATGCCCGTCGGGAGATGTGTCAACCGGACGGCGGTGGCGTTCTTCTGGACGTTCTGGCCGCCGGCGCCGGACGACTTGTAGACGTCCATCTTGATGTCCTTCTCGGGAACGTCGATCTCGACCTCGTTGGCCTCGGCCAGCACGGCGACGGTCGCCGTCGAGGTGTGGATCCGGCCCTGCGACTCGGTGACCGGGACACGCTGCACCCGGTGGACCCCCGACTCGTACCTGAGGCGCGCGAAGGCGCCGCGGCCCCGCACCTGGAGGATGACCTCTTTCAAGCCCCCGATCCCGGTGTCGCTGGTCGAGAGGGCCTCGGCCTTCCAGCCGTGGTTCTCGGCGTAGCGGGTGTACATGCGGAACAGGTCAGCGGCAAACAGCCCCGCTTCATCGCCGCCGGTCCCGGCGCGGATCTCCATGATGACGTTGCGGTCGGCGCGGGGGTCCTTGGGGATGAGCAGGGATCGAATCTCCTGCTCCAGCGTCTCCAGCTTGGGGGCGAGCTCGGCCACCTCGGCCTCGGCCAGGCTGCGTACCTCCGGGTCGTCGGACTCGAGCAACTGCTGCGCCTGCGCCAGCTGATCCTCGACGGAGCGCCATGCCCGATAGGCGCGCACCAGAGGCTCGAGTTCGGCCCGCTCCCTGCCGAGGACGGCGTAGCGCTGATGGTCGCCGCCAGGAACTTCCAGTTCCTGCTCGAGGCTGTCGTAGCGCCGGACGATGGTCTCTAGCTTGTCCCACATCGGAGGCAGACACAA
>CAYUWF010000167.1:0-3932 GCA_964448245.1 uncultured Anaerolineaceae bacterium | reverse complement strand
CGAGGTGGTGCCGAGGAGATCCCAGCCGAGGCCGATGGGGTCGGAGAGGACGGGCAGGATGTAGGAGGCATTGGTCAGCACAAATCCGAGGCTGAAGGCCGCCCACGCGGCTAGGCCGAGCGGGACGAGCGCCGGTGCGAATCTCTGCAATCCTTCCTTCGCCGAGAGATGGTTCCTCCCCACCGAGGGTCCAATGCGTGTCGCCACCAGGAAAAGACCTGGGACCAGGACGACGGTCACCAGCAGGAACCCGGCGGCATAGGCTAGCCACGACGGACTGCCGACGGCTGCCGCCGCCGTGCGCAGGGCGCTCGACGGTCCCAACAGTACGAACGCGTACACCAGGGCACTGCCGATGAGGACCAGACTCTTGAAGGCTTCATCGATTCGGACGGGTGCCGATGGCCGGAGATCGGCCCCTATCGGCCGAAGGCGGATGGCGACGTTGTCGAGCGGGCAAGTCCGCAAGCACTCGAGGCATACCCCGCACGAGACGTTCGACGTCAATGTGGCGGGGAAGACCTGCCACGGGCAGCCGTACCCATCTGCGCTGCCGGTGTAGCAGGTCTTGGTGGTGTGGTCGGCGCAAACTAGCGGATCGCGCACCCGGACTTCCAGCGGAGCTGCCTGCGCGTACAGGCCGATGAAGCCGCCGACCGGACAAAGGTAGCGACAGAAGGACCGCCTCTCGAAGACCAGGCTGACGGCGATGGCGACGAGTACCAGGCCGGCCAGCAAGAGGGCCGTCAGTCGCGGCTGGGTGAGGACGGGAAGGCTGAAGAGCGCGACGATCACGAAGGCTGCGTTCTGGACCCACAGCCCTCGCAGACGCCGCGGCCATGCCAGTCCCAGACCGCGTCCACGGCCGCGCGGCCGAAGCAGCGCGCCGCGCTGCAGCCACTCACCAGGCAGCGGGAGAGGGCAGACTCCGCACCACAGCCTCCCGAAGAACGGGACGGCCACGATCATCAGCGCCGCCCACCAGGCAATCCACACCAGCACCGTGGCCGGATTGCGGCTGCCGACCGGCGTGCCGAGCAGCCCGGCGGCGATCACCAGCAGCAGGCCCGCGAGCGCGGCAAGCTGAACCGCCAGTTGCGGGCCGCGAGCGACGAGGATCGACCGGACGAACGGCAGACGGGTGAGGTCGACGTGCGTCATGCGGGACCCAGACGGGCTCCGGGGTCTGTGGGTTTCCGCCACAGGGCCATTCCCCCCACGGCGACGGCCAGGAAGGCCAGCGCCATGGCGCGCCAGAACGTGCTCGGCGGGCCGACGCGCAACCGACCGGACATGAACGGGTGCAGCGGCCCGCACGGGACCGAGCAGCGAATGCGGAACGTGCCGGGGCGATCGGCAACGAAGGTAGCGCTCGCCGGCTGGCCGGGATCGGCGATCAGGTTGACGTCATAGCCTTCGATGTGCAGACCGTGCACGTAGTCGGTCGAGGCCAATTCGATCGTGACCCGATCCCCGGGATCGACCTCGATCGTCGCCGGGGTAAAGGCGTAGGCGCTGGCTTCGACGCGCACGTTGCGCGCGACGCCTCCCGATCGTGCCGGCGTCGCCAGCAGGCCGACGACCGCCACCCCGGCCAGGGCCAACGAGGCGAGAACGCCGTAACTGAGGAGACGGTAGGGTCGGGGCATGGCGCGCTACGGCATGTTCGATGGGCCGAAGGCGGAGTAGGTAGCGTCGATCTGGGTCCGGACTTGGGCCACGCCCAACCCCTGGTCGAGCATGCGCATCGTGTCGCGCGTGATATCGACACAGATCGAACAGCCCACTGCGTGCAGGTCGTAGGTGATCAGGCCGTCGGCCTCGACGTCGGACACGTAGCACGCGTAATTGGAGGTGTGCCCGATGGCGCCGCAGCCGCAGTAGCACGGGATCTGCGTCAGGATTTCGGGGTGGGCGGCGGCGAAAACGTACGCCTCCCGGACGACGGGCGGTGCCGCCTCGACCTCGGCCGGTATTCCTTCCATCCCCTCCCCAGGAGTACATCCTCCGAGGCTCACCCCCAGCAGGAGGAAGGGGACAAGACTCAGCCCAAGAAGGAGCGAGGGTCGAGCGCGCTTGCGCCCGGCCCTCGGTATCGGTTGATCGGCAGCGGTGTCCTGCCAGCTCACGAGGACGCTTCCTCGGACTCCCACTCCGAGATGAAGTCGCCATGCCAGGTGTGGAGCCAGGCGCTGCCGCTGTCGCCCTCGACGCTCACCATCCCGGCGATCTCGCCGTCGGAACCATCGAAGTCGAAGGTGTAGTAGCCGTAGAACGATGTCCCGTCCTGGTGGACCGTGGCTCCCGGGATCTGAGACTCGAGTGCCGGCTGGGCCTTCGCCCGAGCCTGCTCCATCGAGAGCTGGTTCTCTCCGCCTGCGCCGAAGGACATGTGTCCGTACTTGTCGTTCCACATCATGTTGGGGCCGGGCTCCGGCCCGATGGCGCCGGTGTAGGGATCGATGAGCCGCTCAAAGGCGCCTCGCCCTGTGCTGGTCTCCTGGACGACGGCGTAGAAGTTGTTCTCGAACTCCATCACTTCGGCGACGGCGAAATCGGCACCGGCGGCAGCAGCGTAATCTTCCGCCAGCGTGCGCGCCTGGTCCAGCGACAGGCGGGCGCCGGAACCCAGGGCTCCCCGAGATCCTGTCCACGGCATCATACCGTTCCCGCCCATCATGACGTAGCCACCGCCCATCATGGCGTTCCCGCCCCGCGCCGTGCCGTAACCACCCATCATCCCGTAGCCACCGCCCGTCGTCGCGTAGCCCCCACCCATCATGTCGTAGGGACCCATCATCCCGTACCCACTCCCCCATCCGAACCAGGAGGATATCCAGGGTACGGCGACGGCGAAGACGATCGCCAAGGCAACCACGACCACCGAGATACCGACAACCCACTGCAATGTTCGACTCATGACTTGCGCTCCTTGGAAGCTGATGAACTCACACCCAAAGGAAGGGCTCCTGACAACTCTAGGGGAGATTGGGACCAGGTCTGAGAGGCGTTTCGCCCGGCGTTTGCCCGCTGTTTGGCGCGTGTTGTATGTCAGGCGCCGGCAGACGGATGTCAGGCCCGGGCGGGCCCGACATCCGAGAGGTTGCTTACCGTCCTAGCCCTTGCGCCCGGCCATCACGAATACGAGCGCCGCCACCGGGACGGCGATCAGAGCCACGAGCAGGAGCGGGGCCAGGAACATCTTGAGGGCACCCAAGGGCATCCTGGGTGAAGGCCTCTAGGCGGCCGCGCCAGCTCGCGAGGCGACGATGGATCAGGCCGAGGGGGCCCCGGCCTGTGGGATGGTGTGGCGGCTGAGGCCGGCTGCGGGCCCGCTGGCTAGCACCAGCGCAGCCCGGATGCGGTCGACCAATCCGGCGTCCGGCGGCGCATTCGGATCGATGTGGATCTCCAGCTGCGTGCGTCCTTCGCGACCATGCGCCGTCACGACGGCCGGCGGGCCGGCGTCGGGGTAGACCAGCAGCACCGAGTACTGGCAGGTGCAGCGGGGCGTGCCGTGATGGGGGCAGCCGCAGGCGCCGGAGTCGATGCCCGTTAGATCGAAGCTGCGGACAACCTGCAGGCCTTGCCCCACAAGGCACTGCCGCGCCGCCAGCGCCGCCTGTTCTCCGCTGCAGGGGAAGACGATCAAGGGATTCATCGATGCCTGGGAGAAGTCTACAGAAAAGGGGAGGCGGCTGCGCCCGGGAAACGGCCGGTGGAACCCCAGGCATTTCGGCGCGTGGAGGGAGAGGTATCCCGCCCGCCCGCAGCCCTCGGCCCTAGAGGTCCGGCCGGGAAGTCCCTTCCGGACCAAAGCCTTGGGATCGCACCTGCGCCTCGGACAGGGCAGTTCCGCGGGATCGGACCGTCCAGTGAGGGCCAGAAACGCACACTTTGTCCCACCGGGGCCCGGCGGGAGAGGTTTCCGG
>CAYUWF010000166.1:0-3940 GCA_964448245.1 uncultured Anaerolineaceae bacterium | reverse complement strand
CCCACCGAGGAGTTGTAGGCCAGCACGAGCGAGGCCGAGCGCAGGAGCTCGTAGGAACTGACGGCTTGCTGTGGAGGAATGAAGACAACGTTCGGCCTTCGATCGAGGCCGGAGGCTTCGAGCCAGGCCTGTACGGTCTGCCGGCTTTCCTTTCCCGGACGGTCTTCGTCGGGATGGGCACGCAGGACGAAGAGCCGCTCCGGGTGCCGCTCGATCGCCGACCGCACGTCCTCCAACCAGGCGAACATCGACGGGTACAACGTGTTGGCATGCACCTGGCTCGTATCGAAGACGACGTTCGTGAACACGATGACCGCCCGTCCGTCCGATTCCATCCTCGTCTGCAGCGTCCGCGGCAGCGCGTCGATCGCCGGCCAGAAACGAATCCCGGCCATGCTGAAGCGGCCGGCGAAGCGGTCGCCGAGGTAGCGATCGAGGCGGGCGTTCTCCTCGTCCGAGAGCCCCCGCGCAAGGTCCACATCGATCCGGCGAAAGGTTGCGTGCTCATGGGAGAAGAAAGCCGAGGACGGCCGCAGGCCGACCTCATGGGTCACCACAGGGAGGCCGGCCCTTAGGAAGACGGCGCGGGCGACGGCCTCCGGGAACATGATTCCGTTGAAGACCACCAGCGCCTGCGGCGAAGCCGAGTGGAGGTAGCGCTCGAACCAGCGGGCAAGGTGGGAAGCGCTGGTGAGGTAGCGGCGGAACAGATCGGCGATGGCCGCCTCGTCCGGCAGATCATGGCGGCGCAGCACCCAGCGCACCGTCGGCAGCACTAGCTCGCCGAGCGGAAGGCCTTCGGCCTCCCAGGCGGCGAAGGCCTTCACGCCGGCGCGCGGCAGGTCGTCGGGCGCCTCGGCCGCGCCGGGAAGCAAGGGGACGACAAGCGATTCCGGAAACAGCCTGCGGCTGAACCCGATGCAGTGCGAACAAGGCGGCGGGTGGGCCAGGTCCCGCCGGTCGGTCCCGAGGGGACACTGCACCATCCCCTCGCGGCACACCACGTGAACCACGCGCCGACCCTCCCCCCGCACGCCCCAGGCCGCCAGGAGTCCGAAGGCGGCGTTCAGGCTCATCCGGTGGATGCGGGTCGAGGCGTTGAAGAAGACGATAGGCAGCGAGCCGGGGTCCGGCTCGACCGTCGCTTGCAGGTGGGCCTCGACGCGCGCGACCTGGCGGCTCAGTCGCCGCCCGGCTTGCAGGTCCCCGAATCGAGAGGCCAGAGCGCGCACCGGCACCGTTGCTCCTACCCGTTCACCCGCCGCAGCTTGCGCAGCGACGCCACTTCGCTGTCGTACACCCGCTTCACGCCGTCGCCCAGCGCCATCTCGGTCACGCGGATGTACTTCACCAGCCGCTCGAATCCTCCCGGCTCGACCGACGCCGCCTGGTCGCTGCCCCACAGGGCGCGGTCGAGCGTGATGTGGCGCTCCACCAGGCAGGCCCCCAGCGCCACGGCCACCGCCGAAGGGACCAGGCCGACTTCGTGGCCCGAGTAGCCGACGGGCACGTCGAATTTCCGGCGGAGGGATTCGATCGCCCGCAGATTTAGTTCCTCCGGCTCGCACGGATAGCTGCTGGTGGCGTGCATCAGGATCAATCGTTCGCGGTCCAGGACGGCCACGGCGCGCTCAATCTGCTCCATCGTCGACATCCCGGTCGACAGAATGAGCGGCCGGCCGGTCTTGCGCAGACGGCGCAGCAGCGCCTCGTCGGTCAGCGCCGCCGAGGGGATCTTGTAGCAGGGCGGCTCGAAGGCCTCCATGAAATCGACCGAAGGCTCATCCCACACCGAGACGAACCAGTCCACTTCTTTCTCCCGGCAGTGAATGTCGATGGCGGTGTAGGCCTCCTGCCCGAACTCGACGCGCTGCCGGTACTCGAGGTAGGTGATGTAACCCCACGGCGTCTGGCGCATCTGGCTCTGCTGCTCCGGCGGAACGCACAACTCGGGCGTGCGCTTCTGCAGCTTGACGGCGTCGACTCCGGCGTGGACCGCGGCGTCGATCAGCCGGCGGGCCGTCTCCAGGTCGCCGTTGTGGTTGATGCCGATCTCGGCCACGATGTATGTCGGGCGGCCCTCGCCCACCCAGCGGTTACCGATCTGCACTTCACGCGTCATGATGGTCCTGCGCCTCCCTTCGGCGAATCAGAATCTCGCACAGCTCGCGCACGGCCCCGCGACCGCCCGGCCGCGAGAGAATGAGATCGGCGGCCTGCAGCACCTCTGGCGCGGCGTCGGCGACAGCCACGGCGCAGCCCACCAGGGGAAAGCACGCCAGATCGTTCACGTCATTGCCCACGTACACGGCTTCGCCTGCTGCCACGCCGCGGGCCGTCAGGGCCGTCTGCAGGGCGGCCGCCTTATCGGCCAGGCCCTGCTCCCACGCCAGGCCGAGCTTCCGGCAGCGCGCCGCGACCACCGGGTTGGCCTCACTCGAGAGTACGAGGATGTCCACGCCCGAGGCTTTCAGGCGGGCGAGGCCCATCCCGTCGCCGCGATCGGCGGCGACGCTCTCCCTTCCAGCGTCATCGACCCAGACGCGGTCATCGGTCAAGACGCCGTCGAAGTCCAGGACGAGCAATCGCACCCGATCGGGCAGCGGCCGCCGCGGCGCGCCGGGGCGAACCATCTCGATCCCGGCCTGTTCGACGAGCCACTCGGCGCGCAGCCAGTCGCGCGCCGTATCGATGTCGACGGTGTAGGCCGGGTCCAGAAGGAGCGGCCAGATCACGGCGCCGCTCATCGAGCCGTTGGTGATCGTCGAGGTGCGGATGGCGTCGACGTGGCCCGTCTGCCAAAAGGCGGGAGGCAGCGACTGGCGCGGCAAGTTGTAGGCCTCGGGGATCTCGCCAAGCAGCGGCTGCATCCCGCCCTTCGGAGTCAGCCGCCACATCTTGTAGGGGTTCTGGCCGGCCGGGACGACGCCGCGCACCGAGTCCGCCTGAGGATGCTCCCGCAACAGCGCCACGGCGCGGTCGACACAATCGCGCGGCCGGACCGGCGACGTCGGCCGAAGCTGGACGACGATTTCGGGGCGATAGCCTTCGCGCCGCTCGAGCTCCGCCAGCACGTGCTGGAAAACGGGCAGGTCGGTCGTCTCGTCCTCGGCCAGCTCGGCCGGGCGCAGGAAGGGGACCTCCGCGCCGCAGTCGCGTGCGACCCGGGCGATCTCCTCGTCGTCGGTCGAGACGACGAGGCGCGTGACCGAGGTCGCCTGCAGGCCGGCGGCGATGCTGTAGGCGAGCAGCGGGTGGCCGGCGAATCGGCGCAGGTTCTTGCGCGGGATCGACTTCGAACCTCCGCGGGCCGGCACGACGGCCAGGACGGCGGGGCGCGCTTCCCCGCGGCCTTCGCCGGGGGCAGATCGCCGCGAAGCTACCCCGCGGCCTTCCACCGATGCTTTTTCTGAAGGCCGCGGGGCTACCATGCGGTCCAGCCTCCATCTACGACCAGGTTGGCGCCGGTCATGTAGGACGAGGCGTCCGAGGCGAGAAAGAGCAGCGCCCCGTTCATCTCGTCTTTGCGCGCCATGCGGCCGAGCACGGTCCGGGCCGAGTAGTTTCGGACGAACTCGTCATCGTGTTCGTTGAAGACGCCGCCGGGAGTGAGGGCGTTGACGCGGATGTTCGTTCCTGCGAAGTACGTCGCCAAGTAGCGGGTGAGCCCGAGGACGCCGGCTTTGCTCACCGAGTAGACCACCGGCTTGTAGCGCGGCGCTTCCCCCGCCTTTTGATAGATACGCTGATCGGGGCCGACCAGTCCGTAGGTCGAGCCGACGTTGATGATCGAACCGCTTCCCTGCCGGCGCATCGGGCGGGCCACGGCCTGGCAAGCGAGGAACATGCCTGTGAGATTGACGGCCAGCCCCTGATTCCAGGCCTCGAGCGGGAAGTCCTCGAATCCCTGGGTGTGCTTCGCGGCCTGCCCCGTGTCGAA
>CAYUWF010000165.1:0-3971 GCA_964448245.1 uncultured Anaerolineaceae bacterium | reverse complement strand
CGACGGCAGCCCTTTCTTCACACGGCTGGCCCAACGCCGGGTCGTGATCACGCTCAGCCGATCGCTGCCGGATGTCGCCAGCTCCACGAGCGTGCCCGTCTCGAGCATCATCATCAGCGCGCGCTCCACCTCGGCCGGCCGCCAGCCCAGAGCCTGGGCCAGGTGCCGCCGATCGATGGCGACCATGTGCTTCACGTGCCGCGCCAGAATCAGCTCGTGTGCCGACCTGGTCGTGATGCGGTGCGCCTGGTCCGGCAACTGCGGAAACCACCGATCGACCAGCTCGTAGACAAACGCATAGCGCCAGGCGCCGGCTTCGGCCACGCCCACGGGCAGGACCTTCAAGTCCCCCTGGAGTTCGACCAATGCCCGCTCGAAGCGCGACTTGGCCTGCACCGCGGCCAGCCGCGACTCCTGGCGGAGCCGAACCGTGTCCAACGGGCCGTTCTCGAGCAAGGCCTGGTAGACCGCCTTGGCCTCGGCCGAGAGACGACCTTCCTGGTACTCCACCAGATAGTCCTGCGGATCGCCGTAGTTCTCGCTCAGCGCATAGAACGCCGGGAGCAGATCGAGCGAAACCAGCGTGGCGCGCCGCCGCAGCAGCTTGCCGTAGTACCACCAGCGCTTGTCGAGCGCCTCATCCTTCCAGTTCCAGGACTTGCCGATGGCCGGATCGTCGTAGCCGGCCGAGAGAGGGCGGGCATTTCCGGCGATGGCCTGGAGCAGGTTGGGCATCTCGAGGCCGTGGGTCGGCCAGAAGAGACAGAAGCCGACCTCCTTGACGAACCGACGCGCCTCGCCCGGCGTTCGCAGCCGCAGCTCGCGGCGGCGACGCCAGACCTGGTCTCGCAGACGGAGGATGTCACGCGGGAGCGGGTTCACTTCACACCTCTTCTGCGAGCCGCTCGGAGCATGGAGGGGAGTTTCCTTTTCTGTGGCCAGCGTCTCGACGTCATGCACAGTCCCCCTCCCCTTCCCCTCCCCCTGCCAGGATGGTGCTTAGGTTCGATCGATTCTTGGCAGGGGGAGGGGGCAAGGGGGTAGGGGGCAAGCGCACCCGGCATCCAAGAGGTGTCAAGAGACTCGCGGCCCGGCGGCGATGACCTCGGGCGGAGTGTCGTCTTCGAACTTCTTGAAGTTCTCGATGAAGCGCGCCGCCAGTTGGCGGTACTTGTCCATGTAGCCCGCCGGGCTCGACCAGGTGCCGGCCGGATCGAGGATCTCGGGCGGCACCCCGTCGCAGGATTGCGGGACGTCGAAGCCGAAGACCGGATCGCGGCGGTAGGCCACGCCTTGCAGGCTTCCATCCAGCGCCGCGTTCAGGAGCGCGCGGGTATGGCCGATGCTGATGCGCCTGCCGACGCCGAAGGGGCCGCCGATCCACCCGGTATTGACCAGCCAGCAGTTGACCCCGTAGCGCTCCACCTTGCGACGCAAGAGCTCGGCGTAGACCGACGGGTGATGCACCATGAAGGGCGCGCCGAAGCACGGGCTAAAAGTCGTCTGCGGTTCCGTCCCCACCCCGACCTCGGTCCCGGCGATCTTGGAGGTGTAGCCGGAGATGAACTGGTAAAGGGCCTGCTCCGACGTCAGCCGCGACAGCGGCGGCATGACTCCCGAGGCGTCGCACGTCAGCAGCAGGATGTTCGACGGATGGCCGGCGCGCTTCTCGGGCACGGCGTTGGCGATGAACTCCAGCGGGTAGGAGGCGCGGGTGTTCTCGGTGATGCGGTCGTCATTCAGATCGACCCCGCGGTTCACCGGATCGAAAACGACGTTCTCCAGGATCGTCCCGAAGCGCCGGGTGCAGGCGTAGATCTCCGGCTCGGCCGTCGCCGAGAGGCGGATGACTTTGGCATAGCAGCCCCCCTCGAAGTTGTAGACGCCGGCGTCGCTCCAGCCGTGTTCGTCGTCGCCGATCAGGCGGCGCTTCGGATCGGCCGAGAGCGTCGTTTTGCCCGTACCGGACAGCCCGAAGAACAGCGCCACATCGCCGTGTGCGCCGACGTTGGCCGAGCAGTGCATCGGCATCACGCCGCGCAGCGGCAAGAGGTAGTTCAGCACGGTGAAGATCGACTTCTTGATCTCGCCGGCGTAGGCGGTGTTGCCGATCAGGCAAAGCCGCCGGGCGAAGTCCACCAGGATGAAGGTGCCCGAGCGCGTATCGTCGATCCCGCTCGAAGCGCGGAATCCGGGGACGGCCAGGACGGTGAACTCCGGGACGTGGCGCCGGTAGGCATCCGGCGACTCCGGTCGCAGGAACATATTGCGGGCGAAGAGGCTGTGCCAGGCCAGCTCGGTCACGATCCGCAGCGGCATGCGGTATTCCGGGTCGGCGCCGGCGTGGCAGTCCTGGATGAAGACATCGCGCCCTTGCAGGTAGCCCATGGCGCGGCCAAGCACCGTCTGGAAACGGTCGGTGGAGAAGGGGCGGTTGTAGTCCCCCCACCAGACGTGCTCTTCGGAGGTCGGCTCGCGCACGATGAACTTGTCCTGGGCGGCGCGGGCGGTGTGGCTGCCGGTCTCGACCACGATCGGTCCCTGGTGGACGAGCGTCCCTTCGCGGCGGAAGACGATCTCCTCGTAGAGCGCCTCCGTCGCCAGATTCCAGTACTGCGTGCCGAGGTTGCCCAGGCCGAGGGCCTCCAGCCCGAACTCGCTCTTGAGCGCTGCGGCTTGCCCCTGCGCCGGCGTGCGAACCTGGAAGACGTCGATCATGCCCAGTCCCTCACCTTCTTGCGGTCGCCGATGTAGATCTCGTCGGCCGCGTTGGGATCGAGCGCCCAGCGGATGCGAGCGATACCCTCCGACACATCTGTCGGCGACCCGGCGAAGCTCAAACGCAGACGGCCCTCGATCCCGAACTCCTTGCCAGGGACGGTCACCACGAGGGCCGTCTCGAGCAGGAAATACGAGAGCGCCACCGAGTCGTCGCGATAGGCGTGGAAGTCCGGCACGCAGTAGCAGGCCCCGCCCGGCGGCACGGTGCGCACGCCGGGGAAGGCCGCCAGCTGGCGCAGGGCGATGTGGTGGTTATTCTGCATCGTCATTCCCAGCGAGTCGCTGACGCTCTGGACCCCGGTCAACGCCCCTCAGCCGCCGCCTGCAGCAGCGACGACGGACAGGAGGTCGTCTGCGCCTGGGCGTTGGTCATGACCTCGATCACCGGGCGGCTGGCGACGGCCCATCCGATCGGGAAGCCGGTCATCCCGTACAGTTTGGAGATGCCGTTGATGACGATGATCTTGCCGGCATCCAGGTGGCGCTGGGAGAACCGCAGGGCCGGGGCGACGAGACGATGATAGGAATCCTCGGTGTAGCGGATAACGGCCTTCTTGAGGGAAGGCAGCCCGTCGGCCGGGGTGTACTTGATGTCTCCGTCGGCCAGCTTGGCCGCCGCGGCATGGACGGCGGCGATGGGGGTCTTGTTCTTGGGACGGCCGATCCCGAGGTGGATGACGGCCTCGCCCCGCTGGCGCAGGCGCAGGGCTTTTTCGTCGAGGGCCAGGGTCGGGGTTTCGCTGATGGAACGCGCCTGTTGGCTGAGCGCCATGCGGTTCGCCTTCCTTTCGCGCCGTTCTCGATGAGAAGAAGGTTGCCGGGGCGCGAAATCTGCGCGATGATTCTACACCGTCGTAGTCGGGCGCCACGCCCCCCCGGCTGCGGTCGGGCCTGGCGAGGCCGCGCCGGACGGGGCTGGGAGGAGAGACCATGGCCGGCGAAGAGGTCCGCCGTATCCGGCAGGAGTTGGGGCAGTCCTTCTCCGAGGGGCAGGTCGACCTGCTGCGGGCCATCCGCAGCGAGCTGTCCAGTCAGCGCTGGCAAGTCATGCTCGAGATTGACGCCGCCCAGGAGGATCTGCAGGCGGCCTTGCGCGCCTGCAGCGACGCCACCGTCCGGCCGGCGCTCGAAGCCGTCCAGGCCCGCCTGGCCCGAGCCCATCAGCAGTTGGCTCATATCCCGGAGGACGT
>CAYUWF010000164.1:0-3994 GCA_964448245.1 uncultured Anaerolineaceae bacterium | reverse complement strand
CCCTCCCCCTTGAGGGGGAGGGTTGGGGTGAGGGTGGATCTACGCCGAAATCGCCGTCTCGAGAGGGAATACAATCAGGGCCCCGGTGGAGGCGGGATGGAATGACAGACTCCCTCGAAGAGCGGGTCGGGAAGGCGCTGCGGAACCGCGGCAAGACGCTGGCGCTGGCCGAGTCCTGCACCGGAGGGCTGGTCGGGCACCGCCTGACCAACGTCCCCGGCTCGTCGGAGTACTTCCTGGGGGGCATTGTCGCCTATGCCTATGAGGCCAAGGAGCGGCTGTTGGCCGTCCATCACCAGACGCTGTACGAGCACGGAGCGGTGAGTCGCGAGACGGCGCTTGAGATGGCGCGCGGCGCGCGGCAGGCGCTGGGCGCCGACATCGGTCTGTCCGTCACCGGCATCGCCGGCCCGACGGGCGGCCTACCCGGTAAACCGGTCGGGCTGACCTGGATCGCGCTGAGCACGCGCGACGGGGAGAGTGCCGAAGAGCACGTCTGGCAGGGCGATCGTGACGAAAACAAGGCGCTCTCGGCCGAGGCGGCGATGGAGATGCTGCTGGCGTCGCTCGAGAGGGACTGACCTCCGACGCAGGCTCGTATGGGCCGAAAGGTGGCAGGCCGAAAGCCGATGACGACGAGGCGCTGGATACAGATCGGGGTCCTTGAGGCCGTTGAGCGGGTCGACGACGAAGACCGCCTCCAGCCCGTTCTGCCGCGCCAGGATGACCTGGTTGCGGATGTCGGTGATCGCCTGGGACTCCCCGTCAGGTCCTTTGACGAAGGCCTCCCAGAGTATGTTCTGCTGGATTAGCACCACGTCGCCGTGGTCGCCCATCGCCTGGAACGTTTCCAGGACGCTCTCGAAGGTCGGCTTCGGCGGAGAAGGGAAGAAACCGTAGGCCGTGCGCCCGCCGTCGAAGATCGAGGTCTCGAGCGGCGGCGGCAGCGTGGCCGGGGTCGAGGCGCAGGCCAGACCGGCCGCGGCAAGCAACCCGGTCGCCAAGATGAGAGCTGATCTCATGCACACCGCTTCCCCGCCGCGTCGTTCGCGTTGTGTCTACAGTACCGGGGAACCGGCGCAGAGGTCGCGCCCCGCTCCAGGAAAGCCGTAGGGGCGAAGCACTGCTTCGCCCCTACACGGTGCCTGTCGCTTGTCGTTCCGGCCGCGAGTCAGCTCAGATAATCGCGCAGCTGCCGTGCCCGGCGGGGATGGCGCAGCCGGCGCAGCGCCTTGCCTTCGATCTGGCGGATGCGTTCGCGGGTGAGGCCGAACTTCTGCCCGACCTCTTCCAGCGTATACGAGCGGCCGTTGTGCAGACCGAAACGCAGGCGCAGGATGCGCGCTTCACGCGGGCTGAGCGTCGAGAGCACATCCTCGATCTTCTCCCGCAGCAGGTTCTGGTAGGCCGATTGCGTCGGGGTGGGCGTCGTCTCATCTTCGACGAAGGCCCCCAGTTCCGAGTCCTCTTCCTCGCCCACCGGGCTTTCCAGCGACAGCGGGCGCCACGAGACGCGCATCATCCACTGCACCTTGCGGGCGTCGGTGTCCATCTCGTGGGCGATCTCTTCCGGCGAGGCCTTGCGCCCCATGTCCTGTTCGAGCTGGCGGGCCACCTTGTACAGCCGGCGGATGCGGTCGGACATGTGGACCGGCACGCGGATGGTGCGCCCCTGGTCGGCGATGGCGCGGGTGATCGTCTGGCGGATCCACCACGTGGCGTAGGTCGAGAAGCGGAAGCCGCGCTTGTAGTCGAACTTCTCGACGGCCTTCATCAGCCCCAGGTTGCCCTCCTGGATCAAATCGAGGAAGGGCACGCCGCGCCCCATGTAGCGTTTGGCGATGCTGACCACCAGCCGCGTGTTGGCTTTGATCAGGTGTTCGCGGGCCAGGCGCATGTCCTGCATCTGGCCCTGATACTCGGCGCGCTTCTTGGCGCTGGCGCTTCCGTTCAGGCGGCTCAGGCGGGTTTCGGCCAGCCGGCCGCGCTCGATGCGCTTCGCCAGCGACACTTCCTCCTCGACGGTCAGGAGCGGGACGCGCGACATCTCCTTGAGGTATAGCCCGACGGTGTCGTCGGTGGAGATCGTGGTCAGGTCGAACGGCTCCTCGATAGCCGGCGGCGCCGCTTCGGGGCGCAGGTGCACCGGGACCTCGTCCGGGTCGCGGTAGACCTCGATCCCGGCCCCGCGGAAAAAGGCCTGCAGCCGCTCCATGCGCTCGGCGGCGTCTTCCAGATCGGGGAAAACCGTGAGCACTTCGGCGCTGGTCAGGTACCCCTGGTCGTCGCCCTTCTCCAAGAGGGTAGCCAGCGCTTCGCGCCGCTGCCAACGATCCTTGACTACGCTCATCCATGCCTCCTGGCGAAGAACCTGGCGGCCTTCCCCGGGAACGCGGGGGACGGCCGTGGGGCAAGCATGCTAGTGTCCCGTCTCAGAAGTCCGATGACGAACCCGTTCGGCCTTGCCTGGAATCGCGCCATCAGTGGAGCCCCTGGCAGGCGCCCTCCGGAGAGATACCCCCGGGCAAGGCACGGAAAGGAGGTGTCCGTGGACTTGAAGTTCTACGGCCTGCCAGACGGACTTTGTCCACGTGTTTCTGAGAC
This sequence comes from uncultured Anaerolineaceae bacterium, assembly GCA_964448245.1. Taxonomy (GTDB): domain Bacteria; phylum Chloroflexota; class Anaerolineae; order Anaerolineales; family E44-bin32; genus DATEVL01. The sequence goes on along the minus strand of CAYUWF010000164.1, from coordinate 1,390 downwards.
GGGACACTAGGCTGGTCCATCGAGCAGCGCGCGCAGCCCGGCCAGGCGGGGGTCGGGTGCCGGCGAGTCATGATCGCACTGGGTCTCATTGCGGTTCACCCCGCACTCCGGGCACAGCCCCCGGCAGTCGGGCCGGCACAGGGGCTGGAGCGGAAAATCGAGCAGCATGTATTCGCGCGTCAGCGGTGTCAGATCCAGCAGCCCCGTCTCGGGGATGACCAGCAGCGAATCGGTCGCCTTCGACGGCGGGTAGACGAACAAGTCATCAAACGCGATCGTCAGCCGCTGGTCGAAGGGCGTCAGACAGCGGACGCATTCGGTGCGGGTCGTGCCCGCCATCGTGCCGGTGGCGTACAAACCCTGGGCGGTGCGGGTGAAGCGCAACTCACCCTGCACATCCGAAACGTCCAGGTCGTCGCTGACCTGGACGCTGAGGTGGTCGAACTCGAAGGTGCGGTTGTACCCGACCGTCTGGTGGAGCATGAACCCGACGTTGAGGTACAACGGTCGACTGGTCAGGCCCTTACCCGTCCCAAAAGGGTTCCCAGACACGCGCCGGAATTATAACATGCTTGGCGCTCATCCGTCAACTAGTGCAAATTAGTACATGACATAACTGTTGGATTCGTGTCTTACATGGTCCCAAGATGCGCCGGATCGGCGCTGGAAACGGGCACGGCTTGCCCTCTGGTACCATTCGAGTAGCCGAAGGGCGCGAGCCGGCGTTGACCCCCATCCTGCTGATTGCCACGACAAACCCCGGGAAGCTTGCCGAGCTGCAGACTCTGCTGGCCGGCCTGGGCGTCGACCTGACCGACGTGCGCCGCCTACGGCTGGATCTCACCGTGGCGGAAGACGAACCCGATTACGACGCCATCGCGTTGACCAAGGCCAAGGCCTACGCCCGGGCCAGCGGCCTTTGGACGCTGGCCGACGACACCGGGCTTGAGGTGGACGCCCTCTCCGGCGCACCGGGAGTGCGCACGGCGCGTCTCTCGCAGGATGATCCGTCGCGCAGGGCGGAACTCCTGAGGCGGCTGACGGCGTACTCTCGGCCGTGGACAGCCCGATTCCGCTGCTCGGTGGCGCTGGTCGGGCCCCGAGGAGAGGCCGCCATCGGGCGCGGCGTCTGCCAAGGTGAGATCATCCCCGAGGCGCGCGGCGATCACGGCTTCGGCTACGACCCGATCTTCCTCGTTGCCGGCACGCACTATACTATGGCCGAACTGCCCCTCGTCGAGAAAAACCGGCTCAGCCATCGCGCCCTCGCCGTCCATGCCCTGTTGCCGGAACTGAAGGCCCGCCTGACCGCGCCAGACTGATCGCTGGACGGCGGGGACCCGTCGCCTCCCATCCGGGACGCAGGGAGATACGTCACGGCCGACCTGCA
>CAYUWF010000163.1:0-4078 GCA_964448245.1 uncultured Anaerolineaceae bacterium | reverse complement strand
CGGGCCGAGCCTCAGGCCGACCGGGGACAGAGAAGTTGCGTGCCGCGGACAGGCCCAGCCGGATCAGCGCGGGGAGAAGCAGCAGCGCCACCAGGGTAGCCAGGGCCAAGCCGAAGAGAGACCAGGGCGCGGGCTGCGCCACCTCCGGCACGACCCCGCCGGGGTTGTAGCGCTGGATGGCGACGACGGCGCTCGATGCCAGGCGGACGTCGAGAGTCCGGTTGACCCCATCGCGCAGCGGCAGCGCCGTGATGTAGGTGACGACGTACTCGCTGTGCAAGGCGCGCCCGAGGCGCTCGTACACCTGGCGCAGTTCCTCGGCGCCGGCGTGGCCGAGACGGACATCATCGCCGGAACAACGATCACCGGCGATGCGCTCTGCCGGGCGACGAACGTCATCTATCGTCTGGACATTGATTCCGCCAGGGCTTTCCTTCGGCAGTTTGTTGAGCTTCCTTGATCGGGACTTGACCTGGGGCTTCTGCGCCCGCGCTCTGAGAAGGCCCGCCGTGAGGCGGGCCTTCCTCTTAACCTTCCCGGAAACCTGGAGCTTCCGGGAAGGTTCGCTTGGCCCGCGTGCTAGAATGGCTCGATTACAGTCAAGTTCGGAACGGAGGCCTCATGTCAACCCTCAGGGCTCCCCTCGAGGGAAGCCTGTACTACCGCGGGCGCGAGGGGCAGTGGGCCTACCTGCTGCACCGGATCACCGGCCTCGGCACGCTGCTCTTCCTGACGGTCCATATCCTCGACACCTCCACCGTCTACTTCGCCCCCGGTCTGTACGAACACGCCATCGCCATCTACCGCAGCACGCCATTCATGTTGGGCGAGATCGTCCTGGTCTTCTTCGTTCTGTTCCATGGCGTGAATGGCCTGCGGGTGGCCGTCTTCGATCTGCGCCCGGCCTGGTGGCAGGAGGACCGCCAGCGCGCCTCCTTCTGGTGGGTGCTTGGCTTGAGCTTTCTGCTCTGGCTCCCGGCGGCGTTCCTGATGGGCCGCAGCCTGATCGAGAACAACTTTCTGGGCGCCTGAGACGATGACCTCCCTCAACCCCGCGCCGGACCGCAGCGTCGCCCGGCCGAAGAACTTCGAGACCAGCGCCTGGCTGTTCATGCGCTACAGCGGGCTGCTGCTCATCCCGCTGGTCTGGGTCCATGTGCTGATCAACGACGTCCTGGTCGGGGTGCACGCCATCGACCTGGACTACGTCGCGTTGCGCTGGGCGACGCTCGGTTGGCGCGTCTACGACATCGCGTTGCTGGCCTTCGCCTTCGCCCACGGGATGAACGGCCTGCGCAACGTGCTCAACGACTACGTGCGCGGTCCGCGTTTGCGGCGGGCGCTCGACTGGCTGCTGCTCCTCGGCTGGCTGGTGATCAGCGCCATCGGGGCAGTGGCAATTGTGGGCGGCGTGCAATCACCTCCGCGCTGAGCGGAGGCCGGTCCTGAGCCTGGGCGAAGCCAACGCCGATGGGAGAAGAGCCTGGGCGGCCTCCGCTCAGGGTGGAAGACGGCCTGCTGGGAGAGCGCGTGACTCAGACCCACGACTACGAGGTTGTCATCGTCGGCGGCGGCGGGGCCGGGCTGATGGCGGCGCTTCACGCCACGCGTGGTGCCCGCACCGCCGTCCTGTCCAAGCTCCACCCCGTCCGCTCGCATACCGGCGCGGCGCAAGGCGGCGTCTGCGCCGCCCTCGGCAACGAAGAGCCGGACAGTCCGGAGTGGCACACCTACGACACGGTCAAGGGCAGCGATTACCTGGGCGACCAGGACGCCATTGAATTCCTGTGTCGCGAGGCGGTGACGACGATTTACGAGCTCGAGCATATGGGGCTGCCCTTCAACCGCACCCCCGACGGGCGCATCGCCCAGCGTTTCTTCGGCGGTCACACCAACAACGACACCGGCAAGCCGGTGCGGCGCGCCTGCTACGCCGCCGATCGAACCGGCCACATGATTCTGCAAACGCTCTATCAGCAGTGCATTAAGCACGGCGTCACCTTCTGCGATGAGTTCCAGGTGTTGGACGTTCTGCGCAACGGCGCCGCCGTCTGCGGCGTCGTTGCCGTGGAGCTCTTGACCGGGGAGATCCACGTCTTCCATGCTGCGGCGGTTATCTTCGCCACCGGCGGCCATGGCCGCGCCTGGGAGATCACCTCCAACGCCCACTCCTACACCGGCGACGGCGTCGCCGTCTGCCTGCGGCGCGGACTGCCGGCCGAGGACATGGAGTTCTTCCAGTTTCACCCGACCGGCATCTACAAGCTCGGCATCCTGATTACCGAGGGCGTGCGCGGCGAGGGGGGTGTGCTGCTCAACGATCGCGGCGAGCGCTTTATGGAGCGCTACGCGCCGCACGTCAAAGACCTGGCCTCGCGCGATGTCATCAGCCGGGCGATGTATCTTGAGATGCGCGCGGGAAACGGTATCGGCGGCGGCAACTACCTGCACCTGGACGTGCGGCCGGAGACGGTCAACAAGTACGCCGAGGCCGACGGGCGCACCCGGCCGGACGGATCACCTTACCGCGTTACCGGCGAGGAGGTCCTGGCCAAGGTCCCCGACATCATCGACTTCTGCCGAACGTATATAGGAGTCGACCCGATCCGGCAGCCGATTCCGGTGCAGCCCACGGCGCACTACGCCATGGGCGGGACCCCGACTAACCTGCGGGCCGAGGTGCTGGCAGACGAGCGCGGTACGGTCGTGCCGGGCCTGTACGCCGCCGGCGAGTGTGCCTGCGTCTCGGTGCACGGCGCCAACCGTCTGGGGACCAACTCGCTGCTCGACATCATCGTTTTCGGCAAGGAGGCCGGGCTGCGCGCCGCCGAGTACGCGCGGGGCGCAGCCCGGCCGGCGCTGCCGGCCGATCCGACGGGCGAAGTCGATCGGCGCTTGGAGCGTCTGCGGAGCGGGCCGGGTTCCGAGCGCGCCGGAGCGCTGCGGCGTGAGATGCAGAAGCTGATGGCGGACGACGTCGGCGTCTTTCGCACGGCGGAGGGCATGCAGCGGGCGGTTGACGGGCTGCACCAGCTGCAGGAGCGCTACGCCCGGGTGCGCATCGACGATACCGGCCGCGTCTTCAACACCGATTTGCTCGAGGCCTGGGAGCTGGGGTGCATGCTCGAGGTGGCCGAGGTCACGGCGGTCTCGGCCCTGGCGCGCACCGAGAGCCGCGGCGCCCACGCCCGGGAGGATTTCCCGAAGCGCGACGACGGCAACTGGATGAAGCACACACTGGCTTACCGGGAGAACGGAGACATTCGGCTGGCGTACAAGCCGGTCACGGTCACCCGCTTTCCCCCGAAAGAAAGGGTGTATTGAGGAAACCGGCGGGCCCAGACCGAGCCGTCAGGCTCGCCGGACGCTGCGCCGGATGCCAAACCTAGGCGCAGGCCGAAGTAGAATCGGGGCAAGGACAGGAGGGGAGAATGCTCAAGGCAGGAGGGATCGCTGCGGCGATCATGTTCGTCGTCGTGCTCGTGTTGTCCGCGGGGCTTTCGCCGTTCTGCGCGCTGTGCGTGCCGCTGGTCACCGGGCTTCTCGCCGGTTATCTGACCGGCACCTTTGAGAAGAATCCACAGACCGTCATCAGGCGGGGAGCAGGGGCGGGCGCCATCGCCGGCGCCGCGGCCATCCTCGCCCAAATGGCGGCATCCGTGATCAATGGCCTCGTCCTGCAGAATCCCGACTACCAGCTCAACCGGGCTCTTGGCGTGCCGGCTACCGAGCCGACGATGGTCTGGGCCCTGCAGCTTGGGCTGGCGTGTTTCGTCGGTTCGGTCAACGTCGCGCTGACCGCCGGCTTGGGTGCGCTCGGCGGAGCCATCTGGAAAGGCACGGCCGGCAAGGCGACGGCGCGGGCCGGCCCGACGGGCACATAGGGAGTCGCGGCGGCAGCCCGGCCAAGGCAGGTCCGAGTTCCCTGCGAGGTTGAAGCTCGCGGGCAAATGGAGCGAGACCGAATGCAAGTGAACCTGCGAATCCGCCGCTACAACCCGGAGCGCGACCGCCAGACGCACTTCGAAACCTATGCCGTCGAGGCCGACCCCAGCGACCAGGTGCTCGACCTGTTGAA
>CAYUWF010000162.1:0-4107 GCA_964448245.1 uncultured Anaerolineaceae bacterium | reverse complement strand
AGCGGCGCCGATCGACCTTGGCCTTGCCCAGCGCCACCAGGACGTACAGGATGTTGAGTGCCTCGAGCGTCTCGACGTCGATGCCGCGGCGTTGTAACCGTTGCCGCACCAGTTTCGAGGTGACGGCTTCCTGCCCGCCGAATGACGCGTGGGCCGCCTCGACCGCCTCGGCGCGGACGATGTTGAAGTTTCCCGAATGGCGTTTGACTCGTGAGAGAGAGCCGACGATATAGTGGCGCTTCCCCCGCAGGACCTGGTAGGTCTGCTTGAGGCCTTCGGCGCCTCCTACGGTTTCCAAGTGCGACAGCGCTTCCTTGGCGTTCATGGGCCCTCCATCCGAAAGGAGATGCCGAGGAGGTCGACGGGAGAAGTCTAGCACCGGCCCTAGGTGGAGGCTACCAACCGGACGGGGGGTTCGAGGCACGGACGGCCTGCGTGCCCGGTTGTGACCCGGAGCACAGACTCGAAGGCCGAGACCACGGACACTACGCCGTGCGGCGTGTTATCATGCCGTTTCCCTGAGCAACCGGCCGCGGTGGGGAGGTTGTCATGCGATCCTTTTGGACAGGCGCCATTTCGTTCGGGCTGATCTACATCCCGGTCAAGCTCTACAACGCCAGCGAGACGAATGAGCTGAGCTTCAACATGCTCCGCCGCTCGGACAAGAGCCGCATTCGTTACGTGCGCGTCTCGGCCGACACGGGCGAGGAGGTCCCCAACGAGGAGATCGTCAAGGGCTACGAGTTCAGCAAAGGCGAGTACGTCCTGATGGAAGAGGACGACTTCAAGAAGGCCAACGTCAAGAAGACCCAGACGATCGAGGTCGTCACCTTCGTCGACGCGGCCCAGGTCGACTACAAGCTCTACGAGAAGCCCTACTACCTCGAGCCGATCAAAGGCGCCGCCAAGGCCTACGCCCTGCTGCGCGATGCCCTGCAGCTCAGCGGTAAGGTCGGGGTGGGCCGCTTTGTGCTGCGCAACCGGGAGACGATGGGTGTCGTCAAGCCGGAAGGCTCGGTGATCGTGCTGAACCAGATGCGCTACCTCAGCGAGCTGCGCGACCCCGGCGAGCTGACGCTTCCCGGAGCCGGTCAGGTGGCCGAGAAGGAGCTCGACATGGCGGTCAGCCTGATCGACACGCTCTCGGGCGAGTGGCACCCGGAGGAGTTCGGCGATACCTACACCGAGGACCTGCAGCGCATCATCCAGGCCAAGATCGAAGGCCGCGAGCCGCAGGCCGAGTCCGAAGCGCCGATCCCGATCGAGGTCACCGATCTGTTCGCCAAGCTCAGCCAGAGCCTGGAGCAGGCGAAGCAGCAGAAGCACGAGCAAGGGTAGACCGCGGTCAGCAATCAGCCTTTGAGCTTCCCGGAAGCTTGTAGCTTCCGGGAAGCTGCCAGGCCGTTCGATGTCCCTCAAGGATTACGATCGCAAACGCGACTTCAAGCGCACGCCGGAGCCCTCTCCTGAGCATCCTGAGCGCAGCGGCGAGCCGGAGGCCGCCGCCAAGTCGAAGGACGAGGGACGTTTCATGGTCCACATGCACGACGCCACGCGCCTGCATTGGGACCTGCGCCTCGAGCTCGATGGGGTCTTCAAGAGCTGGGCCGTCCCCAAGGGCCCGTCGCTCGACCCGGCCGAGAAGCGCTTGGCGGTGTTCGTCGAAGACCATCCCTACGATTACGGCGAGTTCGAGGGCGTCATCCCCGAGGGCAACTACGGCGCCGGGACAACGATGATCTGGGATGAAGGGACCTACGCCTCGCCCGGCGCCGCCACCCGCGCCGAGGTAGAGAGGGCCTTCCACACCGGGCTCGACAAGGGAACCCTCAAGGTCATCCTCAAGGGCACCAAGCTCGAGGGCCAGTTCGCCCTGGTGCGGCTGAAGGACGGCGACGGGAAGAACTGGCTCTTCATCAAGGACCGCGACGCCTTCTCCACACCGCGCGACATCCTCGAGCTCGACCGTTCGGCGCGCACCGGCCGATCCCTGGCCGAGATCCGCCAGCAGGAGATCGGCCGCCCGCGCGGCGACCGCCTCGGCCTGGACCTGAGCCAGGTCGACCTGAGCGGCGCCCCCCCGGCCCCGCTGCCGGAGGCGATCCACCCCATGCTGGCCGAGCTGACCGACCAGCCCTTCAGCCGACCGGGGTGGCTGTTCGAAATCAAGTGGGACGGATTCCGCGCCGTCGCCGAAGTCCACCGCGATCAGGTGCGGCTGTATTCGCGCAACCAGGCCGACTTTCTGGAAGCCTTCCCGCCGGTGGTGGAGGACCTGAAGAAGATCGGGTTCGAGGCCGCCTTCGACGGCGAGATCGTCGCCGTCGACGCCGAGGGGAAGTCGCAGATCCGGCTGCTGCGCAACTTCCGCACGACCGGCAAAGGGACGCTGGTCTACTACATCTTCGACTTGCTCCATCTGGAGGGTCATGACCTGACCGGCTTGCCGCTCCAGCGCCGGCGCGATCTGCTGCGGCAGGTGCTGCCGAAGCTCCCGCACCTGCGGCTCAGTGAAGCCATCCCCGAGCAGGGTGAGGCGCTCTACGCCCAGGCGGTGCAGGCCGGGTTGGAAGGGGTGATCGGCAAAGACGCCAACAGCACCTACCAGATCGGCGCCCGCTCGCGCAGCTGGTTGAAGGTGAAGGCCCGGGCGAAGCAGGAATTCGTCATCGGCGGCTACACCGCACCGCGCGGGCAGCCGATCGCCTTCGGGGCCCTGCTGGTGGGAGTGTATGACGGTCCGCAACTAGTCTTCGCCGCCCGCGTCGGGACCGGCTTCGACGACGCCGAGCGCAGTCGGATCAAGGGACTGCTGGCGCCGCTGGTCCAGGACACGTGCCCCTTCACCGCGCCGCCCGAGGTCGACACCGCCGCCACCTGGGTCGCGCCGCAGGTGGTGTGTCAGGTCAACTTCATCGAATGGACCGAGGACAACTTCTTGCGCGAGCCGGTCTTCCAGTCGATCCTGCCCGACCGCAATCCCCGCCTGGTGGTTCGGCGCGAGCGCATCGTCGAGGTCCCGGCGCCGGCGCGGCGGCGCTTCCGGCCTTCGGAGGACGCGGGGACGGCGCTCGAGGTCGGCGGGCGCAAGGTGACCGTCACTCACCTCGACAAGGTCTATTGGCCGAAGGACGGCTATACCAAGGGCGAGATGATCGCCTACTATCGCGACGTGGCGCCGCTGATGCTGCCCTACCTGAAGGACCGCCCGCTTTCGCTGCACCGCTTCCCGGGCGGGATCGCCGAGAGCAGCTTCTACCAGAAGGATGTCGAGCAGGCACCCCCCTGGGCGACCGTCGTGCCGATCGAGTCCGAGTCAAAAGGCGAGGCGATCCGCTTTCTGGTATGTCAGGACGAGGCGGCCCTGGTCTACGTCGCCAACCTGGGCTCGATCGAGATTCATCCGTGGAACTCGCGGGTGGCCAACCTGGAGAACCCGGACTACCTGGTGATCGACCTCGACCCGGACCGTCAGACCTTCAACGAGGTGATGCAGGTCGCCGGCACGACCCACAAGGTCCTGCAGGCGATCGGGGCCGAAGGCTTGGTCAAGACCTCGGGGGCCACCGGGCTCCATGTGTACGTCCCGCTTGGCGCGAAGTACGACTACGAGCAGGCCCGCACCTTCGGCCGACTGGTCGGGCACATCGTCCACGCCCGCCATCCGAAGAACACCACCCTGGAGCGCGTGCCCGCTGCGCGCAAGGGGAAGATGTACATCGACGTCTATCAGAATCGGCGCGGTCAGACTCTGGCCGCGCCGTATTCCATCCGCCCCCGCGATGGCGCGCCGGTGTCGACCCCGCTGCGCTGGGACGAACTCCGGACGGGCCTGAGCCCGGCCGAGTTCACCATCAAGAGTCTGCGCGCCCGGCTCGACCAGGTCGGCGATCTGTGGGGCGGCGTGCTCGGCCCGGGGATCGAGATGGAGCGCTGTGTGGCGGCGCTGCAGCCGATGTGGGCGGAGGAGCAGGGGAAGAAGCCGGCGTGAGGCGCCTCCATCCGGACCTCCCTCCCTTGACATCGCCCGGCCTCCGACATCCCGCAAGTCATCCCTCTCTCCACCCCCCTATGGTCCCCCCTCTCGGGGGGACTCCGGGGGGACGA
>CAYUWF010000161.1:0-4142 GCA_964448245.1 uncultured Anaerolineaceae bacterium | reverse complement strand
GGCGCCGTGGCCGACCGTTTCCTGGCGGCGGTGGTCGAGCGATTGGAGCAGTGGGGGTAATTGCTTTCTCCCCTCACCCCCTGCCCCCTCTCCCCGATGGGCGGGCCTCGACCATGAAGTGAAGCCGGGGAGAGGGGGAGCAATTCGAAGGGAGGAGGGGGCGCTTTGCGCCCCCTCCTCCCTTCGAAGAACCACAGCCCTCCCCCGGCCAACCCTGTGGATGGTAGGGGTCGCCACTATGCCGGGGGAGGGGCAGGGGAGGGGGTAAGATCAATCCGCCTGGGAGGAAGGAGTGTTCCATGCCTGAGTATGACGTCGCCGTGATCGGGGCCGGGCCGGGCGGATATGTCTGCGCCATCCGCGCCGCGCAACTGGGCCTGAAGACGGCCGTCGTCGATCGCGAATGGCTGGGCGGTGTATGCCTGAACATCGGCTGCGTCCCCTCCAAGGCGTTGCTGCGCAACGCCGAAGTGGCGCATTTGCTGCGCCAACGCGGCGATGACTTCGGCTTCAAAGTGGACGGGCTTACGCTCGACTATGGCGCGGCGGTGCGCCGCAGCCGACAGGTTGCTGATCGATTGGTCAAGGGCGTTGGCTTCCTGATGAAGAAGAACAAGATCGACGTCCACATGGGCTCCGCCCGCCTGACCGCCCCGTATTCCATCGAGGTCATGGGGAAAGACGGCGCCGTCACCCTGCAGGCAAAGAACATCGTCGTGGCCACCGGCGCCAGCGCCTCCAGTATTCCGGGAGTGACGCCGGATGGGGACCGTGTTGTGACGTATCGTGAGGCCATCCTGCAGGAGAGTCTCCCGAAGTCGATGGTGATCATCGGGGCCGGCGCCATCGGCCTGGAGTTCGCCACCGTCTGGAACTCGTACGGCACCGAGGTGACGCTGGTCGAGATGCTGCCGCGCATCGCGCCAACCGAAGACGAGGAGGTCAGCAAGGAACTGGCCAAGGCCTACGCCAAGCGCGGCATCAAGGTGCTGGCCGGGACACGGGTCGAGTCGGTCGAGGTACTCAAGACCAAGGTCAAGGTGAGGGTGAGCGGCGAGGGCGGGCGGCAGGAGATCGAGGCGGAGCAGGCGCTGATGGCGGCCGGATTCCGCCCGAACACGAAGGACCTCGGCCTGGAGGCGGCCGGCGTACGTCTCTCGGAGCGTGGCTACGTCGAGATTGACGAGCGCATGGCTTCGAACGTGCCGGGGATCTGGGCCATCGGCGACGTCACCGGCAAGCTGATGCTGGCGCACGCGGCCTCGGCCATGGGGATCGTCTGCGCCGAGAACATCGCCGGGGTGGAGACGGTGACGTTGTCCTATGAGAACATGCCGCGCGCCTTCTATTGCCAGCCGCAAGTCGGGGCGTTCGGCCTGAGCGAGGCGCAGGCCAAGGAGCGCGGCTACGAGATCAAGGTCGGACGGTTCCCGTTCCAGGCCAACGGGAAGGCCCTCGGTCTGGGTGACACCACCGGGTGGGTCAAGATCGTCACCGACGCCAAGACCGGCGAGATCCTCGGCGCGCATATGGTCGGCCCGGAGGTCACCGAGCTTCTGCCGGAACTCACCCTGGCGCAGATGATGGAGCTGACGCCGGCCGAGATCGCCCGCAACGTCCACGCCCATCCAACGCTGACCGAAGCCCTGATGGAGGCGGCCCACGACGTCTCCGGGCACGCCATCCACGCCTGAGCGGCACCGGGCCACGGCACGCGGCATGAACGCCCCACCGGACGGCGCCCTCGAGCCGACGCGCACCCGCCTGAGCCGCGTCGACGGACAGGCCGGGGAGCTGGTCATCGGCGGGTTCCGGCTGGAGGACCTTGCGCCGCAAGCGACCTTCGAAGAGGTCGTCTTCCTGCTGTGGAACGACCGCCTGCCGACTGCGGCGGAGTTGGCGCGACTGAAAGGCGACCTCGCCCGGGAAAGAATCCTGACACCCGAGGCCAGCGAGGCATTGCAGACAGCCCACCGGCACGGCGCGGGTTCGATGGACGCCTTGCGGCTGGCGGCGGAGAGCCAGGCGCTCGAACCCGCCGCGGCAGCCGGGGACGACCAGGATGGTTGGCGCCAACGCGCCGTGCGGATCGTCGCCCGGATGCCCGTCCTGGCGGCGGGCTATGCGCGCCTGCGAGAGGGTGCGGAACCGATTGTCCCGCCGGCTGACCTCGGGCACGCCGCGGCCTATCTCTATGCCTTGCGCGGCGCGGCCGCAGATCCGGGAGCGGTGCGCGCCCTGGAAACCTACCTGAACACCGTCGTCGACCATGGACTGAACGCCTCGACCTTCGCCGCGCGCGTCGTCGCCAGCACGCACTCCGATATGGTCGCGGCTGTCGCCGCCGCTCTGGCGGCGCTCAAGGGGCCGCTGCACGGCGGCGCGCCGGGCCCGGCCCTGGAGATGATGGAGACCATCGAGCGGCGGATGCAGGCCTCGGGGCGCAGTCTGGAGGCGGAAACCGAGGACTTCGTCCGGGAGACGGTCGCCGCTGGCGGCCGGCTGATGGGGTTCGGGCACCGCGTTTACAAGGTACGCGACCCCCGCGCGGATGTGCTCGGTGGTGCGGCGGAGCGGCTGGCGTCGGACCCGCAACGCGCCGACTTCCTGCAGCGGGCGAAGTCGATCGAACGCGTGACGCTGCGGGTGCTCGAGGAACTCAAGCCGGGGAGAGCCCTGCGGACGAACGTCGAGTTCTACACGGCCATGCTGCTGCAATGCATCGGCCTGCCGCCCGATCTCTTCACGCCGACCTTTGCCGTGGCGCGCGCCGCGGGTTGGACGGCGCATATCCTGGAGCAGCGTTTCGACGGGCGGCTGATCCGGCCGCTCGAAGCGTACGTTGGGCCGGTGGGACGCGTCTGGGTGCCGCTGGAGGCGCGCCGGCCCGTGGAGGGATGACGATGGACGGGATTCGCCAGGCGGCGCGGGCCAAGGACCTTCACCTGGCCTCGCTTCTCACCCGGCCGAATGTGGTAGGAGTGGGCGTTGGCTTGCGGCAGCGCGGCGGCCGCGTGCAGGATGAGATCTGCATCGTCGCCCTCGTTCGACGGAAACGGCCGCCGGCGGCACTGGCGCCGGCGGCCCTCGTGCCGGCCGAAGTCGAGGGCGTGCCGGTTGACGTCCTGGAGGTGGGCGACCTGCGGGCCCAGGTCGATCGCAAAGCCCGCATACGACCCGCTCCGGGAGGGGTCAGCCTCGGGCACTACCAGATCACGGCCGGGACCTTGGGCTGCCTCGTGCGCGATCGAGCCAGCGGGGCCCGGTTGATTCTCTCGAACAACCATGTGCTGGCCAACGGCAACGACGCCGCGCCCGAGGATCCGATCTTGCAGCCCGGGGCGGCCGACGGCGGCCGGGAGGAGAGCGACACGATCGCGCTGCTCGAGCGCTTCGTTCTCTTGGATTACCGCCGCCAGCCGGCGACGTGCAGCGTGGCGCGCTTCGTTGTCGAGGCCGGCAACCTCGTCGCCGGCGCCATCGGTTCGAAGCACCGCCTCGAGTCGTATCGGGAGGACGCCCAGGCGACGAACCGGGTCGACGCCGCCGTCGCCCGCCCGCTCGCCGACGGAGACGTCAGCGACGAAATCCTCGAGATCGGGCGCGTCTCGGGAACGGCAGCCGCCGCCCTGGGGATGGCCGTGCGCAAGTCCGGCAGGACCACCGGGCTGACGACGGGCCAGGTGACCGTCATTGAAACGACGGTCGATGTCGACTACGGTGGCAAGACGGCCCGCTTCGAGGGCCAGATTCTCTCCGGCCCGATGTCGCAGCCGGGGGACTCGGGATCGCTGCTGGTCGCAGGCGGCGCGCTGCAGGCCGTCGGACTGCTGTATGCCGGATCGGCGCAGGTTACGATCTACAATCCCATCGGCGACGTGCTGCAGGCGCTGGCGGTTGATCTGCCATGAGCCAGGAGGAAGATCTCACACGTCGAGCCGTGCGGGTCAAGCAGATCCATGAGTCGGACCTGCTGGCCAAAGCCAATGTCCTTGGGGTGGGGGTGGGGCTGCGCCAACGTTCGGTGGAGCCCGGTGCCGAGGTCGCCGTCGTCGTGCTGGTGCGGCGCAAGATCCCGGCGGCGCAGTTGGCGCCCGAGGATCGGATCCCGCGCGAGATCGACGGCGTGCCGATCGACGTGC
>CAYUWF010000160.1:2481-4149 GCA_964448245.1 uncultured Anaerolineaceae bacterium | reverse complement strand
TCAACCGCGGCCCGACGATCACCCAGTTCGGCGTCGAGCCCGACTACACCGAAGGCCGCGGCGGCCGGCGCATGAAGGTCAAGGTCAGCAAAATCACTGCCCTGGCCGACGACCTGGCGTTGGCGCTCTCGGCGCGGTCCATCCGCATTCAGGCGCCGGTCCCGGGCAAGGGCTACGTCGGGATCGAGGTCCCCAACACCGAGATTCAAGTGGTGGCGCTGCGCGACGTGATGGAGGCCGAATCGTTCCTCAAGGTCGACTCGCGCCTGCGCCTGGCGTTGGGGCAGGACGTGTCGGGCCAGGCCGTGGCGGCCAACTTGGCGGCGATGCCCCACCTGCTCATCGCCGGGACGACAGGTTCGGGGAAGTCGGTGTGCGTCAACGCCATCATCTCCTGCCTGCTGCTGCAGAACACCCCGGACGACCTGCGCTTTGTCATGGTCGATCCCAAGCGCGTCGAGTTGGCGCCCTACAACAACGTGCCCCATCTGCTGGCGCCGGTCGTCGTCGAGCTAGAGCGGGTGGTAGGCGCCCTGCAGTGGGTCTCGCGCGAGATGAACGACCGCTACAGTAAGTTCTCCCAGGCCGGCGTGCGCAATATCGACGAGTACAACCGTCACATGCTCGCCTCGGGGCAGCGGCGGTTGCCGTATCTGGTGCTGGTCATCGACGAGCTGGCCGACCTGATGATGCTGGCGCCGGATGAAACGGAGAAGGTCATCACCCGGCTGGCGCAGCTGGCGCGGGCCACCGGGATCCACCTGATCATCGCCACGCAGCGGCCGTCGGTCGACGTCGTGACCGGGCTGATCAAGGCCAACTTCCCGGCGCGCATTGCCTTCGCCGTGGCCTCCTCCGTCGACAGCCGCGTCGTGCTCGACCAACCCGGCGCCGAACGGCTGCTAGGGCGCGGGGACATGCTCTTCCAGTCTCCCGACAGCCCAGCCCCGGTGCGCATGCAGGGCGCGTTTGTCTCCGAGGCCGAATTGACGCGGCTGCTCCAGCACTGGAAGGGACAGGCCGTCGAGCGAGGGGTCGTCACGCCGCCGCTGGCGCCGAGCTCGATCCCGAGCGGACTGCCGATGAAGCAGGCTGCGCTGTGGGACGAGATGGGATCGGACGACGACGCCACCGACGCGCTTTTCGATGAAGCGGTCGAGATCGTGCGCCGGATGCGGCGGGCTTCGATCTCGCTGCTGCAGCGGCGGCTGCGCATTGGTTACACGCGCTCGGCAAGGATGATGGATCAGCTCGAAGAGAAGGGGATCGTCGGCCCGGCGCAGACGGGATCTCAGGCGCGCCAGGTGCTCGACTACGGTGAACTGGAGGCGGAGGGCGAGGGACGCCGGTCCGCCTGAACGAAATGCCACGACGGCTGAAGGGTAGGAGTTAGGGGCGGGTTTCAAACCCGCCCCTACGATCCTCTAGGACGCGGAGCGCGCCAATGCTCTGGAATCCGAAGGCGGGAGTCGCCGTGGCTGTCGGCCTGCTTCTTGCTGGCCTGGGGGCCTGCCGGTCGGCGCCGCGGGCGGAGACGTCGGCGCCCCCGACGGTCGTCCCGACCGCAGTCGCCACGGCCACGCCCGCCGCCACGCCCTGGGTCCTCGTCGATGCAGAGGTTTCGGCCGCCGTGCAGGCGGCCGTCGCCTCGTGGACGGCCACGAGTGG
>CAYUWF010000160.1:0-2381 GCA_964448245.1 uncultured Anaerolineaceae bacterium | reverse complement strand
GCGCGGTAGGTTTGATGCCGGGGGACGGCGGGGATGACTCGATTGCCTACCGCGCAGGTTTTGAAGAAGGGCTGCTCTATTCCTGCCCGAAGTGCCGGCTGGAGACCGTCCCCGATCCGGGCCAAGTGGCGTTCGGGATGGATGTCATCGGGATTCCCCCCGGGACCGACCTGAGCGCAGTCGAACCGGGGACGGCCGACCCGTGGCTCGTCGTTTTCGGCGAACCGTTCAGGGGAGGTTGGGGCGAGCGGGTGGCGGCGCGCGTCCGCGTGGCGCCGGAAGTGATCCTTGGGGCCGCATTGGAGCAGCTCTGGGAGGGAGAGCCTGGGGAAGTGTGGCCCTTCGACGCCGGGGACGGCGGCCTTGTCACGGAGGTCAATCCCCAGGCGATCAGCCCGGGGCGGGAACGGCTGCTGCGCGAGGCCGAGGCCAGGCTCGCCTCGGGGATGCTGGCGGTCGGCGGCGGGGGGTGAGGCCAAGACGGAAGACGGTCATTCCCGCGGACGTCTAAGACACGCGAAGCGATCGCGAAGCATCCCATAGCGATCGCGAAGCATCCCGTAGCGAAGCGTAGGGAAGCGTAGGGAAGCGGAGTGGTGCTGGATCCCATGGAATACGTGTCCAACCCGGCGCCCCCGCCCCGTCAAGGGCGCAGGCTTCACGGGGGTGACCATCGGTCAGCCTCGGTCCCTGCCGCATGAGTCCTGAACCGGCATTAGGTTTGCGCCTCGTGCGGAACCGTGCTATCATCCCAAGCGAGGCCGGCGCGAAGGCCGGCCAGGAACCGGCCTCTCCGGCCGGGGGGAAAGGGGTGAGCCGCCCGAGGGACTGACGAACGACCTTGCGCTCCGACCGGCATTCCAGAGATCCCACCTTCAACCCAACTTTGAGGAGAAGAAGAAAATGAAGAAGAGTTACGCCGCCTTTTCGTTGCTGCTGGTGGCCGCCTTCGTCGTGGCCGCCTGCACACCGGCTGCCCCCGCTGCCGACTTCAAGGCCTGCCAGGTGACCGACACCGGCGGTATCGACGACAAGTCCTTCAACGCCACGGCCTGGAAGGGCATCGAGGACGCCGTCGACCAGCTCGGGATCGAGGGTAAGTTCCTCGAGTCGCAGCAGCAGACCGACTACGAGGCGAATATCAACGCCTTCCTCGAAGAAGGATGCGACATCATCGTGACGGTCGGCTTCTTGCTCGGCGACGCCACTGCAGCCGCAGCGACCGCCAACCCGGACGTGAAGTTCACCATCGTCGACTTCGCCTACGATCCGACCATCCTGAACGTGATGGGTCAGGTCTTCAACACGGACGAAGCGGCCTTCCTGGCCGGCTACGCCGCTGCCGCCAGCACCCAGACTGGCAAGGTCGGGACCTTCGGCGGCATCCAGATCCCGCCGGTGACCGTCTTCATGGACGGCTTCGCCCTGGGTGTGGACTACTACAACCAGCAGAAGGGCACGAGCGTCGAGGTCCTGGGCTGGGATCCGGCGACCCAGACCGGCCTGTTCACCGGGAACTTCGAGAGCACGGATGACGGCCGCGCCCTCGGCGAGAGCCTGATGGACGAAGGCGCCGACATCATCATGCCGGTAGCCGGACCCGTCGGGCTGGGCACTGCCGCCGCCGTTCAAGAGCGCGGCAACGCCTGGATCGTCGGCGTCGACAATGACTGGGTCTTAGTTAATTCCGACTACGCCTCGGTCATCCTAACCTCCGTCCTGAAGAGAATGGACGTGACGACGCTGGTGGCGATCCAGGCGGCCACTGACGGCACCTTCGAAGGTGGCGTCACGGTCGGCACGCTGGCCAACAACGGCGTCGGGCTGGCGGCTCTGGCATCGGTGGTCCCGGCCGGCCTGCAGGCCGAGCTCGACCAGGTCAGGATCGACATCATCGCCGGCACCATCACGACGCACCCGTAAGCAGGGCGTCGGATCACACCCGATTGTGAGCATCGGGGGCTGGCCTGGTCCAGCCCCCGATTGTTTCCCTCACCCAAGTGCTCCCCTCTGCAATCGGGGCTTGGCGGGCGATCATCGGCAAGGAATGAGGCATCCTGAGCGTAGTCGAAGGATGCCGGCGCGCTTCGACTACGCTCAGCGCGCTCGTTGAGGGCCATGGTAGAATCCCGGCCCTCCCCCGAACGAGTGCCAGCAGCAGGAGTCGATATGACGCCGATTCTCGAGCTCCGCGGCATCACCAAGCATTTCCCGGGAATTCTGGCCAACGACCATGTCGATCTGACCCTCGAGCAAGGCGAAATCCTGGCTCTGCTGGGCGAGAACGGCGCCGGCAAGACGACGCTGATGAACATCCTCTACGGCCTGTACCAGCCGGATGAGGGTGAGATCTTCGTCAAAGGCGCCAGGCTGGAGGTCCA
>CAYUWF010000159.1:0-4150 GCA_964448245.1 uncultured Anaerolineaceae bacterium | reverse complement strand
TAGCCGACAACAAACAGCGCCGGAAGGATGGGGATGATGAAGCTCGCCAGGAACAGCGCGGATCCGATGAGGAAACGCTCGGTCACCCGGTCGCCCCTCAGGGGAAACCGGAAATGGGGCTTCAGTGAGTTGATCGCCGACGAGTGTTCCATCTTCTACCTCCTTCGGACAGCTGCTCTCCGGTAGAGACTGTACGCCCCTCTAGGCAACAAGGCAAGGTGGTTGCTCATCGCCAATCGCCGGCCTCACTCCGCTGCCGGAGGAGGCTAAAGACGAGCGGCTGGCCCCGCCGAGGAGCCCATCCCGGCCAGTAGGCGCTTCGCCTCCACCACCGCGCTGCGGGCGTCATCGGCGTAGCCATCAGCGCCGATCTCCTCGCGGCCAGCAGCCCAACGCTTCGTCGATGTGCACGCGCACGCCGGGTCGATCAGAAATGGCACGCTTCGTCGAGGATCTGAGCAGCAGGCCGAGGCTGAGGATCTGGAATCGGAGTCGCATGCCAGTGTCGGACGCGGCGCATTCATCCTCGCGTGCCCCGATCGGACGGGCGCCTAGCGAAAGGCGGTAAGTTGGCGGGATGAACGGCCTGTCCGGGCGCTCAGGAAGGCCAGTAGCGGGCCGTCGCCATCGTCACCACAGAGACCAGCAGTAGACCGGCCACTAGGCGACCACCGAGCCGGACGGTGCCCATCAACTTCTCCATCTCGGCCGATTGCGGCGGTGACGGAGGCCCACCCGCTGCCGCGGCGGCCTGTCCGATCGATGCCATCTGCCGCAGGGGTCGATTCTGCATGACAAAACCGAGGATGAACGCCACGATCCCGGCCAGCATACCGATCGTGAGACCCAATCCCCGGCCGGTTTCGAAGAACGCGGCGCTTCCAGCGGATACGATCCACAACAACCACAAGCCAGCTAGCACCGTCAGGCCGGCGGCCGCCGCGATGACTGTCGAGAAACGGCTGGTGGCGTTGAAGCGTTGCATGAAGCGGCGGCCATCGTCCCCGGCCGAACGCACGGTAGGCTCGATGAATCCGGTCATGAGGAAGCTCGAGCCGGCCCAGAACACACCTCCGAGGATGTGAATCACGCGCAGGACGAGAAGTAGGGTGAGCATGAGCGTGTCTCCTTGGCGAAACGGACGAGGCAGGAAGGACGATGGGCAGCCTGTCCAGCCGGCAGATTATAGCCGCGACGATCGGAAAGGAACGGACGTCAGGGGAAAGACACGGCGGTGGGTGTGGCCCCAGCATGGACAGGCCATTGCACCCGCCGCCACTCGGTGTAGCCGTGCATCTCCGCGGTGTAGACCCGCGCGCTAGATGCTTGCTGGCAGCCGGCCTCGTCGTGCACGGTGTAGGCGAGGCCGTCGACGGCGATCGGCGTGAAGATCAGCTGGCCGTCGACACACAGCCACGCCTCGATGAGATAGCCGACGTAGTCCTCCTCCGTCATCCACACCGATGACCAGCTGATGGTGACCTCGTCGCCGCTGCGGACAGCGCTGACAACGCGAGGCGGCTTGTAGAGCTCGGAGAACGGAAGGATGCCGTAGAACGCCCGCAGCTGACTCGTGTCGCCGCGGATAACCTCGATCAAGCCGGCGCGCACCCAGCAGTCGCCCAGGAAATACCAGGGGTGGATGTAGAGCCAGTCGCCCAGCTGGTTGGTGGCCAGGATGTCGACGTGATTGGCCGGGTACAGGCCCCATTCATACAGGTAGGCGGCGCCGGGGCCGTAGCGGCAATTGGCCTGCTCCATGACGCGCCCTTCAGGTGGATCGAAAGTCGGCGTGGGCGTGATCGACGGGGTGCGGCTCGGCCGGGGGGTCTCGGTCGGCGGGCCGGCGGGGGTGGGGGTATCGCTCGGCGTGGGAGTGACGGTGGGGGTCGGGGTGTCGGTGGCGGTGGGCGTTCGTGTAGGAGTGGCTGTGGCCGTAGCCGAAGGGGAGGCGGTGGATGTGGCCACGGATGTCGCCGTCGCCGCCGCCAGGGCAGTCCCCGGCACAGCTAGCCCGGCGGCGAAGCCCAGGACGAGTGCCAGCCCGGCGACGGGTAGGGCGATCAGGAAAGTGCGGGCCACGGTCCCAATCTAGCGCAGGGGGCGCCCTTCTGACAAGGGTGCCGTGGTCCGGGGGGAGGGCGGGCTGATCGGCAGGTCTTCGGAAAGGAGCCCTGCGTGGTACAGGACGGGAGGAGGCGAAGCCGCGGGTCTTGTGCGCGGCTGGGCGCCTACCGCCGGGACGGACTGCTAGGGTTGGCTCGCTGGGGGGACGGCTAGAGCTCATGCCGCGGGCGGCCCGGCGCGCTTTTCCACGATCGAGCGGATTTCCCTCTGCACCGCCTCGGCCGGCCGCGAGGCGTCGACGGTCACCCAGCGTTTCGAGTCGGCGGCGGCCAGCGCCAGGTACCCTTGGCGGACGCGTTGATGGAACTCGAGGTTGTAGGCGTCGAGCCGATTCCAGCCGCCGTCTTTCTTGCGCCGCAGCAGACCTTGCTCCGCCGGGAGATCGAGTAGCAGTGTCAGGTCAGGCATCAGGCCGCCGGTGGCGAAATGGGTGATGTGGCGCAGCGCCTCCAGGTCGAGGCGGTGGCCGTAGCCCTGATAGGCGAAAGTCGAATCGAAGAAGCGGTCGGAGACGACGACGCCCCCGGCCTGCAGGTGCGGCCAGATGACCTCGTGGCACAGCTGGGCGCGCGAAGCCGAGAAGAGCAGGATCTCGGTGCGCGGATGCATCGGCGTGTTGCTCAGGTCGGTGATGACGCGACGGATCTGATCGCCGATGGCCGTCCCGCCGGGCTCGCGCGTCACCAAGACGTCGTGGCCCAGCCCGCGCAGGTGCTCGACGAGCTGCCGCGCCTGGCTCGACTTGCCGCCGCCGTCCGGGCCTTCCAGGGTGACGAAGAGGGTCACTCTCTGAAAATCCGCACCCGCCGGCGCGGTTCCTTGCCGTACGAATGCGAGACCAGGTTGGCCTGGCGCGCCTGCTGATGCTGCAGCCGGCGCAGGTAGGCCGACGCCGGAGGCAGATCGACCGATCGAGCGCCGTCCAGGATCGATTGGATTGCCTGCTGCGTTCCTTCCAGCGCCTCCTGCATGTCGGAGTTGTCGATGCGCGGCTCCTGCAGGTTAAACAGGTCCGACAGGAAATCCTCCATCTGCCCGACCGAATTCGAGCGAAGGACGTACACCGGCATGCGCCGCGCCTCGGCCTCGCTCAGAAACTTCTGGCGCCGGCGGTAGTACGAACGCAGCGTGACGATGGCATCCGCTTCGCCGGCGTCGTTGGCCATGATCACCGGCAGGTGCATACGACGTGCCGCCTGCTCGAGCCGGCTGCGGGCGACGCCGTACGGGTAGACCCGAATCGACTGGAGCGGCGCTCCCGGCAAGCGGGGCGGCGTGGGGGAGAAGGGCAGGTCGCCATTACTGGAGACGGGCGCCGTCGGGACGGCCGACTGGCGCCGATAGCCGGACTCTCCGCGCCCGAACCACGGTCCAGCCTCGCCGCCGCGCGGCATCCTGGGGACCTCGATCTGCACCTGGCCGGTCTCGTCGCGCCCGCGCAGTTCGGGTGGGAGCGGGCGGCCACGCAGCATGGCGTCGGTGGCCGCCGCCACGTCGTGATGCACCGAGAGCCGCTCGCGATCGAGGATCTCAATCAGGACGTCGAAGGTCGGCGCCGCCCGGCGCTCGAGCACCGTTTTCTGGGTGCCGCGCCGGCGCGCCTCCTCGTCGGACAGGGTGACCGACTCGATCCCGCCGATCAGGTCCGACAGGGTCGGGTTGAGCAGCAGGTTCTCCAGCGTGTTGCCGTGAGCCGTGCCGATCAGCTGCACGCCGCGCTCGGCGATGGTGCGGGCGGCGGCCGCCTCGAGCTCGCGCCCGATTTCGTCGATGACGATGACTTCCGGATTGTGGTTCTCGACGGCCTCGATCATCACTTCATGCTGCAGATTGGGCTGGCGGACCTGCATCCGCCGCGCCCGGCCGATGGCCGGATGGGGCACGTCGCCGTCGCCGGCGATCTCGTTGGAGGTGTCGACGATCACGACGCGCTTGTCTTCGGCCAGGATGCGGGCCGCCTCGCGCAGCATGGTCGTCTTGCCCACCCCCGGCCGGCCGAGCAGCAGGATGCTCATCGACTGGC
>CAYUWF010000158.1:0-4162 GCA_964448245.1 uncultured Anaerolineaceae bacterium | reverse complement strand
CCTGGTAGACGGCCGACGCCCCGATCGGATGGCCGCGGGCCTTGAGGCCGCCCATGGTGCAGATCGGCAGGGGCCCGCGGATCCCGATCTTGCGCTCGGCCGCCAGACGCCAGCCTTCCCCCGGCTCGGCGAACCCCACCGCCTCGAGCTGCAGACAGGCCATGATGCTGAACGCGTCGTGCACTTCGAAGAAGCTGACGTCCCCGCGATGGACGTTGGCCTGGCGGAAGGCCTTGTGCGCCGAGAGCTGCGAGCCCTCGAGCAGCAGCGGGTCGGATCGGTCGTCGACACGGAACCGATCGGTGGCGACGCTCGAAGCCAGGATGCGCACCGGGTGATCGGTGAAGGCGCGCGCCTGCTCCGCCGGCGCCAGCACCACCGCCGCCGCCCCGTCGCAGATCGGGGCGCAGTCGTACAGGCGCAGCGGCGCGTGGACGACGCGCGAGGTGGCCGCCTTGCGCGCGCTCACCCGCAGCTCGTGGAACAGCGCAAAGGGATTGTTGCGCGCGTTCTTATGGGCGTTGACGGCGAACCACACCATGGCGTGCGCCGGCGCCCTGGTCCGCTGGAAGTACAGCGCCAACAGCTCGGCGTTGCGCGTGATCATCGTCGCCCCGTTGGCCACTTCACGGTCGGCGTCGAGGGCCTTGGAGATCGCCGGCATGGCGACCCCATCACTCATCTTCTCAACCCCCAGGGCGACGGCCAGATCGGCCTGCCCGCTGGCGACGGCCAGGAAGGCCATGCGCAGCGCCGCCGCGCCGGAAGCGGTGGCCGCCCCGACCTCCAGGGCTTCGATCCCCCGCAGCCCGGCCTCGTCGGCGATCAGTGCCGCCAGGTGTTTCTGACCCTGTAGCTCATCGGCGAGCATGTTGCCACACATCAGCGCGTCCACGCGGTCGACGCCGGCGTCGGCCATTGCCCGCTGGACGGCCTGCGCCCCGAGTTCGCGCAGGCTGTGCGAGGAAGCGGCGACGACGGGGAGTTGCCCGGTGCCGACGATGGCGACAGGTCGCATGGCTACCTCACCTTCCGTTCCGATGGTGTTCCTCATCAGCGTACCGGATTCGGCGGCCTGCGGGATATGACCTTCGGTGGGGTCGCCGCGCCTTCGCTCCCGCTTTGGCTTGTGTTGAATCCACATGTCGAAGGCCGCCGCGTCAGACCACCCCAGCCTCCCGCCAACCCTCGATCTCGCCTTGGGTGCAGCCGAGCCTGCCGGACAGGATGTCGACGGTGTGCTCCCCCAGCCGCGGCGGCGCGTGACGGATTTGGACGGGCGCCGTCGGAATGCACAGCGGTGAGCCAACCATCGGCACCTCGCCCGCCGAGGGGTGCTGCGCCGACTGGCGCATGCCCCGCGCCTTCACCTGCGGGTCCTCGAAGACCTGATCGACGGTGTTGATCGGCGCCGACGGAATGCCGATCGACTCGCACAACTCGATCCAGGCGCCCGCCGGCCGCGAGGCGAAGAGGTCGCTGAGCAGCGGGAGCAGCTCCCGGCGGTTCCCCACCCGGTCGCCATTGGTGGCAAAGCGCGGATCCTCGGCCCATTCCCCCCGATCGACGGCCTGGCAGAACTTGCGCCACTGGCCGTCGTTGCCGGCGGCGAAGGCGAAGAAACCGTCGCTGGCGCGGAAGGCCTGGTAGGGGACAATGTTCGGATGGCCGTTGCCGTAGCGGCGCGGCGGTTCGCCCGAGACTAGGTAGTTGCTCGCCACATACGAGAGCAGCGCCACCTGCGAGTCGAGCAGGGAGATGTCGATGCGCTGCCCCTGCCCGGTGCGCGGGCGCGCGTACAATGCCGCCAAGATGGCGCTGGTCGCGAACATCCCCGCCGCCAGATCGGCGATGGCGATCCCAGCCCGGTAGGGCTCTCCCTGCTCGGGACCGGTGACGCTCATGAAGCCGCCCATCGCCTGGACCATCAAATCGTAGCCCGGGCGATCCCGGTAGGGGCCGGTCTGTCCATAGCCGGTGATCGAACACACGATCAGTCCCGGACGCAGTCGCTGCAGCGTGTCGTAGTCGAGTCCCCACGCATCGAGCGTGCCGGCGCGGAAGTTCTCCACCAGCACGTCTCCGGAGGCGATCAGCCTACGCAGCAAGGCCAGTCCCTGCGGATCCTTGAGGTTGAGCGTCAGGCTGCGCTTGTTGCGGTTGGCCGAAAGGAAGTAGGCCGATTCGCCGGCGGCGGTGAACGGCGGCCCCCAGCCGCGGGTATCGTCGCCCTGGCGGGGCGCCTCGATCTTGATCACGTCGGCGCCCAGGTCGCCGAGCATCATCGTGCAGTACGGCCCGGCCAGGACGCGGGTCATATCGATGACGACGACGTCTTCGAGCAGCGATGGCGATGGGGTCATCGGAGATCTCCCAGGTGGTTTCGGTCCCGCCGCGGATTATACAGACGGCTCACCCCACATCCCCATCCTTCCCCGAGGGTTATACTGGTGACAGTCCCACCGCTCACCTAAGCCACCTGCCGCCACCGAGGCGAGCCGATGAAGCCACCTGCCTTCGACTATGTCGCTCCCCATACGCTGGACGAGGCGCTCGAGGCGGCCCGCCAGGGAGGTTCGGACGCGAAGTTCCTCGCCGGCGGGCAGAGCCTGGTGCCGGCGATGAACTTCCGCATCGCCCAGCCGGCCCTGCTCATCGACCTCAACCGGATCCCTGATCTCGACTACGTCCGCAACCAGGGCGCAGACGGCCTCCATCTCGGGGCGATGACCCGCCAGCGCAAGCTCGAGCTCGACCCACTGGTGGCGCGCCAGGCCCCTCTGCTGGCTGAGTCTGTCCCCTTCATTGCCCACCCGCAGATACGGAACCGTGGGACGTTAGGCGGCAGCCTGGTGCACGCCGACCCGGCCGCCGAGCTCCCCGTCATCGCCGTCGCCCTGGGCGCGCGCCTGCGGGCGAAATCGGCCGACGGCGAGCGCTGGATCCCGGCCGACGGGTTTTTCCAAGGGATGTTCACCACGGCGCTTGGGCCGGACGAGCTATTGGTGGAGATCGTGATCCCGCCTCCGCTCGAACGGACCGGGACCTGCTTCACGGAGTTCTCGAGGCGGCGCGGCGACTACGCGCTGATGGGCCTGGCCGCCGTTGTCCGCCTCGATTCTTCCGGCGCCTGCGCCGAGGCCCGGCTGGTCTACCTCAACGCCGGCGATGGGCCGGTCTCCGCGCCGCACGCGGCGGCCCTGCTCGTCGGCCGGCGCATCGATCCGGCGGCGGCGGACGAGGCCGCCGCCCACGCGGCGGAGAAGGAGCTCAACCCGTCGGGCAACCTGCACGCTAGCCCGTCGTTCCAGCGCCATCTGGCCCGCGTCCTGGGCCGGCGGGCGATTCTGACCGCCGCGCAGCGCGCCCACTGAGGCGCGCCGCGCCCCGTCATCCCGCGAGTGCCGGCGATATCGTCCAACCTCCGTGAGATCCACCTCACCGTCAACGGCGCGACCCACGCCGGCAGCGTCGAGCCGCGCCTCCTCCTGAGCGACTACCTGCGCCACGAGCTCGGCCTGACCGGAACCCACGTCGGTTGCGAGCACGGCGCGTGCGGCGCCTGCACCGTGCTCTTCGACGGGGCGCCGGTGCGCTCCTGCCTGATCTTCGCTGTGCAGGCCGACGGCCATCAGATCGGAACGGTCGAAGGCATCGCGCCGGGGCCCGAGCAGATGCACCCGCTGCAGGAAGCGTTCTGGACCAAGCACGCCCTACAGTGCGGCTTCTGCACGCCCGGATTCCTGATGACCCTGCTGCCCTACCTCGAGACGAATCCGAACCCCACCTCGGCCGAGGTGCGGGAGGCGATCTCGGGCAATCTGTGCCGCTGCACCGGGTACCAGAACATCGTCGAGGCCGTCCTGCTCGCCGCCGAGCGGATGCGCGCCTAGCAGGTTGCTGAAAAATGGCGACCACCGTTAGACCCCCACCCCTTTCCCTGGCGACGCCCCGTTCGGGCCGGCGCCCTACGAGCGCAGCCCGTCGGGGCGAACGGCCTGCACCGGCTTGGGCTCACGGCCCGGGAGATTCCTGCAGGGGGAGGGAGGGTACTCCTGGGGGTGAGGTGGGAACGGGCTTTCTCAGCAGCCTCCTACCAGCCAACCGCCCGTGACTCTGGACGTCTCCCTCGCCCAACTCGCTCCCGGCCTCCGCCGCGGCG
>CAYUWF010000157.1:0-4200 GCA_964448245.1 uncultured Anaerolineaceae bacterium | reverse complement strand
GCGAAGGCTACCGGATCAGCGCGGCGCAGGACGCGCCCCAGGCGCTGGCCCACATCGACGCCGAGATCCCCGATCTGCTGATCCTGGACGTGATGATGCCGGGCGTGAGCGGCCTGGACCTATGCCAGCAGCTGCGCGCCCGGCGCGAGACGGCCAACCTCCCGATCATTCTCCTTAGCGCAAAAGGCGAGGTCGCCGACCGGGTGGCCGGGCTGAAGGCCGGCGCCGACGAGTACCTGGTCAAGCCGATCGATACCGTCGAGCTGACCGCCCGCGTGGCCAGCCTGTTGGAGCGAACGCGGCGCCTGCGTGAGGACAGCGGCGGGCGGGCGACGAAGATGATCAGCTTCATCGGCGCCAAGGGCGGGAGCGGAACGACGAACGTCGCCCTTAACGTGGGCGTCGCCCTGGCCGGCACCGAGAAGGAGGTGATTGCCGTCGAGCTGCGCGGTCACGGCGGCAGCTTCCCCACGCTGCTCGGGTTGAAGGCCGCCAAGGGCCTCGACGGTCTGGTCGACGCGGACCCGCGCCTGATCACATCTCAGGAGATCGGGCGGCGCGTCTTCCGGCACGCCTCAGGCCTCCAGGTGGTGTGCGCCCCGGAGCGAATCGGGTTTGAAAGCCTCGGGCTTCCGCAGGCCGAGGCGGTGCTCCTCGGGCTTGTCGGAAAGGCCGACTACCTCCTGGTCGACCTCCCCTCGATTCCGACGCCCTCCATCCAGGCGGCGATCCCTCGCAGCCAGGCCGTGGTGCTGTTGGTCGAGCCCGTGCGCGACAGCGTCGAGCGCGCCTCGGCCATGGCCTCCTTCCTGCAGAGTCTGGCCGTCGGCGGCGCGGTGCTGCAGGCTCTTGTGGTCACCCGGGCCCCTATCGCTTCTCCCATCGCGGTCACGGAAATCGAAGAGCGCCTCGCCTGGCCGGTGACCGGCGTTATCCCCCCGGCACCCGACGCCTTCGCCCGAGCGGCGGCCCTGGGTCGGCCAATCCTGCAGACCGAACCAGAGGGTATGGTCTCGCTAGCGATCCGTCAACTGGCAGCGCTCCTGCAGTAGCGGACTGGCTTTGAGCGTCGACCCCGCTTCCGGCTGACCTTACTTCTTTCCCGCGAAGTAGGCCTGCATTGGGGTGAAGTAGTGCTCCTTCCACCCCTCATCGTACTGTGGCCCCTGCCCCTCAGGAATCTCCGTGTGCACCAGCGTCAAGCGGGTGCCTTTGCCGGAGGGCTCCAGCCGAACCTCGAGCCGGGAATCGGGACTCCCCTCGGGGAACTCGGTGGCGCGCCAGGATTGGACGATGCGCCGCGGCGGATCGAGCTCGAGCGTCCGGCCGGTGATGTAGCCGTCCCAGATGCGGAACTCGCCCCCGACGCCCGGGGCGATCTCCGCCGCCCCACCGATGATGGCGGCATGCTCGGCGGGGTCCAACCACGCCCGGTAGACCTGATCCACCCCCGCGGCAAGCGTCGTGGCGATTTCGAAACGGTCCGGCACGCTGCACCTCCTCCGGATGGGCCGACATTCGGCTAGGCTAACCAACCTCGCAAAGCGTAGTAGATGAGCGCGAAGACCTCGCGAAACGCGAGCTCGCTGCGCGCCAAGGCTTCCGCCGAAGGAAGAAACATCGAGAGCGCCCGAGCGCCGTCCGTCGTCCCCGGATCGGCGGTCGACGGAATGGGTTCCATCCCCTGAGCGGCGAAGGCGCCCATGGCGCGGCGCATGTGAGGCGTCGATGTCACCAGGACGAAGGTCTCGACGTCTTCGCTCTCCAGCAGCGAGGCGACATGGATCGCTTGCTGGTGGGTGTCCGGCGATTCGGTCTCCAGCCAGATCTTATCTTGCGGGATGCCGCGCGCCGTCAACTCGGCCTTCATTGCCAGGCTCTCCGGCGTCCCATCGGCCTCGCGTCCCGCGGGCCCTCCCGACAGGATCAGAGTCGGTTCACCCAGCAAGCGGTAGAGGCGCTCGGCCTCGAGCAGGCGGTAACCGCCGGCCGTGCTGAGGATGTCGAAGGTTCCGTCGAGGCCGTGCAGCGTCACGCCGCCGCCGGTCAGGACGACGACGTGGCGGGCTTCGCCGGCGTCGGCGGCGGAGGCCAGCGGCGCGTAGCCCGCGCCGAGTCCTCGCTCGATGGCGCTCGGGACGGCCGGCAGGCTGATCAACCAGTAGAAGATCGCCAGACCCGCGAGCCACGCCACGGCGCCGGTCCGCCGGCCCCTGCCGGTCAGAAGCAGCACCACCCCCACGGTGACTGCCACCAGCAGGAAAAGGAGCGACCCTGGCAGCAGGGCCTTGAACAGGCCGGGGACGATCTCAATCAGCGCGTTGCCAAGAGGCATCGTTGGTTTGACCCCGCACGACTCCGCAAGGCTACCAGGTGGCCCAGTGGATGGGACGGACCCGGATCAGCCGCGAGTACTCGGCCTCGCCTCGGATCGACCAATCATACTTGCGCTCGAATGCCGCGATCACGCCTTCCGGCCACGGCCCCGGCACGGCCGCCCCTGCCCCTTCGCAAATGAGCGGACTCGTCCCGTCTTCTAGCGCCACGACCAGCCGCTCGCCATGCTCGAGGTTCTTAGCCTTGACGCTGCCTGGGGCGGTGCAGATGTAGAAGAAACCTTCATGCCAGACGAACCACACCGGGACCAGGTGCGGGGAACCGTCCGGCCGGACCGTGGCGATCCACAGGTTCTGGGCCTGGGACAGCCTGCGGCCGGCGCCCTCCGGCGGTTCGGCCACGCGATCCTGTGGCGCACCGCTCCAGGGGAGATTTCCCTGGCCGCCTTCCCGGAGGTCAGAGGGCGTCACGCATGAACCCCCAGTGCGCCGTGATAGAGGTCGACGATCTGATCGGCCATCAGGGGCCAGGCATAGCGCTTGGCGTATTCGGCCGCCTGGCGGCCCAGCCGCTGGCGCAGAAGCTCGTCGCCCAGCAGCTGCCGCAGACGCTCGGCCATCGCCTCCGGGTCGCCGGTGGGGACGTGGAAACCGGTCTCGCCGTCGCGCACGAGGAAGGCCAGGCCGCCCGTCTCGGAGGCGACGACCGGCGTGCCGCAGGCCATGGCCTCGAGGGCCACCAATCCGAAGGACTCGTAGTGGGACGGCACGACGACGACTTCGGCGGCCGAGTAGTAGTACGGCAGCGTGTCCTGCGCGCGACGGCCGAGGAAGGTGACCATGTCCTCGATATGCAGGTCGCGCCGCAGCTCCTGCAGACGGCTCATCTCCTCGGTCTCGCTGGCCTCGTCTTCGTCCGCTTCGCCGCCAATCACCGCCAGGCAGAGCTGCTGGCCGAGGTCGAAGTCCTGGGCGCGCAGGATGGCGATGGCCTGGAGCAGGCCGTCGATTCCCTTGAGCGGCTCCACCCGCCCGACGAAGAGGATCATGCGCTTGTGCGGCGGCACGCCGGCGAATTCGCGCGCTTCGTCGGCCGGGATCGGATAGAAGTGCCCGGTGTCGACGCCCGGGGGGATGACGGCGACACGCCGCGTGTCGACGTGATAGAGCCATTGGAACTGCGCCAACTCGGCCTGGGTGGCGGCGACGATGCGATCGGCCTGGCGCAGCAGGCGCCCCTCGGCCTCCAGACGCAGGCTCGAGCCGGGCTCCTCCTCGCCGCGCGGCACCCGGTTCTTCATCGCCGCCAGCGTGTGGAACATGTGGATCACGGGAAGGCCCCAGCGCGAGCGCAGCTCGAGCGCCGCCAGCCCGGAGAGCCAGTAATGGCTGTGCAGGATGTCGTAACGGATGTTCTTGCTGGTGGCGAAATCGACGATGGTGTCGATGAAGGTCGGCAGGTAGTCGACCAGCCGGTCCTTGGCCATCGGCGTCTCGGGGCCTGCCGGAACGTGAACGATGCGGTTGCCGTAGCCGAGATCGTGCAGGACGTGCGGGACGTGCTCGTCCTGCGAGCGGGTGAAGACGTCCGCCCCGATGCCGCGCCGCCCGAGTTCGCGCGTCAGGTCGCGCACATAGACGTTCATCCCGCCGGTGTCCTTGCCGCCCAGCGTGGCCAGCGGGCACGTATGGTAGGAGATCATGGCAATGCGCACGGGCATGATTATCCCCCTGGCCCTCCATGCTGCCAAGGCCAGCAGGTGCCCGCTCTGGAATCACCTCCTGGTGGCGGACCGCTCCCTACCCCCAACCCCCTCCCCCGCGTTGAAACCACAACGCTTTCGCCGGGAGGCGGGGGAGGGGG
>CAYUWF010000156.1:0-4210 GCA_964448245.1 uncultured Anaerolineaceae bacterium | reverse complement strand
GCCTCGGCCGAGTCGATCTCGCCGTTGGCCAGCAAGTCGAGCACCTGGTGCCGTTCCTCATCCGTCAACGCCGGCGCCTCGGGGCCCTCCGGGTAGCCCATCTGACGGATGACGTCCGCCAGCCGCGACCGCAAGGTCGGGTAGGAGAGCCGGACCTCGCGTTCCATGCGATTGAGCTTGCCTTCGCAACGGACGAAGGTCTCGACGAAATCCAACTGCTCGACCGTCAGGCGGCCGAGCGGGCCGAGGTCGAATTGACCTTCGATGGAGGTGGAACAGGCGCGGCAGTGCAGCCGCGCCACCGTCAACCTCTCGCCGCAAACCGGGCACAAGGTGAGCATGGTGTTCATGAGGGCCTCGATCCTGCTCCTACAGGATAGTACTTGCCGCATCCACCGAAGTCAATGTCTAGTTCCGCTTTATTAAGTCTGGCATTGATATTCTTCACTTTGATTGATGCTCGCTAGCACAGACGTTTGACCTGTTCTCCCAGGGAGCACCCAGCCGCGTGCTGGGATTGGCCAATGGCCGGAGTGGGCCTCCTGCGGTACTGCGGCGACGGCGCGGCTTTCCTACCGGGAGTCGGCTGGGCCCGCCCTTCCGCCTTGGGCTAGAATTCCCAAGTCCACGGTGAGGTCCTCATGGCGCATCTATTTATCCCTGGTCCAACCGACGTCGCGCCCGAGATCCTAGCGGCGCAGACTCACCGGATGATCGGGCATCGCAGCCCAGCCTTCACCGAGTTGTTCGCCCGGATCCAGCCCAGGCTCCAGCGCGTGTTCCAGACCGAGCAACGCGTCTTCATCACCGCCTCCTCCGGTAGCGGTCTTCAGGAGGCGGCGCTGCGCAATACCGTCCGCAACCGGGCTCTGGTCTGCGTCGGGGGAGCCTTCGGCGAGCGCTGGTACGAGATCGCGCTGGCCAACGGCCTCTCCGCCGACCGGCTGGACGTGCCATGGGGCCAGCCGCATGACCCGCCGCGCGTGGCGGAGGCCGTCCGCCGGGGCGCCTACGACGCCGTGGCCGTCGTGCACAACGAGAGTTCCACCGGCGTCGAGAATCCGGTGGCGGCTATCGCCGCGGCCGTGCGCCAGGCCTCGCCCGATACGCTGCTGCTGGTGGACGCGGTCTCCTCGGCCGGCGGCGTCGATCTGCGGCCGGACGCGTGGGGCCTCGACGTCTTGCTGACCTCGTCGCAGAAGTGCCTGGCACTGCCGCCGGGGCTGGCCTTCGCCGCCGTGAGCGACCGGACTCTAGAGCGCGCCGCGGGGATCGCCCACCGCGGTTGGTACTTCGATTTCTTGCTCCTGGATCGATACCTGAAGCAGCACAACACCCCGGCGACCCCGGCCATTTCGGTGCTCTACGCCCTCGACGCCCAGTTGGACCGCATCCTGGCCGAAGGTCTGCCCGCCCGGTTTGCGCGCCACGCGCAGATGGCCGAGATGACGCAGCGCTGGGCCCTCGACCGGCTGGGGCTGCTGGCGCCGGAGGGATACCGCTCCCGCAGTGTGACGGCCGTCCTCAACACGCGCCGCATCGACGTCGCGGCGCTCATCGCCCATCTGGCCGCGCACGACATGGCCATCGCCAGCGGGTACGGCGCCCTGCGCGAGACGACCTTCCGCATCGGGCACATGGGGGAGATCCAGCCGGCCGATGTCGAACGCCTGCTGGCCGCCATCGATGATTACCTCGCCGCCTCCGGCCACCGCTGAGCGGCCGCCGCTTCCCGGCCGCCCGTCGGCGCGCCTCCTGGCCGGTGTCTTCGTGCTGGCCTGGATCCCGCGGCTGGCGCTGGCGCTGGTTTTCCTCGGCCTGCCCATCCGTCTCGACGACATGTATCAGTACGACATGCTCGGCCTGTCGCTGGCGCGAGGCAACGGCTACCGCTGGTACCAACGCGACTACGTCCGGCGGCTGCAGCTGTACCTCGATCGCAACTACCAGATCGATCTCAACCCGGAGGCCGTACCCGAAGAGGGATACCTGACCGTCTTCCGCGCCCCCGGCTATCCCGTGCTCCTGGCCTCGATCTACCGCGTGGTGGGCGAGGCGAATCGTCTCCCGGCCGTCCGACTGGTGCAGACGGTGCTCGGCGCGCTGCTTGCGCCGCTGACGGTCCTGCTGGCGCGCCGCCTGCGCCTCGCGCCGCGCGCCCAGCTCGTCGCCGGCATCGTCGTCGCCCTCTATCCGATTCTGTGGATGTACCCGATCGGCCTGGGCTCGGAGAACCTGTTCATCCTGCTGACCATCGCCGGGGTGACCCTGCTGTTGTGGGCCGGCGACGACCGCCGGCCGGCCGCCTCGCTCGCGGCCGGTGCCGTCCTGGCCTGTGCCGCGTTGACGCGCGGCGTGCTCACCTTGTTCCTGCTCTTCGGCGCTGCCTGGCTTGTCCGGCGAGCCGGCTGGCGCCGGGGTCTGATCTTCGGAGCTGCAGCGGCCGTGCTCATCGTGCCATGGGCCCTTCGCAACACCCGCGTCATCGGCCGGCCGGCGTTTATCGAGAACTCGCTTGGTTACAACCTGTTCGTCGGCTACCATCCCGAAGGGGATGGGGGCTTCGTTTCCAAGGTGGCGTTGATCCCCACGCGCTATATGGACGACGGCGAGCGAGACCGGTGGACGACGGAACAGGCGCTGGGTTTCATACGGGATGACCCGGCGCGGGCCCTCGGCCTGCTGCCGCGACGCTTGGCGTACCTGGCCGGGTTTGAATCACGCGAGCTGATCTTCTTCTACGCCAGCAACCTGTTCGGGCCGATCCCGACACCGCCGCTGGTGCTCGCCTACCTATTCCTCGTTCTCCCCTGGGTGGCGGTCGCGGCCGCGGCGCCATTCGGGCTGGCGGCGGCCGAGGATCACCCGGGGCGCGACCTGACTCTCCTGCTGGTCGCCGCCACGCTGCTGGTCTACCTCCCGGTGCTGGCGGAGCCGCGTTTCCACATCCCGCTCGTGCCGTTTCTCATCCCCTACGCCGCGGCCATCTGGCTCCGGCTTACCCTCCTCGTCCCATCCCGATTCGGCGGCACGCGCCTGGCCACCACGCTCGCCCTGGCCGCGCTGGTGGTGCTCGTCGCGCTGTGGAGTTGGGATTTCGCCCGTCAGGCAGGGAAGCTCACGGCCGTGCTGACGCTGGGCGGCAACACGCTTCGCCTCGACTACTGAGCTCAGCCGGCCCGCACGGAAGGAGCCCGCCATGGTGACCCGCCTCAGCCCCCGGCCCCGCACCTTCCGCCTCGCAGGGCTCGACCTCGACCTGCGGGCGACCGTCGCGCTGGTCTCGACCAAACTGCTGCTCACGATCGACTACTACCGCAACCTATTTCCGGGGAAGACCTCGCTCGAGGCGCTGCGCGGCACGGCCTACGAGGGCACCTCGTTCTACTTCGTCATCCCCCTCCTGATCATCCGTTTCGTCTTCGGCGAGTCGCCGCGCAGCTACGGTCTGACCATCGGGGATTGGCGCCAGGGGCTGAAGTTGACGTTGCTGGTCGTCGGTTTCGCCCTGCCTTTGCTGGCCGCCGCCCGGACACCGGGGATGCAGGCCTATGACGCGGGTGACGATGGTCAGTGGCAGACGCTCGTCCCCCCCATCGCCCTCTCCCTGGTGGGATGGGAGTTCCTGTTCCGAGGCTTCCTGCTCTTCTCGCTACTCACCCTCTTGGGCGCCACAGCCGTCATCGTGCAGGCCGTAGCGTTCGCTCTGGCCCATCTCGGCAAGCCCGAGATCGAGACCATCACCACGATCGTCGGGGGTTCCCTATTCGGCTGGGTGGCGTGGCGCACGCGTTCCTTCCTGGATCCCTACCCGACCCACCTGGCCCTCTACACCCTGACCGTGGTCCTGGCGACCACGGTCCCCGGTTGAGGCAGGCTCCATGACCGGGATCGCTGCGGGCGAAGTCCGTCCTCGCTGCGAGCTGGCCCTCGACCTGGCGCGCGGCGCCGGGGAGATTCTGCGCGGCGGTCTCGGCCGGGCGGCCGTCGAACACAAGAGCCCGCTCGAGCTGGTGACCGAGTTCGACCGCGCCTCGGAGCGCTTCATCGTCGACGGGGTCAGCGCGGCCTTTCCCGGGGACGGCCTGGTGGCCGAGGAGGGCAGCCGCCGCGAGGGCGGGGCGTGGTGTTGGTACATCGACCCGCTCGACGGCACGACGAACTTCGCCCACGGCCTGCCGCACTTCGCCATCTCGATCGCCGGCGAACG
>CAYUWF010000155.1:0-4290 GCA_964448245.1 uncultured Anaerolineaceae bacterium | reverse complement strand
TTGGTCGGATTTCCGTTGGAGGTCGGCGTGCGCGTCGGGGTCCGCGTCGGAGTCCGGGTCGGCGTGCGAGTCGGTGTGCGCGTCGGCGTCTGCGTCAAGGTGGCGGTCGCCGTCGGAGTGCGCGTCGGTGTGGCGGTGAACGTCGCCGTGAATGTCGCTGTGCGCGTCAGGCTGGGCGTCTGAGTCGGCGTTCGACTCGGCGTTCTGGTCGGAGACGCCGTGCGGGTGGCGCTGGCGATGGGTGCATTCGTCGGCCCGACGATTGCCGTCGCCGGCGGAGTCGGCGTGGCAGCCCCGGTTGGCTCGGGGGTCCACCAGAACCATCCGACGACTGTGCCTCCGGCAGTGAGATCGAGCGGAACGGGGTTCTTGCCGGTATCGTTGGCGATCTCCTCCAGGATGCCCGGATCCACCACCTGGAAAATCAGAAACGGCCATGGGCCGTAGTTGGCCCGCATCTGCGAGCGGGTGTCGGCGTGGGCCGGCTTGCGCGTGCCGATCAGGGAGAGCCAGCCACAAGTGAAGAACAGGAGCAGCAGCACCAGGATGAGCAGGAGCAGCTCAATAATGCTGCGCCGTCGCCGCCGACTGCCCGCCGACTTGTCGGGCGTCAGGGGAAGCAGGAGCGTGTCGTCCATTCGGCTCCGCGGTTACGCCTTCGACGGCAGCGCCGTCGGCGAGCGCAGGGGCAGTCGCATGGTAAAGGCGGTGCCCCGGCCAACCTCGCTACGCACGTCAATGCGGCCTCCGTGCTGGGCCATGATGCCGTAGCTCACAGAGAGGCCGAGACCTGTTCCCTCGCCTGGACTCTTGGTCGTGAAGAACGGGTCGAAGATTCGCCCCAGGTTCTTGGCCGGGATGCCCACGCCGGTGTCGCGCACTTCGACCTCGACCCCCTTCAGGTCCTGGCGCACGCCGATGGTCAGCGTGCCGCCGGTCGGCATGGCCTGGACGGCGTTCTGAATCAGGTTGATCAGGACCTGCTCGATCTGTTGGGCGTCGTACAAAGTCATGATCGTCTGCGGGGTCAGTTCCATCGCCACACGCACATTGGCGCGGCGGGTCAGGAAGTCGTTCAGGCGGATCGCCGTGCGCACGGTCTCCCAGATATTCTGCATGCGCAACTCAGGGTTGGACTGACGGGCGAACTTGAGCAGGTCGGTGACGATCCCGCTGGCGCGCACGGCGTTCTCGCGAATCTGGTTGAGCGGCGAGCCCAGCGGAGAATCTTTGCCGGCGTTTTCCTGCAGCTCCTCGGTCAGCCCGGTGATGACCGCCAGCGGGTTCTTGATGTCGTGAACGATGCCGGCGGCCAGCTGCCCGACCGACGCCAGCTTCTCCGACTGGACCAGCTGCTGCTGGGCCTGCTGCAGACGGACGTTGGCCTCGGCCAGCTCATCACTGCGCTTGACGGCCTCGGCGTGCAATTGGGAGGCCTGGGCGGTGCGGCGGCGCAAGCGGAAGGTCATCAGATCGAAGACTGCCGCCATCTGGCCGACCTCGTCTCGGCCGTGGATGCCCGTACGCTGATCCAGGTCGCCGGCGGCGACCGCCAGCGAGACGTCACGAATGCGAACGATCGGG
The DNA here is from genome assembly GCA_964448245.1 of uncultured Anaerolineaceae bacterium. Taxonomy (GTDB): domain Bacteria; phylum Chloroflexota; class Anaerolineae; order Anaerolineales; family E44-bin32; genus DATEVL01. The sequence goes on along the minus strand of CAYUWF010000155.1, from coordinate 2,706 downwards.
CGCGAGATGCGCGACGCCAGCACCAGCCCGATCACGATGACGCCCATTGTCCCCAGCGTAAACAGCGCGCTGAAAACATTGCGGCTGATCGACTCGGTGGTGACGATGAAGTTGCTCGGCAGGACGACACCCAGCACGCCCACCGATTGCTGGCGCACAACCAGCGGCGCGTAGTAGATCTGGTACTCGCGCCCGTACAGCTCGACCTCGGCCGTTTTCCCCGTTTCCAGGTAAGCGACGTCATAGGGCGCCAGGGCGAGGGAGTCGTAGCCCTCCTCGGGCTCGACCAAGGTGGTGGTCATGAGCGCGCCGCTCGGGTCCAGGATGATGACGTCGGCCAACACCTGCGACTTGACATCCGCTGCCAGGCTATCGAGCCGAGTCCCTATCATGAGCGCCCCGAGGATTTCCCCGGCGTCGCCGCGCACGGGCCCGGCGGTGAGCAGGTAGGGGCCATAGATGGTCGACGCCAGGCCGGCAAACTTGTCGCCCAGCGGGTCCTCTTCGCCGCGCAACGGTCGCGCCAGCAGCTCGAGCAGCGACAGGTCGGCGCCGCGCGAGATGAGGTAATCGGCCGTAGCCGGATCCTGGACCAGGCTGAGCAGCTCGCGCCCTTGGCTGGAGACAACGCTCAGGGAGTGCACGTCGTTGTTGAGCACAAGCGGGAAGAGGGCCTGTTGCAACGCCGCCTCGTCTTCCGCGCTGAGGGCTGGCGCCACACCCTGGGTGAAGGTCATCAGACGCAAGTTTTCCAGATGGACCCGTTCGCGGCGGACGACGCTGTCGGCCGCCACGCGGCTGGCCTCGAGCAACTGATTGGCGAACCGCTCGCGTAGAGTGGAGGCGACCAGGCGCGTGATGATGAACATGCCGATCATCGCCGTCGCCAGAGTCAGCAGGACATAGGGGACGACCAGCTTCGCCCGTAGGCTCGATAGCACGTCGGTGAGGCCGCGCCCGCCCGACAACTCGCTAGCGGGCTTGGCCCCATTGGACCTGAAGCCATTGCCGCCGTCGGCCTCGCGGTCGAAGCCGGCGTCGATCGGGGTGTCGAGAGTCGCCATCCGTTCCATCCTCCCTGCCGACAGCACGCGCACCGGCAGCGCGCGGGCGCCGGGCAGGCATTCGTGTGACAGCATCAATGATGTATGCGACGGCGCGCCCCCGACCCTACAGTCCCCCTACACGACACGCGCCGCGCCGAGGAGGGACCGCGGTACCGGGGCCCTCGCCCCCACTCTCGAGCCCGCCGGACTACTCCGCGAGCCAAGCCGAGGGCCTCCCGGCTCTGCGTGATGCTCCTTAGGCCGCCCTGCGGCGAGAGCAGGTTTGGAGTGAGGGCGGGCCAGAGGAAGAGGATTTCCCTATCGAGATCCGACAGGCGGCTCGGCCGCGGACCGCCTCAGATGGGTGTAGGAGTTCAGTACATGTGAGACACGTTGGGATAGCTACCAGATATGGCGGAAGGCGACCCGCCAAGCCCGAGCTACGCGAGGGGTCGGGCGGCTGCGCAAGGGCCAGGGGTGAGGCCGGAAGGAACAGGCGGTCACCCATCCGCAGGGCCTTGCCGAGGGGCCTTGCCGCGGTGGACAAGTCTCCTCCCCAGACGGGTTATGGGGAGAGGCTTTTCAGGCTGCTCACCTGCACCGCACCCTGCAGGGCGCCGCAACACCTGCACCCCTGGCGAGCGGTGCCAGGGGTGCAGGTGCTGCGAGGGGATAGAGTCTCGGAGGGGTTGGGGTGGGGGTGCGAGTAGGCGAGGCCAAGCCCTCAATAGAAAAGGCAATGGCTGTTCTCCGTGTCTCAGATGGTTCTGGACCCGCGCAATGGGCTGGACCCCCTTCGGCTTGCAATCTGGACAGAGGCGGTTAGACTCGATTTTCCGAGCATTTCTTGCCCGCCCGACAGGTAGCCGGATCCGCCAGGAGGGGGCGAGGCCGATTTCCGCAACCGAAATCCCGACTTCCAACCGACCCTGCTGATGCCGCCCCGCCCGATCGCCGCCCCGGTCGAACTTCCCCGATTCCGCCCATTCGTGGCGCGGCAGTCGGAAGCCGGGTCGCTGCAAGCCGCCCTGAGCTTCCTCGAAGTGCGCGCCCCGCACAGCGGTCTGCCCTATTCCGAAGCGATGCTCTTCGGCCTGGGGGGCGGCATCGGTTTCAGCTACTTTGTCTTCGAGTACAAATCGGCGCGGATCAAGACCCTGACGCTCGGGACGCGCATCACGACCCTCGAGGAATCGTCCCGTCCGCAGTTCCTGCAGACGATTTGTGAGCGGATCGGCGTCCCGGTCCGTGTGCTGCACTCGTCCAGCCCGGCGGCGGCCAGCCGCGGCGTGCGCCTTGCCCTGGCGGAGGGGACGCCTCCGATCGTCTGGATCGACCTGAGCGGGCCGCCCTACCATTTCGCTCCGACGGCCGAATACGCCGCCGGCGTCGTCTACGCCTGGACGGACGATCGGATCCTACTCGGCGGAAGGTCGCGCCGCCCCCTTCCCTTCCGCCGCAAATCGTTCGAGGCCGCCCGGAGCTCGATCGGAGTCCCGAAAACGCGGGCGGTCTTCGTCCAGCGTCCGGACCGGGCGCCAAACCTGGCGGCCGCCGTCCTCGACGCGGTGCGGGAGACGCGCGACCAGATGGCACGCGGCATCGACGTCGGGTCCTTCCGCGGCAACTTCGGCCTGGCGGCGCTCGAGAAGTGGGCCGG
>CAYUWF010000154.1:2608-4363 GCA_964448245.1 uncultured Anaerolineaceae bacterium | reverse complement strand
CCTATGAACCGACGTATGAACCGCCCTATGGAGGAGACTTAACCCCAACGCCTACCCCGACCGGCGTCTACTGATTGAGTTGCGCATCGAGCCTCCCGGAGGGAGGCGCCGCAAGCGGGATGTAGAATGTCCGCATGGCCGGGGCTGTTCTGCGCGCGGCGGCAACCTTGGCGCGGGTCCTGCCGGAGCCGCTCCGCCTGGCGTTGTACCGTCTGGGCCCCCTCACCCGCTTATTCAGGGCACTTCTGAACCGCGCCGCGCCCGCCGGCGTGCATCCGGTTCAAGTCGCCTCCGGTGAGCTTGCCGGAATGTGGCTCCTGCTCGATCTCCAGGTCGACAAGGATTTGTGGCTAGGGACGTATGAGCCGCAACTGGCGGCGGCCATTCACCGATTCGCCCGTCCGGGCAGTGTGGTGTACGACCTGGGGGCCAACGTCGGCTATGCCACGCTGCTTTTGGCGCGCGCCGTCGGTCCCTCCGGGCAGGTGTTCGCCTTCGAGCCGCTGCCGGAGAATCTCGAGCGGCTGCGGGGCGCCATCTCGCACAACGGGTTAGGCCCGAGCATCACCGTCGTGCCGGCAGCCGTCGGGGCCAGTCCCGGCCCGGCGACGTTCCTCGTCCACGCCTCGGGGGGCATGGGCCGGCTCGAGGGCGGCGAAGGTCGACGGGACGGCTTCATCTCCTCGGCGGCGGTCGATGTCACGACTATGGATGACTTCGTCTTCTCCCAGGGCCATCCGGCGCCGGGCCTGATCAAGATGGACCTCGAAGGAGGCGAGGGCGCGGCGCTCCGTGGAATGCTACGACTCCTCAGGGAGCGCCGCCCCTGTCTGCTCATCGAGCTGCACGGGGCGCAGGCCGCCGCGGAGGCTGCGGGCGAACTGCGGGCCGCCGGGTATCGGCTGCACCTCATCCAGGATGGGTTTCCCGAGGCCGACTCGGGCGAGCCCGCCCGGTTGCCCAGGCATGTGGTGGCGATGAGTCCGGAGGCTCGGGCATGAGGCGGGCCTTGCGGTTTTCAGGTCGGCCGGCGATCCAGCAGCGTGTCTTGCCGCAGTATCGAGCGGCGTTCTTCGACGGCCTGGCCGAGCGCTGCGATGGAGGTCTCGACCTCTTCGCCGGTTCGCCGCGCCCCTCGGAGGCGATCCAACCCGCGGGCGACCTCTCGCGGGCGCGCTGGCGCCACGCGCAGAACATCCACTTGCTCGGGGGCCGTGCCAGCTTCTGCTACCAGCGCGGGTTGGAGGGCTGGCTGGCCCGCTGCGACCCCGACGTCCTGGTGCTCGAGGCAAACCCGCGCTACCTTTCCAGCCCACGCGCCATCGCCTGGATGGAGAGGCGCGGCCGGCGGGTCGTGGGCTGGGGACTGGGAGCGCCGCCTGGGGGCCTGCTGGCAGGATGGTTTCGCTGGCGGTTCCTCAGCCGGCTCGACGCCGTCATCGCCTACAGCACCCGCGGTGCGGCGGAGTACGCCGCCGCCGGCGTACCGGCCGAGCGCGTCTTCGTCGCGCCCAATGCCGTCGAGCGGCCGCTGGAGCGCGCCCCGCGCCGAGCGCTGGCGCGGCGGCGGCCGGCGCGGGTCATCTTCGTCGGGCGGCTGCAGCGCCGCAAGCGAGTCGATCACCTGCTGGCGGCCTGTGCCGCCGCCTCTCCCTCGCCCGAGTTGTGGATCGTCGGTGACGGCCCGGACCGCCAGCGGCTCGTTTCGATCGCCGAGCGCCGTTTTCCTTCCGCCGTCTTCACCGGCGCCGTCCA
>CAYUWF010000154.1:0-2508 GCA_964448245.1 uncultured Anaerolineaceae bacterium | reverse complement strand
TCGTTTCGATCGCCGAGCGCCGTTTTCCTTCCGCCGTCTTCACCGGCGCCGTCCATGGCCAGCATCTACACCGCCTGCTGGACGCGGCGGACCTCTTTGTTCTCCCCGGGACGGGAGGCCTGGCGGTGCAGCAGGCGCTGGCCCGGGCGCTACCAGTGATCGCGGCCGAAGGCGACGGGTCGCAGGACGATATGGTCACCCCCGACAACGGCTGGCTCGTGCCGCCTGGGGAGCCGGCGGCGCTCGCCGAGGTGCTGCAGGTGGCGGTGCGCGACCCGCGGCGATTGGCGGCGATGGGGCAGGCCTCGCTGCGTCTGGCGCGCGCTCGCTTCTCGCCCGAGATCATGCTCGACGTCTTCGTTCGCGCGTTGCGGGCCGCGGTGGAGGACTGACCATGCGGTTGGTCTTCATCGCCGATGGGAGGAGCCCGATCGCCCGCAGCTGGATCGAGTACTTCGCGCGCGGCGGGAGGGAGGTCCACCTCGTTTCGACGCGGTCTTGCGCCGGGATCGAGGGGCTGGCATCGCTGGAGATCGTCTCCCTATGGCCGGGCGGCGGGGGCGGTGGGGCGCGGCGTCAGCGCAACCTGGCGGCGGTGACCGCGCTGCGCCACTGGGTGGGCCCGTGGATCGTGGGGCGCCGGGCGTCGATCCTGCGCGGTCTCTTGCGCGAGCGGCGGCCCGATCTGGTTCACGCGCTGCGGGTGCCCTTCGAGGCGATGCTGGCGGCGGCCGCCGATCCGCCGGCGCCGCTGGTGGTCTCGACCTGGGGCAACGACCTGACGCTGCATGCGCCCGCCTCGCCGATGATGCGCTGGTCGACCCGGCGCACGCTGCGGCGGGCGGCCGGGCTGCACGCCGATTGCCAGCGCGATGAGCGGCTGGCCGCGGCCTGGGGGTTCCGCGCCGTACGCCCGACGCTGGTCTGTCCGGGGAACGGCGGCGTGCGTCGGGAGGTGTTCTTCCCGGGACAAGCGGCCGGCGACCCGGACTTCGGCCTCGACCCGCGGGCGCCGGTCGTGGTGCAGCCACGCGGGCTGCGGGCCTACGTGCGCAGCGACACCTTCTTCCGCGCCATTCCCCTGATTCGGGAACGAGAACCGGAGGCGGTCTTCGTCTGTCCGGCGATGGAGGGCGCCGCCGAAGCCGAGGCCTGGCGGACGAGGCTCGGCCTGGGAGGCGCGCTGCGCCTGCTGCCGGCGCTCGACGCGGCCTCGATGGGGGCCCTCTTCCGCCGGGCGGCGGTCTCGGTCTCGCCCAGCACGCACGACGGCACGCCCAACACGCTGCTCGAAGCGATGGCCTGCGGTTGCCTCCCGGTGGCGGGGGATCTGGCTTCGATCCGCGAATGGATTGCCGACGGCGAAAACGGCTTGCTGGTCGACCCGTCCGACGAACAGGCGCTGGCCGGGGCCGTGTTGCGCGGGCTGTCGGATGAGGGGCTGCGCCAGCGCGCCGCCGAAGTCAACCGCCGCATTGTCGCCGAGCGGGCTAACTACGCCGTGTGCATGGCGCAGGCGGCTTCCTTCTATGAGCGCGTGCTGCGGAGCGGGGCGGACGTCGATGCACTATAATGCCGCCGGCTTAGAGGTCCGGCCGGAAGCATCTCCTGCTGCGTCCCTGTGGGACAGAGTGTGCGTTTCTGGCCTCACCGGACCATCCGGCCCTGCGGAACTGCCTTGTCCGAGGTGGTTTGACGGGTGCGATGCCAAGATTTTGGTCTGGAAGGGACCTACCGGCCGGACCTCCAGAGCGAGACCCGGCGGCGGACGCCGACGCAGGATGATCGGACGAGTCGAATGAAGCAGGCAGTTCAAGACCTCCGCGGCGGAGGCACGCGCATTGTCGACGTGCCGATTCCGACCGCCGGGCGCGGACAGGTCGTCGTTCGCACGGCCTTCTCCCTTCTCTCCAGCGGCACCGAACGCATGGTGGCGGAGCTGGCCGGCAAGAGCCTGGCCGGCAAGGCGCGGGCGCGCCCGGACCTGGTGCGCCAGACTCTCGACAAGGCTCGTCGCGAGGGCGTGTTGGCGGCGGTCGAGGCGGTGCGCACGCGGCTGGCCGAGCCCATCGGGCTCGGCTATGCCTCGGCCGGCACGGTGGTCGAGGTCGGAGAACGGATCGACGACCTCCGGCCGGGAGACCGCGTGGCCTGCGCCGGCGGCGGCTACGCCGTCCATGGTCAATACGTCCTCGTACCGCGCATGCTCGTGGCCCGGTTGCCGGATACGGTCGGCTTCGAGGCGGGCGCCTTCGCCACCCTCGGCGCGATCGCAATGCACGGCCTGCGTCTGGCCGAGGTCCAGGTCGGCGAGCGGGTGGCGGTAATCGGCCTGGGGTTGATCGGCCAACTGGCCGCCGCTGTCGGCCGCAGCGCAGGGGCCGAGGTCTTCGGCATCGACCTGCGCCACGAGCGCGTGCGCCTGGTGGAGCAGATGGGGGCGCGCGGCTTCCGGCGCGACGGGGCGGAGGCGGCGGTGGCGGCGGCCGCCGGCGGGCATGGGGTCGA
>CAYUWF010000153.1:0-4454 GCA_964448245.1 uncultured Anaerolineaceae bacterium | reverse complement strand
TCGGCGGTGTGGTCGATCTCCTCGTACGAACTGTCCACGTCCCCAGTATACGGCCGCTTGCGCGCCGAGCCTGTTCGGGCCGGGTATAATCTTCGCCCTATGGAAGACGGCGCTCGCCGACTGCAGGAGCTCCTGCGAGATGGCCTGGCGCGGCCCCTGCAGGCGCTCTCCGGCGAACCCCCGATCTGGGTCGTTGTGGCGGAACAGCTGACGCGCGAGATCGAGGCCGCGGCGAAGCGCGATCCCCGCGGACACATCTTCGCCCCCGATCAGTTCACCTTGAGCCTGCACACCATCGACGCCCGCACCCTGGCCGGGAATACACCCAATGTCCAGGAGTCGATCGCCCGGGTGATCCATGATGCCCTGCGGGGCGCCGGCTTCTCGCTGGCCCGCTTTCCCCATGTGACCCTTTCGGCCGACCCGACGCTGCGTATCGGCGAGGCGCGGGCCATCGCCTGGCACAGCCGCGACCCGCTGGGCTCGGCCCCCAGCGCCGGCGAAGAGCTCGAGGAACCGCTCACGCCGCCGGCCGTCGGGGCGTTCCTGATCGTCGACGGGAAGCGCCACTTCCGCCTCGATCGCGCTCTGATCACGATCGGCCGGAAGCTGGACAACCACCTGGTTCTTCCCGACCCCCACGTCTCGCGACGCCAGGCCGAAATCCGCTTGCAGGGCGGGCGCTATATGCTGCGCGACCTGAACTCGGCGGCCGGCACCCGGGTGAACGGGCAGCTGGCCATGGAGCATCTGCTCCAGCCGGGCGATGTCATCACGATCTCAGGGATTTCGTTGATCTACGGTGAGGACCCCACGGGTCCGCCGGGGACGACGCAGCGCTACACGCCGCCATCGATGGGCCGTAAGGACCCCAACCAGGTCACGCCGTTGAACTTGCGCCGCCCCGATTCTTTCGCCACGCGGCCGGTGGACCCGGGCGAGAACCGGCCCGGCCCGGACGACGATTCGTCGGAGTGAACGTCGCTCAATGAAGGATCCATTGGCCCAGGTCGAGAAGAGGCTGCAAGCTCTGGTCGAGGGCTCGCTTTCGCGCCTGGCGGGGGGCGAGATCTCGCCGGCGGCCGTCGCCAACCAGCTGGCGGCCGGGATGACCGACGGCCTGGTCTGGGGCGACGACGGATCGGCCAGCGCGCCGGACCAGTATGCCATCGCGCTCCACCCGAAGGATGTCGAGTCGTTGATCGAGCAGGCCCCCGACCTGGTCGCCGAGTTCTCCGAGGCCTTGATGCAAGTCGCCCGGGAGAGCGGCTACTCGATGCCGACCGCGCCCCACGTCACGCTCGCGGCCGATCCGACCCTGAAGCGCTGGGAAGTGCGCGTCGTGGCGTGGCACAGCGGAACGGAGCTCGAGTTCACGCAGCCGGGCGATCCGGCCGATCCCACCGCGGGCGAGGTCTTGCCGGCGGGAGCCTACCTGATCCTGCACGGGCAGCGGCACTTCTCGCTGGATCGGGCCCTGACCAATGTCGGGCGTCGTCTGGACAACCAATTGATCCTGGACGACCCCCACGTCTCGCGCACCCATGCCCAGATCCGGGCGCGCGAAGGCCGTTTCGTCGTCTTCGATCTCGGTTCGACCGGCGGCACCCTGGTCAACGGCCACAAGGTGCATCAGCACATCCTGCAGCCGGGGGACGTCATCATCATTGCCGGAGTCTCGATGGTCTACGGCGAGGATCCCGGCGGGCCGCCAGACGCCACCCCGTCCTACAGCCCCCCGTTTCCGCCTCGACCCGCCGGGGATCAACTGACTCGCATCTGGAAAGACCGCGGCCAGAAGGAAGAATAGATGCAGGCCACGGGGCTGCAGGTCCTGCTCCTGGTGGCGCTCTACGGATTCCTCGGGACGCTGCTGTTCTTCCTGTGGAAGGACGAAGGGCGGGCGGCGCGCGGCGCGGCAGCGCCTCCAGCGGCGCATCTCGTCCCGCTGGGCGCCGGGCGGACGGCGATCTTCTCGCTCACCTCGTCGAACTTGCTCGGCCGGACAGCCGACAATGCCATCCGCCTCGAGGACCCTCTGATCTCGGCCCACCACGCGCGCCTATCTTATGCCGGCGGGCAATGGCTGGTGGAAGACCTCGGCTCGCGCAATGGCACGCTGGTCAATGACCTGCGCGTCGAGAGCCCGATCGCTCTCGCTCCCGGAGACGTCCTGAAGCTCGGCGGCCTTTCACTCCGTTTCGAAGCCGGTCCGGCGCCATCGACCCCCGTGGACAGCGACGCTCCCGGGCCCACGCCTCACGCAGGCAGCGATGGATGAACGACCGGTCCTCGGCGTGCTGGGGGGAACCGGCCTGTACGACATGGCCGGGCTGGAAGTCGTGGAACGCCGCGAGCTATCGACGCCGTTCGGCGCCCCGTCGGGGCCGGTTGTGCTCGGCAGCCTGGAGGGTCGCCTGGTGGCCTTCCTCGCCCGCCACGGCGAGGGCCATCGACTGAACCCGAGCGAGGTGAACTACCGCGCTAACGTGTACGCCCTCAAGGCCGTCGGGGTAGAACGGGTGGTGGCGGTCAGCGCGTGCGGCTCTTTGCGTCAGGAGATCGAGCCTGGTCGGTTCGTCGTGCCGGATCAGCTCTTCGACGCCACGCGCGGTCGGGAGCGGACGTTCTTCGGGGAAGGCGTCGTGATGCATCTGAGCGCCCCCGATCCCTTCTGCCTGGCGCTCTCCGACCGACTGGCCTCAGCCGCCGAAGAGGCCGGCGTTCCCCTGCGGCGGGGCGGGACGTATCTGACGATCGAAGGACCGCGCTTCTCTACTCGCGCCGAGTCGCAAGCTTATCGAAACTGGGGGATGTCGATCATCGGGATGACGACAGCGCCCGAAGCGTTCCTGGCCCGCGAGGCCGAGCTGTGCTACGCCGTCTTGGCCCACGTGACCGACTACGACGTGTGGCACGCGGAGGAGCAGCCGGTGACGGTCGAGATCGTCGTACATCGGCTGCGCCAGAACACCCGCCACGCCGAGGCTGCGATTCGGCGTCTGGTGCGAGAACTGCCCTTCCCTCGCACGTGCTCGTGCCCTCAGGCGTTGAAGGACGCCTTCATCACGCGGCCGGACTCCCTCCCGCCCGAAACGCGCCACAGGCTGGGCCTCCTTGTCGAGCGTTATCTCGGCTGACTCCGCCGAAAGCGCCAGCCGGCGTGAGGGGCTTCTGCTCCTGATTGGTTTTGGATTCCTGGCCGTGAGCGCCGCCTCGATGGCCTGGGCGGTAGTCCAGCAGTTTCTGGCAGGCGGCATCAGTCAGGCCGGTTTCCTGCTGCTGCTTCCCGGATGGGCCGTGTCGGCCTGGCTGCTCCACCGCAGCCTGGATCGCTGGCTACCCGGGCGGGATCCTCTATTGCTGCCGTGCGGATTGTTGCTCATGGGGTGGGGCGTTCTCGCCGTCTGGCGCTTGCTGCCGGAGTTCGGCGCCCGGCAGTTGGCCTGGTTCCTGGCCGTGACCGGGATCATCTACGAGGTCGCCCGGATGCGCGGCACGCTGGCCTGGCTGCGGCGTTATCGACTGGCCTGGCTGCTGCTGGGCTTGGTCCTCCTCGGCCTGACGCTGTTCTTCGGCACCAATCCCTCCGGCGCCGAGGCGCGCCTGTGGCTCGGCTGCTGCGGTCTTTACATGCAGCCGTCGGAACTGCTCCGGCTTCTGCTGATCGCCTACCTGGCTTCCTACTTCGCCGACCGCCTGATGCCCGGCTCGGATGGACCGGCGCGAGGCGGATTGTGGCCGATCCTCCTGCCGCTGCTCGTGGTGTGGAGTGTGGCCGTCGCCTTGCTCGCCGCGCAGAGGGACCTCGGCACCGGGAGCTTGATCCTGGCCCTCCTGGCGGCGCTGCTGTTCCTCGTCTCGGGCCGTTGGGAAGCGCTGGCGATCGGATTGCTGCTGCTCTTGGCGGCCGGGTTTGTCGCCACGTCCCTATCCGACGTTGTCGAGTCGCGAGTGCAAACGTGGCTGAATCCATGGAATGATCCTCTGGCGTCTTCCTACCAGACACTGCAGGGGCTCCTGGCGATGGCTACGGGAGGGATCGCCGGAACGGGACCAGGCTTCGGAGCTCCCGGGATCGTCCCGGCGGCGCATACCGATTTCGTCTTCGCCGCCGTCGTGGAGGAATGGGGCCTGGCGGGGGGGCTTGGCCTCTTGGGCGTACTGGCCGTCCTCACCAGCCGCGGCCTGCGGGCAGCGACGTTGGCCCGGGACGCCTATGCAGCCGTGCTGGCCGCCGGCCTGGCGATCGCCATCGGTATCCAAGCCTTCCTCATCCTGGGCGGGGTTCTTCGGCTCCTCCCGCTGACGGGGATTCCCTTGCCTTTTGTCTCCTACGGCGGTTCTTCGCTTCTGACGACGGGGCTTTCCCTGGCGCTGTTGCTCCGCATCTCCGCCCATCGGTCCGACAAGCCGCGCTTTGCTCGCCCGATCCGGCGCATTCACACAGCGGG
>CAYUWF010000152.1:0-4522 GCA_964448245.1 uncultured Anaerolineaceae bacterium | reverse complement strand
CTCCCGGAGAAACTGGATCGTTACCTCGATGGGCTGGTCCCTCCACGCCAGGAGGAGCTGGACCAGATGGAGCGCTTCGGAAAGCGCACCGGTTTTCCGATCATCGGCCCGGCCTGCGGGCACTTCTGCTACCTGACGGCGCGCCTGATCGGCGCCCGTCAGGTCTTCGAAATGGGTTCGGGATACGGTTACTCGACGGCCTGGTTCGCCCGCGCCGTTCAGGAGAACGGCGGCGGGCGGGTAGTGCACGTCGTGTGGGATGAGGATCTGTCTCGCAGAGCACGCGGCCATCTCGCCGCGCTCGGGTTCGAGGGCCTGGTGGAGTATCGTGTGGAAGAGGCCATCGGCGCACTACGCTCCACCGAGGGTCCCTTCGACCTGATCTTTCTCGATATCGACAAGGAGGGATACCCGGAGGCGCTCGACGTGATCGAGGGAAAGCTACGGCCGGGCGGCGTGCTGCTGGCCGACAACCTGCTGTGGAGCGGGGCCGTCATGGACGGCCGGGACCGGTCGCCGCAGACCCAGGCGATTCGGACGGTCACGCGCCGGGTGATGGAAGGGGACGCGTGGATCGCCTCGATCGTTCCCATGCGCGACGGACTGCTGCTGGCCTACAAGCGGTGAGGCGCGTCGCGACGCGCCATCGTCCCAGCTGCGACGCCGCCCTTCGCTTCATCGCATTGCGAGGAGCAACGAGCATGGCGAGGGGGGGACGAAGCCATCCACGACCCAGTCGTCATTGGGAGGAGCGAAGCAAGCCTGCCCCGAGCAAAGCGAGGGGAGGCAATCCCCTCGCCGAGGAGATTGCTTCGCCCCCTTTCGGGGGCTCGCAATGACGGCTACGTGAGTAGATTGCTTCGCCGGGAAGCTCCGGCCCGCAATGACGGACATCTGCGGAGATTGCTTCGCCCGGAGAGCCCCGGCCCGCAATGACGGGCAGCGCGAAGAGATGGCTCGCCTGCACGGCACCAAGCACATCGCGAAGCATCCGGAGGGAGTGCGGTGCAAGTGTCGCCGGAAAGGCGCCGACTCGCAATAACGCGCAATCTGAGGAGCCTGCTTCGTCGGAAGTGTCGTAGCGCCATCACGGCCGAAGCGAGTGTGGGTTCCTCCTGGGGAATGCTTGCGACCTCTCACTCGGGCCAGGATTCCTCGCAAGCACGACCGTCTCCCGCTAGAATGGAAGGATGGCGACGTGGATGGCGACCGCCCTGCTCGCCTGGTACGCCGGGCACCGCCGTCGCCTCCCCTGGCGCCGCACGCGCGATCCGTACGCCATCTGGATCTCCGAGGTCATGCTGCAACAGACTCGCGTCGAAACCGTCGTGCCTTACTACCGACGGTGGCTGCGCCGCTTCCCAACGGTGGGGCGCCTGGGGCGCGCCCGTTCCCAGCAAGTGCTCACGGCGTGGGAGGGGCTCGGTTACTACCGCAGGGCCTTGCAACTGCGGCGGACGGCGCAGATCGTCGTCCGCGACTACGGCGGAAGGCTGCCGCGGTCGGTCGAGGAGCTGAGGAAGCTGCCCGGGATCGGGCCGTACAGCGCGGCGGCAGTGGCCGCCTTCGCTTTCGGGAAGGACGAGGTCGCCCTCGACGGTAACCTGCGGCGGGTGCTAGCCCGCCTGATCGATCTGCCGATTGACCCGCGCACAGCGCAGGGGCAGGCTCGCCTCCTGCGCTATGCGCGGCGGCATCTCCCGCGCGGCGAGGCCTCGGCCTTCAATCAGGCGCTGATGGACCTGGGCGCGCAGGTTTGTCTACCGCGCCGTCCGCGCTGTGAGGTGTGTCCCCTTCGGCCGAGATGCCGGGCGAAGATCCGGGGCGTGCAGGAGGCGCGGCCGGTCCGCACCCGCAAAGCGCCCGCGCCGCAGCGGATCGCCACGGCGGGCGTCATTCGTCAACGGGGCCGCGTCCTGATCGGCCGGAGGCCCGAAGGCAGCCTGCTGGGCGGTCTGTGGGAATTCCCAGGCGGGAAATGTTGGAGGCGCGAGACAGCCGGCGCCTGCCTGCGGCGCGAGCTGCGCGAGGAGCTGGGCGTCGATGTCGAGGTGGGCACCCCGCTGGGGATCTTCCGGCACAGCTACACCCACTTCAGCGTCACGATGCACGCCTTCGAGTGCCGGATCCGGCGCGGCCGGCCGCGCGCCGCCGAGCACACCGCCCTGCGCTGGGTGACTCCGGCGCGCCTCCCGGCCTACCCCATGGGCCGTGTGGCGCGGCGCATCGCCGACGTCGTCGCCGGGGGGCCGGCCACGCGGAGTCGGCGGCCGGGCGTCGCATCGACTCGCCGGTCTAAGGCGGCCTGAGGGACCGCGGCCATGCACCGGCGAGGGCGCCTGCAACCCGGGGAGGTCGAATTCGAGGCGTTCCGAGCCTCCGGGCCCGGTGGCCAGAATGTCAACAAGGTCGCCACCGCTGTCCGCCTGCGTTTCGATGTGCGGCGCTCATCGTCGCTGCCCGAGCCGGTGAAGGTCCGGCTGCTCCAACTGGCCGGGAGCCGTGCCACGCGCGACGGCGTCCTGCGGGTCGAGGCGCGCCGCTATCGCACCCAGGAGAGCAACCGCCGCGACGCCGAAGCGCGCCTGCAGCGGCTCATCGAAGCCGCCTGGAGACCTCCCAAGAAACGCCAGCCGACTCGGCCGAGCGGAGCCTCGAAGCGACGACGCCTGGAGGCCAAATGCCGGCGGAGTCAGACAAAAACCCGTCGGCGTCGAGTCGTCGACGATGGATGAGGAGGGACGGATGGACTTATCGGACGGCGGCGCCGCGCCGCGCCTGGCGCAGCGCGTGCTTCACCTGCGAGCGGAAGGCGCCTATCACGTGCTGGCGCAAGCCCAGGCTCTCGAGGCGGAAGGCCGCCACATTCTGCATCTCGAAGTCGGCGAGCCGGACTTCTTGGCGTCGGAGGAGATTCTCGACGCCGGCGTCGAGGCGCTGCGAGCCGGTCGGGCCCGCTACAACCCTCCCGCCGGATTGACCGCCCTGCGCCAGGCCATCGCCGAATTCGCCGGCCGGCAACGAGGGATCGACATTCGCCCGTCGCAGGTGTTGGTCAGTCCTGGGGCCAAGCCGAACATGTTCTTCCCGACCCTGGCGATGATCGAACCGGGGGACGACGTCCTCTACCCCGACCCGGGATTCCCGACCTATGCCGCCATGATCGGGGTCGCCGGCGGGCGCGGCGTTCCCGTGCCGGTGATCGAAGAGCGAGGTTTCTCTTTCGACCTGGAGGCCTTCGACCGCGCCCTGAGCGGGCGGACAAGGTTGATCATTCTCAACTCGCCGGCCAATCCCACCGGCGGCGTGATTCCGCGGGAGGACCTCGAACATATCGCCGCCGCGGCGCAGCGTGTGGGCGCCTGGGTGATCTCGGACGAGATCTACACCCGCATCACTTTCGCCGGCGGCGTCGCCCCGAGCATCGCCTCGCTGCCGGGCATGCAGGAGCGAACGGTCATCGTCGACGGTTTCTCGAAGACCTATGCCATGAGCGGCTGGCGCCTGGGCTACGGCATCATGCCGGAGCCGTTGGCACGGCAGGTCGAGCTCCTGCTGACTCACGCCTACGGCTGTACGGCCGAGTTCACCCAGTGGGCGGCCATCGAAGCCTTGCGCGGGTCGCAGGACTGGGTGACGGCGATGGTGGCCGAATACCGCAGGCGGCGCGACCGGGTCGTGGCGCGCCTGAACGCAATCCCGGGCATTTCCTGTCGCGAGCCGCAAGGAGCGTTCTACGTCTTCCCCAACGTCACCGAGCTGGGACTGCCCGTAGACGATCTGGCGGAGCGGATCTTGCGTCAAGCCGGCGTGGCGCTGCTGCCTGGAACGGCGTTCGGGGAAAACGGCGAGGGCTATCTGCGGTTGTCCTACGCCACCTCGATGGAGAACCTGGAGGAGGCGCTGGGGCGGCTGGAGGCATTCGTCCGCTCCCTGTAGGACCGTGGCCGTCGGAGGGCTAGCCAGGCCTCCGGGTCTCGGCCTCGGCGTGGCGACCAATGGCCCGAACCATCCGGCTGAAAATCAACGCGTGAATTGGGTACAGCCCATACCAGTACAACCAGCCGCTCAGTCCGCGCGGAGCAAAGAAGGCCGTCTGCATCAGTGAAGCCCCGGAAGGGTGTTGCCCGACCTGGAATTGCAGCCAGGCCCGACCCGGCACCTTCATTTCCGCCCGAAGGCGCAGCAGTCGATCGGGCTCGACGGCTTCGACTCTCCAGAAGTCCAGCGGGTCCCCCGGCCGCAAGTCGTTGGGATGCCGCCGGCCTCGGCGTATGCCCACCCCGCCGACGAGGCGGTCGATCAGGCCGCGCAGGCGCCAGGCCCAGTTCATCGTCAGCCACCCTCGCGAGCCGCCGAGCCCGGTGAAGGTCCGAAAGACCGCGTGCGCTGGGGCCGCCACCAGAACCTGGCGGCGCTCGAGGATCATCCCTTCCTGCGTGCCCAAGACGACCGGCGCGCGGTTTCCCTGGGACGTCACCAGCGCATCGCTCCACGTCGTCTCGATGCGGCTGGCCTCCAG
>CAYUWF010000151.1:0-4529 GCA_964448245.1 uncultured Anaerolineaceae bacterium | reverse complement strand
GTTGGAGCTGGACGTGCGCGGGATGACGTGCGAGTCGTGTGCGTTGCACGTGGAGAAGGCGCTTGCCGCCGCCCCCGGCGTTAAAGAGGTGTCGGTGCCGGGGTGGAAGTCCGCCCGCGCCACGGTTGTGGCGCAGGGCGAGGTCACGGCCGACGACCTGGCGGCGGCTGTGAAGGGAAGCGGCTACACCGTTGCCGTGCGGTCCCGCCGGCCGGGTCGCCAAGCCGCAGGTAGAGCGCCTTCTGGCGATGAAGCGTTCGACCTCATGATCCTTGGTGCGGGGTCGGCCGGGTTCGCGGCGGCGATCAAAGCGGCGGAGCTCGGGAGACGAGTGGCCCTGGTGGGTTCGGGAAGTATCGGCGGCACCTGTGTCAATGTCGGATGCATCCCGTCGAAGACCCTCATCAGGGCGGTGGAGATGTCGCACCTGGCGGGTGCGGCCCGCTTCCGCGGCGTGCATACCGTTCCCGGGCGGATCTCATGGGCCGAGGTCATGGCGCACAAGGACGAGCTGGTCAATGAGATTCGCCAGAAGAAGTACATCGACGTCCTATCGGCCTATCCCGAGATTACCTATATCGAAGGGCACGCCCGCCTCACTGGCGGAAACGGGGTCGAGGTGAATCGGCGCGCCTATGCCCCCGGCAAGATCATGGTCGCCACCGGCGCCCAGCCGTGGGCGCCTCCGATTCCAGGGTTGGCCGAGGCGGGCTATCTGGACAGCACTTCGGCTCTTGAGCTCAGAGAGCTGCCGAAGTCGATGATCGTCCTTGGGGGAAACGCCACAGGGCTCGAGCTGGCGCAGACCTACGCGCGGGCGGGGACCTATGTCACGGTGCTGGAGGTCCTTCCGCGCGTCCTGCCCTTCGAGGACGAAGAAATTAGCGCCGCGCTGACGGAGTACCTGGAAGCTGAGGGTGTACGCGTCGTGCCGGGGTTCAAGACCGGCAGCGTTGCCCGACGGAATGGCCGTTACGAGCTCCGCGGCCTCAAGAACGAGGCGGAGGTCGTCCTTGAAGCGGAGCAGCTCCTCGTCGCCACCGGCCGGCGGGCGAACACGGCCGGCATGGGGCTGGAAGAGGCGGGTGTACGCCTCGGGCCGCGCGGCGAGGTGCTGGTGAACGATCTCCTCCAGACGCACAATCCGCTGGTCTACGCCGCCGGTGATGTGACGGCCCGCGACATGTTCGTGTACGTTGCCTCTTACGCCGGGAAGTTGGCCGCCGATAACGCCCTGACCGGCGCCGGGAAGGTCTACAACGCCAGCACTATCCCGCGGATCACCTTCACCGATCCGCAGGTCGCCTCGGCGGGCCTCACCGAGGCGGAGGCCCGGGCGCAGGGACGTGACGTGCGGACAAGCGTGGTGACGATGGCCCATGTGCCTCGCGCCCAGGCGGCACGCGACACACGCGGGATGGTGAAACTGATCGCCGACGCGCAAACCGATCATCTGGTCGGGGCCCACATCCTTGCCCCCGAGGCAGGCGAGATGATCCAGACCGCCGTCCTGGCGATCCGCTTCGGGATCCGGGTCGGTGAGCTGCGGGAGACGATGTTCCCCTATTTGACCAATGTCGAGGGCCTCCAGCTCGCCGCCCTGGCGTTCGAGAAAGACATCAGCAAGTTGAGTTGTTGCGCGGGTTAAGAGACGGGAAAGACCCAAGGAGTCCTCGAAAGGAGTTCACCCAATGCCCAAGGCTCGTGTGGCATCCAAGACAGCCTACCTTGATCCTGACCTAATCGAGAATCTCTTCCGGCGACTGAACCGGATCGAGGGCCACGTGCGGGGTGTGAAGCGCATGCTGGCCGACAAGGAAGACTGTGAGAGCATTCTGGTCCAAACCTCCGCCATCAAGGCCGCGCTCAACCAAGTGATCATCAAGCTCTTGGAAGGTCACATGGAGACGTGTGTGACCGACTGTGTGAAGGCGGGGGACACCGATGAAGCGCTCCACCGGCTCAATGCTGCGATGACCTTGGTGCTCAAGAATGCGTGATCCCCGCCTGCCTAGCCTCGGGGAAGTTGGCATCCAAGACGAATGGCTGAAGACCCCTCGCGTTGCGGGACTAAGGGAAAGCCTAGCCCGATGAGCCCTCCCAAAGCAATACCGGGTCAAGTTGCACCTGATGCAACGCTCGTTACGGTGGAAGGTAGGGCCGTGAATCTGAGGGAGGCTAGGAGAGAAGGCCACGCCTTGCTCGTCTTCCTGCGGCACCTCGGTTGACTGCCCTGCCGGGAGCATGTGGCACAGTTGTGCCACCATCTTGAGACGTTCCGAAAACTGGGGGCTCATGTTGTCCTTGTGTCCTTCGGATCGCCGTCGTCGGCGGTTCAATGGCTTCGGGAGACTGCGGCCCCTTTCTCGGTTTGGCTCGATCCGGGACGGGAAGCCTACAGAGCTTTTGGCGTGGACCGCTCGCTCTTCCGCTCGTGGGGTCCGCGGACGATCATGACCTACGCGCGGCTGATGCTGGAAGGCCGAAGCTGGCGGGGGATTCAGGGCGACAGCAGCCAACTGGGGGGAGGTTTCATCGTTGACACAAGTGGTCATCCGCTTCGCCCACCGCAGCCAAGATCCCGCCGATCGGCCCGAGGCTGGAGCGCTGGTCCGGGAGCTTGGCGATGTTTCGGCTCCTTCGGCGCGCGCTTCGTTCTATCCGCTCTCCTGACTCGCCCCCTTCGTACGCCGCAGTCAAGCCGGCAAGAGTGGGCTAGAAGACATCATCACGACGATCACGAGGACCTTGCGTTCCTCCTCGTTGCCTGGCGTTGACTCAGAGGCGACGGTGGGACTTGTCCCTCGGCTACGCCTCGGGATACTCCGCGACCCGTCCTGAGCTGCTCCTTGCTCATGGCCAATGGCTCCTTCCTAAGCAGCCCTGGCCGTAACCTACCTCAGCTTCCGAAGACGTCAACTCCACATCATCAGGTTGTCCAAGATTCGGGGGTCAGCACCGAGAGGTTCTAAGAGAGGCAGTTAATTAGCGTGGTGGTTGTCGTCTTCATCGCGTGAATCCGTTCTTAATGTCCTAAGTGCAAGTGGAATACGATGTTGGATAAGGGAATCCGTGGATTTCGCCCAACCAGTTTGTTTAGCGATGCTCGGCACTTTCCGCTCGCTTCCCGGGGCTTCCTCGGATCGAAGTGTTAGGAATCTAACTTCTTGCCCCCGCGGACCCACGCTGATTCGGCTCCGATTTGAGCAAGCTCTCACCGAACCTTTACAGCCGTCAGCCTGGCCCCCGGGCTAGAGACGCTCGACGAGTCCGGTCCCGATATACGCAAAGAAGAGGAGCATACCGGAAAGCAGGTGGACGAAGATCGTCGTGGCATTCGCCGGAAGCAATCTGTAAGGGAAACCAATGTGCCTACGCAGAACCTGATACGCGCTCCAGGCCATCGGGAGCGTGAACACGGCGATCAATGTTGCGGGCACTAGCCAGCCGACCAAGACCCCGACGAGAACGGCAGCGTACGCTGCGCCCATCAGGACCATATACCCCCACACGACGGTTTCCCGCGAGAGACGAACCACGAGGGTTTTCTTGCCGGCTCGCTCATCCCAATAGCGGTCAGGGACCTCATTCATGTATAGGATGGCTGCAACCAACAGTCCGATCGGGAGCGATGCGAACATCGGTTCAATGCCCACGCGCTGGGTTTGCACCCAGTAGGATCCCAGAACGATGATTGGCCCAAACGCCAGGCCGATCGCCAGCTCGCCGACGCCGCGATGGACCAGCTGGATAGGTGGGGCGCTATACAAATACCCGGCCAGGAAGCCAGCCAGGCCAAAGAGGAGCACCGGCCAGCCGACCAAGATGATGAGGGCGGTGCCCATCAAGGTGCCTAATCCGCAAAAGAGGATTGCCAGATTTCTCGTCTGGTTCGCCGTGAACAGGCCGCGCTGGATCAAGCGAGAGCCACCCGAAAACGGCGTCGGGGTGAGGTTGGCCTCATCAGCTCCACTGCGGTGGTCGTAGTAGTCGTTGATGACGTTAGCCGCGATGTGGAAACATGCCGCCCCAAAGAACGTGAGCAGGAAGGTCGCCAGATCGAGCGTGCCTTCCCTCCAGGCGATGGCCGTGCCGACCAGGACCGGGATGACCGAGGCGGTGAGAAATGGCAGACGTGTAGCATTCACAAACAATGCCCAGCGGGAGGGGACAGGCGTGTCCTGCCGTATCGTCCATGTGACGCGATATTCGTCGTCCACCTTCTCCACTTGCGTGTCGGCGCCGACGATGTCGCAGAAACCCTTCACCAAACCGGTCTTGAAGCCCTCCAGCAGGCCGTTGTCCATCTGCAGGACGAAATGATCCTCGGCCGATGTCACGATGATGCTTGCCTGGGGGTCGTTCAGGAAGTAAGGATGGACCTCCGTGCAGAAGATCTCCATCATCTTCTGTGGACGTCCCTGCAGCTGCTTGACCAGGTTGCGGAACATACTCGCCCAGCGTTCGACAGAGGCGATGGCGATTTCTTCGATCAGCACGCCATTATCCTCTCCCAGCACACGATCGAT
>CAYUWF010000150.1:0-4538 GCA_964448245.1 uncultured Anaerolineaceae bacterium | reverse complement strand
GTGCGCATCCCGGCCAGATGCTGGATCGCCCCCGAGATGCCGCAGGCGATGTACAGGTCCGGAGAGACGACCTTGCCCGTCTGGCCTACCTGATTGGCGTAGGGAATATAGCCGGCGTCGACCGCCGCCCGGCTGGCGCCAACCGCCGCACCCAGGGCCGCCGCGAGCTGTCGGATCAACTCGAAGCCCTGCTGCGCCCGCCAAATCTCCTTCTGCTTTTCATCCGTGATCTCCGCCGGCGGCGTGAGGCGTCCATTATTGGAGACGCCGCGCCCCCCGGAGACGATCACCCCGGCGTCCGTCAGGCTGACCCCGCTCTCGGAAGCCTTGTAGCCGAGCACTTGTGTCGCCGCGGCTCGCGGCGACGCGGCGCCTGCCTCCACCGAACCCTTCTTCGCCGCGTCGGGCGAAGGCCGCGGGAAAGCGCGGGTGCGGACCATCACGATCTGCGGCCGGCGCTCGCGGCAGACCTCCTTGGTGAGGAGCTTGCCGGCATAGATCGGCCGCGTCGCCACGACCGACCCCTGGTCCACTTCGAGGGCAATGGCGTCCGGCGTGACGCCCGTTTCGAAGTCGACGGCGACCATGGCGCCGAGCTCGCGGGTGCGGCCGGTCGTCGGCATCACCAGGACGGCCGGCTGATGCTCCTTCAGGAGTCCCGCCACGACGTCGGCGTACGGCTCCGGACGGAAATCCTTCAGCTCGGGGCTCTCGCGCAGGATCGCCTGCGTGGCGCCGTGAGCGATCGCCTCATCGGCCAGCGCGCGCAGGCCGTCGCCCACCACCAGGGCGGTCACGCCGCTGGAGAGCGCCGAGGCGATCTGCGCCGCTGCGCCCACGGCCTCCCAGGAAGCGCCGACGGCCTGTCCGTTGTAGTGATCGATGTAGACGAAGACCTTGTCGGCCATCAGAGCACCTTCTCTTCCATCAGGCGATCGGCGAGTCGTGCCGCGACGGCCGCCGACGAGTCGGCGGTGATCATTTCGCACTGCGTGTCAACGCGCGGGGGAGCGATCAGAGCCGGCCAGGTCAGCGCCGGCGTTAGAGCCTGCAGGCCGATCTCGGCGGCTGTCCAGACGGGGATTTCGGCCTTAGACGCCTTGCGGATCCCCATGAACGACGGGTAGCGCGGTTCGCCGATCTCCTTGACGACGCTGACGACCGCCGGCAGCGGGGCCCGGACCTGCTGGCGCGTCTCCTCCAACATCCGCTCGACTTCGATCGTGCGCCCCTGGGGATCGACCGCCAGTACCGCCGCCACCAGCGTCAGCGAAGGCCATCCGAGCCGTCGTGCCACCTGGGCGGCGGTCACGCCGGTGTCGCTGTCCACCGCCTGGCGGCCGAAGAAGGCCAGGTCGATGCTATCCAGTTTGCGCACCGCTGCCGCCAACGCCGCCGAGACGACCAGCGTGTCGGCGGCGGCGAAGGCCGGATCGTGCAGCAGGATCGCCTCGTCGCAGCCCATGGCCAGGGCCTGTTTGAGCGCCTCGCGGGCGCCCTCGGGGCCGAGGCTGAGCGCGGTCACTTTCCCCCCGTTGGCTTCCTTCGTCCGTAACGCCTGCTCGACGGCGAACTCGTCCCATGGGTTCAGAACGAGCGGCGCGTCTCCCCATGTCACCTTGCCGCCTTCGACGGTGACGGTCGCCGCCGTATCGGGAGTCTGTTTGACGCAGACGACGATGTTCAATTCGCCCTCCTGCTCGTGATCGGTTGCGGGATCCCGGGGCTCAGCCGCGCCAGATCGCCGGGTCGTAGGCCGGCAGCTCGCAGCGCAGCGCGGCATCCTTGCGCGTGCCGAGGGCATAGCCGGCCTGCAGCAGCTGGTGAATCTCGCTCGTGCCTTCGTAGATCATCGCCCCGCGCGCGTTGCGCAGGTAACGTTCCACGTCGTATTCGTCGCTGTAGCCGTAGGCGCCGTGGATCTGGATCGCCTCGGAAGCCGCAGCAAAGGAAGCGTCGGTGGCGAACCATTTCGCCAGGGAGGTCTCACGGGTGTTGCGCAAGCCGGCGTTCTTCATCTCCCCGGCGCGCAAGTAGAGCAAGCGGGCGGCCTCGTAGGACTGGACCATCACCGCCAGCTTCTGCTGGATGAGCTGGAAGCCGGCGATCGGGCGGCCGAAGGCCTGCCGCTCCTTGGCATAGCGCACACTGGCCTCGAGGCAGGCGCGGATCAGCCCGGTGGCGCCGGCGGCCACCGTGTAGCGGCCGTTGTCGAGGCAGGACATGGCGATGCGGAAGCCCTCGCCCTCCTCCCCGATCCGGTTGCGCGCCGGGAGGCGCACGTCCTGACAGTGGACCCAGCCGGTAGAGCCGGCGCGCACGCCTAGCTTGCCGTGGATATCGCCCCGCGTCACGCCGGGGCGGTCGGTCTCCACCATAAACGCGCTCAGGCCGTCATGCGGATCGGCCGCCGTCGGGTCCGTGCGGGCGAACCACAGGACGTGGTGGGCCTTCGTCGTCAGGGAGATCCACATCTTCTCGCCGTTGAGGAGGTAGTCGCCCCCCTGGCGGCGCGCCGTCGAAGCCATGCCGGCGACGTCGGAACCGACGCCGGGCTCGGTCAACCCGAAGGCCGCCACCTTCTCGCCCCGCGCCTGGGGCGCCAGGAACATCTGGCGCTGCTCCTCCGTGCCCCACTGGAGCAGGGCCATGCTGTTGAGGCCCATGTGGACCGACATGACCACCCGCAGCGTCGTCTCGACGGCTTCCAGCTCTTCACAGACCAGGCCGAGCGTCAGGTAGTCGAAACCCTGCCCGCCGTAGCGTTCGGGGAGGCAAATGCCGAGAATTCCGAGCTCGGCCATGCGCGGCAGGATGTGCGGCGCCATCTCCTGCTTGCGGTCCCACTCGCGGATCGTCGGCGCGACTTCCTTCTGGACGAAGTCGCGGACCATGCGCACGACCATTTCATGTTCGGCGGAGAGACGGGAGTCCATGGGGGAGCTCGAGAGGAACGGCCCACCCATTATAGCCGGAGCCTTCTGCCAGGCAGAAGCCGAGTCGGGGGCCAGGCGAGGAAGAGTGACGATCGCCGGAGGCTGTGTATGACCGTTGCTCCCCGCCGCGCCGAAACGAGGGCCCGCTATAATCGGCGCTCGCCATGGACAAGCAACACTCGGCGGCCGAAACCTATCGCAACCTGGCGCTCGCGGTGGGGGCCAGCCTGTTGGTCGCCGCCCTTGGGCCTCGGCCGCGGGCGGCCACCTTTGATCGGCTGCTGGCCCGGTCCGCGCTGGCCGCCGCCGCCGGCCAGCCCGCCGCGGCGCTGGCATCGCTGGACGAGGCCCTGAGCTTCGACCCGGCGTTGGCCTCCTTGCACCTCACCGCCGCGCGCCTCGCCGTCCAGACGGGAGACGCGGAGGCGCTGGGGCGTCACCTCGAAGCGGTGCCAGTCGAGCGCCGGAAGACAGCTGAATTCGAATGCCTCGTCGCGCGACTCCCGCCCGAGGTCGGAATGAGCATTGCCACCGCGCCAGCGGCGTGCGCCGATGAGTCCTCCGTCAATGGAGGCGGCCAGGCGGCCATTCTCCTTCCGCGCGATCTCGGAGAAACGGCTGGACGCCTCCAGGCGCAACTGGCCAGCGACCCCGAGAATCTGCCAGGCTGGGAACATTTCGCCGTCCTCACCGAATTGACCGATCCGCAAAGCGTGGAGACTGTCATCTTGCAGGCCTATCGCTCGTTCCCGGAAGGCAGCCCGGTGCTCGACGGCTTGTGGTTGCTCTCGCATCAGGACGAGCCGAGCCTTACGCCAGCCGAGCGCGCCGCCCGCGCCGGACAGCTGCTGGCCGCCCAGGGCGATTGGGCGATGGCCGGGGCGGCGTGGGCGCGCGCTGTCGAACTCGAGCCGGCGTTTCCCCAGGCGAAAGCTTTCCTCGGCCTGGCGACGGACAAAACCGACGGAGACGGTTTCCCGCTGCTTCAGATCGCCTCGGCGGAAGCTCCTGAGGACCCCATTGTCCGCTCGCTGCTCGGGCAGCACTGGCTTTCGGCCGGTGACCCGGCCGGCGCGCTGCGCCAGCTCGACTACGCCCATCGGCTCGATCCGCAGAATCCGGCGATCACTGCCGGCCTGGCCGCCGCGCTCGGGGAGAACGGCCGCCTGGCCGAGGCCGCCGAAGCCTACCTCCAGGCCGCCAAGCAGGATCCGCAAAATCCCGACTTCTGGCTCCTGCTGGCCGAGTTCTCTCTCCGCTATGACTTCCAGGTCGACTCGATCGGCCTCGACGCCGCGCGCAATGCGGTAGCGCTGTCTTCGGGAGACCCGCCGGCGCTCTCGGCGCTCGGGATGGCCACCGCACTCGACGGGGACGGCCTCACCGGAGAGCGATTGCTGCAGCAGGCTCTCTCCCTCGACCCGGCCAACGCCCTCGCCTGGTATCGTTATGCCCTTGTGCTCCTCGATCAACGGCGGGACGACGAAGCTCAGAGCGCCCTCATCACCGCCCTCACGCTCGATCCGGGCGGCATCGTCGGCCAACTGGCGGATCGGTCCTTGGCCAACCTGCTGGCCGGTTTCGAATGAGGTCCCGATGAGC
>CAYUWF010000149.1:0-4581 GCA_964448245.1 uncultured Anaerolineaceae bacterium | reverse complement strand
ATAGACGGCCCGGGTTCCGGCACCTGACGCGAGACTGGCGGCTATCCCCCCTGGGTCGCTCGGCCGCACTTCCGATCGACTTTTCCTCATTGCGTACGAGGCAGCGTTGACCTCGCTAGCGTTCCTCTTCGTTGCGCAGGGTACCCTCGTCCTCTCCGCCAAGTTGCTGTAGCTCCCGTTCACGCGGAAGGAGGCGATGCTCGAGCCGAAGGTTCCGCCGCCTCCGCCGCCCTTCGACATGGCGAAGTGGAAGCAGCCGGACTACGCCGCCGGGGAGGCGTGGGAGGCGAGGCGGCAGTATCGGGAGGCGGCGCAGGCTTATGCCGCGTATCGCGCTGGAGAGAGGGCCCTGCCGCCGGGAGAAGTGCGGACACAGGGCGAAATCGGACAAGTCCTAAGAGCGGTGGATGAGCGCTTTGTTCTCACTGATGGGATAATCCTGCGAGATGGAGTGGGAACTCCGGTCTCCTATGGTCAGAAGGCAGACGAGTCCTACACGGGACATTTCTATGGAGGCCAAGGTTTGCCGGCCGTGAAAGCGGTCGGTCTGATCAACTCCGTTCTCGTCTGGGTGAGGGACAACACCCCACTCTTAGAATGGATGCGCGACATAGGATTGATCCATAACGGCGCGAGCGCAGCGATCTTCTACGAAGACAAGGAGTTCCCGCGTGTGTTTGCCGCCGATCCCACAGCAGGACGTTCCGATCCCATGGCGCCCGCCTCGGGCACCGCGACCGACCGCGGAGGCCCTCTTGTGTCACTCGAACGTACTGTCTTGATGCCGGGAGGCCGAGGAGTGAGCATTACTGCAGTGCAACTATCGAACCAAAGTGAAGAGGATCTAGGCATGAGGTACGTTTGAGTGGACCTTTATTTGGGAGACGCGGACCTTCCATACAAGCGTATTAGTGCCTACCCTTACGGCTATCCCACGATTTCCTCGCCGGACTTCCACATGATCCAGGCCGGGGACATCTTCCGGCTCCCTCTCGATTCGTCTGGCTGGATGCGCTGTATCTCAAGGTGCGCCAGAACCACAGGAAAGTGAGCCAGGCGCTGGTGATAGCGACTGGGGTGCGAGAGAACGGCGAGCGGGAGGTGCTGGGCTTCGCCCTGGGCGCCAGCCAAGAGCAGGCCTTCTGGGTGGACTTCCTCCCGGAAGGACACCGGGACGGTGTGCGCAGCTTGGTGCGGCGGGGCTTGCAGGGCTGCAACTGGTGACGAGCGACGCCCACGAGGGCTTCAAAGCAGCCTTGGGGCAGGTCCTGGCCGGAGTGAGCTGACAGCGGTGCCGGGAGCATTTCACACTTGCACCGCACTGCGTGCGGCGCAGTGCAGGTGTGAGGAACTTGCTGGCGCACGTGCCTCGCGGCGACAAGTCGATCGTGGCCGCCGCCTTGCGGATCATCTTTGCCCAGCCTGATCGGCCGGCGGCGGGCGTTCAACTGGCGGAAGTAGTGCAGGCCATGCAGCGCCGCTGGCCGAAGGCGGCCGAGCTCCTGGCGCAAGCCGAAGACGACATCTTGGCGTATATGGCCTTTCCTGGGGAGCTGTGGACCCGGATCTACTCGACGAACCCGCTGGAACGACTCAACAAGGAGGCCAAGCGACGGACCAATGTGGTGGGGGTCTTTCCCGACGGTGGCTCGGTGAGACGCCTGGTGGGAGCCGTCCTGCTGGAGATCGCCGACGAATGGCAAGTTGGAAGGCGGTACTTCAGCCTCGAGACAATGGCCAGGCTGATCGAACCTCAGCCCTTGATGGTGGCTGAGCCTGTGGCGTTCCACTTGGCGCCCGTTCACTGAACGGCTAACCCAAGACAAACTGAGATCGTGGAAGCCCGCGGCAATTTACACCACTTGACAAGACGTGAACCTCCTCGCTGCGCTCGGAGTGCTACGCGAGGGCCAACTATCGCGGAGCATCCCGGAGCGAGGCGGAGGGATTGGCCCCCTGCTGTCCCCCTCGCGAAGCACCCCTGGAGCGAAGCGAACGGGGCTGAGAGGGGGGACTAAGGGGGGGTGAAACAGAAGAGGTTCAGAAAGCCAAGATAAAGGACGCTCGCGTAGGACCGGCGCTCCTCTCGAGGCCAGAATCCTGCCATCGCGGTCCCTGTCCTCGCGGCCTCGAGGGCCGTTGCCCGGGCGTTGGGGCTACTGGCCTTCCACCGCGCCCTCGCCCGTGGCATCGTAATGATCTTCGCAGTTCTGCGGGCCCCGCCAGATGTAAGGGCCCGTCAGCTGGATGAGTACGGGATTCCCGGCCTCATCGCGCTCAAACACCAATAGGCCGGAATACTCTTCATTCTCGGAACTAACCTCGTACTCTCCGCCAGGCGTGATGAAACCGGTGTTGACGTCGCCCGTCAATGGCTGGCTGAAGGTTATCCCCAGGCTGTCCGGGCTGGGGCCTGAAGGCGGACCGGGATCGATCACGATGACCAGCCCAGCCTGGAACGTGGTCGGCCCCCCGCAGGAGCCTTCGACTCGGACGAAGTTCGCGACAAGCTCATACGTGCCTCCGGTCGTAGGCACGACGGGCGTCGGCTCGGGGGTGGGCGTAGGCGTCGCTGTAGGCTGCGCAACCGCGGTCGTGATTGGAACCACTGGGGCGGCCTGTGTGATGTTGGCCCCCCTGCATCCGCCGGCAATGAGCCCCAGCGCCGCCATTAAGAGCAACGGACGGACAGGGATACGATCGGGCAGTTGCGGCATGATCTCCTCGTTGGCTTGGGCGGCCCCGAGGGACCGCCCTGGCGACTTCGTTCATCCCCTCACAAAACATCGCCTCCGGCGCTGTGCGCGTGCGGGCGTCAGACGCCGGGGATCACAAACGAACAGTGTAGCACGCGAGTACAGGTACGGCCGCGCCCTCGATCCAACGGGTGTTGCGCGGCCGAGGAAGGCGCACATATTGCGCTAGGGGCAAGGCTGCGTTCGACATCGAGGAGGGAGGAGTCGGGAGCCTCGCGACGGGACCATAGCGGCGTGACCAGAAGAAGAGAGAACCCTTGCGGTTGCCGGAGCGGTGCGGTCGACCGCCGCCAAGCCCAGACTCGTGCCCCTTAGGCCTAAACCTACATTGCGATCTCCTGCGGCAGCCCGAATCTTCGAAAGAGCTGCGGGAAGCCGAAGGTCGTGGCATCCGCCACCAGGCCCGAGGCGAGCCTCACCACCTGGATGGCGAAAGCCGTGTAGACCGGCCGGTCCTCCTGCCTGCGGTACAGGCCAAACGCTGGCAGTCCGTTGGCGCGGGTTGGCAGCAGCCGCCAACGGCCTCGCGCCGCGCCGGAGAGGATCGTCCCGGAGATGAAGGCGCGAATGTCCCCGCGCCCGCGATACCAACTCGGCGCCGGCGGCATAGGGAAGGTGGCGTCCTCCTTGAGCAGCAGGGTCAGTCCATCGATGTCGGCCGTCTCCCACGCCTGGATATAGCGCTCGAGGAAACGCTGTTCGCTCGGGTCCGCCAGCTCAGCGACGGGAGCACGGGGATCGTCGCCGCGATATCGGGCGGAGAGGGTCGCTCGGGCGCGGTACAGCGCGCTGGTCACGGACGAAAGGGACAGGTCGAGCAGTGAGGCGACCTCGGCCGCCTTCCATCCCAGGACGTCCCGCAGCAGAAGGATGGCGCGCTGGCGCGGCGGAAGCTCCTGCAGCGCTACCAGGAACGCCAGCCGGATACTCTCGCGCTGGTCGTAGCGGGCAGCCGGGTCGGCGTGGGCCACGGGCAAGAACGCGTCGGGGTACGGCTCGAGCCAGATCGGATCGAGCCGCGGCGGATCCGGCGGCAGGTCGGGGTCGGCAGGGCCGAAGGTACTGGTAGGCAGCCCACGCCGCGGCCGCGCCGCCAGCTCGTCCAGGCAAGCATTGGTCGCGATTCGGTACAGCCAGGCGCGGAAGGGGGCGCGGCCCGCATACGTGCCTCGCCTTTTCCAGGCCCGCAGCATCGTCTCCTGGACCATGTCCTCCGCATCGACGAGCGAGCCGAGCATCCGGTAGCAGTGGACTTGCAACTCACGTCGGTAGGGTTCGGTGAGCCCCTCGAATGCGTCTGGGTCCCCCTGCAACGCCGCGCGCAGATCCGGCTCCCGGCCGTCCGCCTGTGCCTCCCTCTCCATGCCTACCCCTTTCTTCTCCTCGCCGGGGTGCCCGTGCGGGTGCGCAAGATCGCCCTCTCGGCGAAATCGGACGTCATCTGATGGATCGCGTGGATTTGCTGCGGAGAGCGCGTAGTTTCGGCCGCTCCCGCCGTCCTACAGGTGAATCCTAACGCCAAATGGAGGGTGTGATGAAATACGTTGTTGTCGTTCGGGGGCGCCTGAAGGGGAGTAAGGCCGATGCCCAGAAGGTGCACGATGCCACGGTCGGCCAGATCTCGCCCCAGAGCCGGCAGATGGGGAGCACGGCGCATCAGGCCTATCTGAACACGGCCGACGAGAAGGGCTTCCTGGCCATCGACTTCTGGGACAACATCGAAGCCATTCAGAAGTTGTACAGCGACCCCGCCCTCGCCGCCGAATTCGGCAAGCTCTTCGACGGCCAGCCGGAGGTGACGATCTGGGGCGATGCAGGGTGGATG
>CAYUWF010000148.1:0-4588 GCA_964448245.1 uncultured Anaerolineaceae bacterium | reverse complement strand
GCGCACGGCCGAGTATTTGCGCGCGCGGCTCGATCACTATCCCGTGGGGCAGTACGCGTTATGAGCGCGGAGCAACCGACCGGCGACGCTGCGGGTCTGCGGGCCGTGATCCTGGCCGGAGGCAAGGGGAGACGCCTCCAACCGTTCGCCGCTAGCTTTCCCAAGCCGCTCGTCCCGCTCGGCGACACGCCTGTGATCGAAGCCCTCATCCGCTGCCAGAATAGCCTGCACCATCCTTGCCTCCCCGACGATGACGTCTTCATGGGTTGAAGAAATCTGCGGGTGGTTCACATAGCCGCCGCATCGGAATCGATTCAGTCGTGCCTGCTCAAGCGGGCTGCGAGGCAGGTGGAAGATAAGACGGATGGAAGGCTGAAGGTAGTATGGAGATTGCTGAGGCGACAAGACCATTGCACATCGTGCAAATAGGCTATGACGATAGCGTTTTCGTGCCCGAGGCGCCATCGGATACACGCCTGCGCCAGAAACTGTATGCGCACCTACTCGTTGAGAAGCGACCTGGGAGCCGGATGACGGTTTTGATGCTGACCCGTCATCGGATTTATCAACCGGTGCACGATGATCCGGTGACGTTCATCCCGATCACCGGACGTGGAGTGCTGCGTCTGCTGCGTTTACTAAGGCAATTGTTCGCGTTGGATCGGGAGCACAAGATTGACGTGGTCGCCACGCAAACTATCTTTGCGGATGCGTGGATGGCATTGGCATTCGCCGCAGTTACCCAGGCCCGTGTAGTCGGGCAGATTCACTTTGATCTCTTCTCGCCATTCGCTCAGGCGGAGAATCTAGGAGGCCACTTTAACGCCCGATGGCGAATGGCCATTGCTTTGCGGCTCCTGCGCTATCTGTGCGTTGTGCGGGTTACGGCACAACGCTTGCAGATGGAACTATTCGCCCGAGGTTTGCACTCTATAGTGACGATACTGCCCATGCCAGCGTCGATCCCAACCTCCTCCGTACCGATGGCATTCCGAGCGAATAGGCCGAAGCGGGTCTTGTTCGTGGGGCGGTTGGTTCCACAAAAGAATCTTCGGCGCTGGATGCGAGTGGCAGAACATGTTCATCGAGAGGAACCGGAAGTCGAATTTCTGTGGGCCGGTGACGGCCCACTGCGCACTGAGTTGCTTGCCGAAGCCGAACGTTTGGGGCTAAGCGCACAGCTGCATTGGCTCGGCCCAGTGCCATACGGGCAGTTGCCAGCGATATACAGCCAGGTCACCGTTTTCTTGTTAACGTCCAACTATGAGGGCTTGCCGCGAGTGGTGATGGAGGCGGGGGTGCAGGGTGTTCCTGTCGTTTCGTCGCGTGTTATGGGCGTCGAAGATATCGTCTTGGACGGTGAAACTGGCTTTCTGCATGATCCGGAAGATGAGTCAGGGTTAGCCGCCTCGGTGCTCCGCTTGCTACGTGATCCTGATCTGTGTGCCCGCATGGGGGCCGCTGCCCAAATCCGAGTGCAGCGCGATTTTGACCTGCAAAAGTGGGCTGAGCAGTGGGTCGAGTTGTTGATATCAACCACGGAACCGGCCAAGTGATTCTACTCTTCTGTAACCCCCCATTTGCGCGTTGGGCAACCTCAGCCTCTTCCTAATCTGAGATTTAAACGCGGATGCGAAAACCTTTCCGGTTCACCCCTGCGCGCTATCTTATCCTTGCCAATGTCGTCGGTGCAGGGTTTGGTTTTCTGAGTAGTGTGTACCAAGCGCGCGTGCTTGGCCCGGAGCGACTGGGCGTGATGGCTATCATCGCGGGCATTACTGTCTCGGCGTTTACGTTTATAGATGTGCGACTGAATGATGCTGCCGCCAAAGCCTTTTATCAGACAAATGACCTCGCAGCGGAGGCGGCATCGGCGTATCGGGCTGGTGTGCTCTGGCTGGCGTTGCTAGGTGCTCTGCTGGTGGGGGGCGTAGCGGCCTTGCTCGCCTCGCTAGTCGGCAACTTCCTCATTCCGTTATTTACCACAACGCCCGTCGCCGCATGGTGGTTGCCCGTTGACGCCATCAGCCTCGCGCTGACTACTACTAGCGGCACATTATTCTATCTGTTGCGGTTCAGTCAGGAGTTTTACTCCATTGGCAACTGGCGGGTTATTACCCAACTGCTCAATGTCTTGATTACTTTGTTATTGCTGACGGCTCTACCTAATCTTACTGGCGCATACCTGGCCGGATTAGTGAGTGGAGGTGTGGTGCTCCTGGTCACACTTGGCGTGTCGTGGCGCTTGTGGACACACCGCGCCACCCTGCCGCTCGGACGGCCTGACTGGCGACGCGCCTACATGGCCTATCGCCAAAGCCTTAACATGGTCCTCTATGGCAACCTGCTCGGCTATTCCAAACTATTACAACGCTCGCTGGATGTACTGGCCGTTGCCTACTTCACAAGCGACCGCGAAACCGGACTGTATAAACTCGCCCGGCAAGTAGTAGATGCAGGTATTGCCATCCTGCAGGACGCCCTCTATCAGGTCTACTTTCCCAACTTCCTCGATCTGTTTGCTCGTCGCGCAGCAGAAGTCTATCGCGCCCTCGCCCGTCGCTTGCTTGTCATCTCCTCGCTTATCACACTTGTGCTAGTGGCCGGAGAAGCGTTGCTGTTGCCGTTTCTCATCCCACTGATCTTTGGCCCGGAATATGCGGGCGCCGAGTGGTCGATGATGATTATGACGGTCACATTTGTATTCATCGCCGGAGCCTATCCATGGCTGTGGGCTATCTTTGTTGGATCTGGCCGACTCGCAGGTTACACAGCGATCACATTTTTAGGCACGAGTGTGCAATATGCCGTCATGTTAGGGTTGTTTTATGGAATTGGCCCCACCGCCCTCGCGGGTATGGTCGGCATGTTAGCTTTTTATCTTTGCCTGATCCCCGCCGCCTATGCGTTGGCTCATGGGCAGTGGAGTGCATTCCTGCCTGGTGGGCTGACGGTCAGACGTGGAACGCCTCGTTCCCAAGATGTCGCCTGAATTCACCGACCCGGCCCGCGATCAATATCAACGGGCGCGCCTTGCGCATTGGGATGAGGTAGCGCGGCGCATGGACACCCAGCGCAGTTGGGGCGGTCACTACTACCGCCGCCGCCTGACACAGGTTTATCAATTTCTCGCACCTCCCCACTTGCGCGTGCTGGAACTTGGCTGCGCGCAGGGCGACCTCCTCGCCGCGCTCAAGCCCACCGTCGGCGTCGGTGTGGATTTTTCGGGCGAGATGATCCGACGCGCCGCCCGGCGGCATCCCGAGCTGCGCTTCCTTCACGCCGACGCGCACAACCTCCCGCTCACAGAAACCTTCGACGTCATCCTCCTCTCCGATCTTGTGAACGACCTCTGGGATGTGCAGGCGGTCTTCGAGCAGGTCACGCGCCTCTCGACGCCTCGCACACGCATCCTGCTCAACTTCTATAGCCGCCTGTGGGAGCTGCCGCTCACGCTCACCGAACGACTCGGCCTGGCTTACTCCACGCTTTATCAGAACTGGTTCACGGTGGAGGACGCGGCCAATCTGCTGAACCTCGTCGGGCTGGAATCGATTCGCCATTGGACGGACGTCCTCTGGCCGCTCCCCTTTTCCCCGCTCGCCGCGCTGGCGAATCGTTATCTGGTGCGGCTCTGGCCGTTCGCCGATCTGGCGGTGACGAACTTCATGGTGGCGCGCCCGCGGCCTATGCGCCCGCACCGCGTAGAGCCGCCGCGCGTCTCCGTGATCGTCCCGGCCCGCAACGAAGCGGGCAACATCTCCTACATCTTTGCGCGCACGCCGGAAATGGGGGGTGGTACCGAGCTGATCTTCGTCGAGGGCCATTCGCGCGACGACACTTATGCCGTGATTGAACGCGCCATCGTCGCTCACCCGGAGCGGCGCGCCCGGCTGTTGCGGCAGACCGGAGTCGGCAAGGGCGATGCCGTACGGCTGGGCTTCACCGAAGCGCGGGGCGACATCCTGATGATCCTCGACGCCGACCTGACCGTCCCACCCGAAGACCTGCCCCGCTTTTACGACGCCCTGCAATCTGGGACGGGCGAGTTTGTCAACGGCGTGCGCCTGATCTACCCGATGGAAAAGCAGGCCATGCGCTATTTGAACTTGCTCGGCAATAAGTTCTTCAGTCTCGCGTTCTCGTGGCTGCTCGGCCAGCCAATTAAGGACACGCTCTGCGGCACCAAAGTCATCTGGAAAAGCGATTACAATTTGATCGCCGCGAACCGCGCCTACTTTGGCGACTTTGACCCGTTCGGCGATTTTGATCTGATCTTCGGCGCGGCCCGGCTCAACTTGAAAATCGTGGACCTGCCCATCCGCTACCGCGAGCGCACTTACGGCACGACCAACATTCAGCGCTGGAAGCACGGCTGGCTGCTGCTGCGGATGGTGCTGTTCGCAGCCAGCCGGATCAAGTTTGTATGATACACGTCGGCCGTTGGCTGCGGGCGTGGCTGGCCCACCCTCGGCTGCGCGGATTGGACATTGACGACCCGCAGACCACACAACTGCGACGGCAGATCATCCATGACAACCGTTTCTTGCGGCAGATTTACAAAGAATGGTATGCCGCCCTCCGTGCG
>CAYUWF010000147.1:0-4719 GCA_964448245.1 uncultured Anaerolineaceae bacterium | reverse complement strand
CCGGCGGCGACTCGGGTACAATCGCGTTCCGCCATCTGAGTCGCGTTGTTCGAATTGTTCTTCCTCGGCACGTCGGCGTCGGCGCCCTCCATTCACCGCGGGCTGTCGGCGCAGGTCGTTTCGTACGAGGAGCACCGTTTCCTGATCGACTGCGGTGAGGGTACGCAGCGGCAAATCCTGCGCTCGGGCTTGGGTTTCCGGCGTCTGCACCGAATCCTGATCACGCACGGGCACCTCGACCACATCCTCGGCCTGGGCGGCCTGCTCTCGACCTTCATGCGTTGGGAGGCGATCGACGACCTGGAGATCTACGCCGGCGCCTTCGCCCTGGAGAGGATTCACGATCTGCTGTTCGGGGTCGTCCTGCGCGGCGCCAAGCCCCCGATGCGCCTTCGCCTGATCCCGATCGAAGCCGGGCCGCTGCTGGAGGAGGACGGTTTTCGTCTGTCCGCCTTCCCGGTCTCGCACCGCGGTCCGGGCTGCTTCGCCTTCTCCTTCGAGGAGCCATCGCGCCGGCCCTTCCTGGCGGAGCGCGCCGAGGCGCTGGGCGTACCCCCCGGCCCGCTGCGGCGCGAGCTGGTTGCCGGGCGGCGCGTCGCCCTCCCCGACGGCCGGTCGGTCGACCCGGACGATGTCCTCGGACCGCTGCGACGCGGCACGAAGCTGATCCACGTCGGCGACTGCGCGCGGGCGGATGACCTGGTGGAGCCGTGCCGCCAGGCCGACGGCCTGGTGATCGAGGCCACCTATCTCGACGTCGAGGCCGAGCTGGCGGCGGAATTCGGTCACCTCACGGCCCGCCAGGCGGCTTCTCTGGCGGCCGAG
Source organism: uncultured Anaerolineaceae bacterium (assembly GCA_964448245.1). GTDB lineage: Bacteria > Chloroflexota > Anaerolineae > Anaerolineales > E44-bin32 > DATEVL01. The sequence goes on along the minus strand of CAYUWF010000147.1, from coordinate 3,894 downwards.
GCCGGCGTCGGACATCTCTACCTGACCCACATCTCTCGACGCTATCACGAGAAGGATGTCCTGCGGGAGGCCAGCGAGGTCTTCCCTCGCGTAAGCGTCGCCCGCGACTTCGATCGATTCGAGATCCGGCGCCAGTCCTGATCCAAGCACCACCCGGACAGTCTCCGCCCCGGTACCCTGGCCTGTTCTAAATTTCATAAATAGATGGGATAGGACCTATTGGCCACCTCGGGCCATAACCTCCCGGGCCTGCCGGCGACTTCATGGGTGAAACCATGACCCCCATGGAGGTCTTTTCGATGAGACTCAAAGTGTGGTTGCCCGTCGTCGCGCTCGTCCTGGCCGGCGCCGCGCTGTCGGCTTGCACAGGAACAGCGGGCTTTCCCGAGGTCTCGGACGTCGGGATCGATGGCTCGGGCGAGATGGAGTTCACTGGCGTCGTCGACTCGATCGGACCGGACGCCTGGTCGGTGGGCGGCCTCACGGTCGGCATCACCGTCGCCACCGAGATCGCTGGTGACCCCCAGGTCGGCGACATGGTGAAAGTCCACGCCCTGGTCGTCGCTCCCGAGTCGCTCGTGGCGCGCGAGATCTCACTGGCGGAAGCCTCCTCCGACGACACGTCGGACACGGAGGCGCCGCCGACCCCCGGCGAGGAGATCGAGTTCGTCGGTCCGGTCGTCAGCATCGACCTCGCCGGGTGGACCGTGGGCGATCAGGTGGTGGCCATCACCTCGGACACCGAGATCAAGGGGACGATCGCCGTGGGCGATCTGGTCAGAGTGCATGCCCTGGTTGAGGCGAACCTGAGCCTGACGGCGCGCGAGATCGAGCTGGCCAGCGACGAGGAAGAAGACCTGGATGAGAACGACTCGGAAGACGACGATGTAGAGGACCTGGAATTCAAGGGCCTGGTCGAGGCCATCGTCGGCCAGGACTGGACCGTAGCCGGGACGCATTTCCTCGTCCTCGCCACCGCCCAGATCGAAGGCGTCATCACCGTCGGCGATCTCGTGGAGATCCACGCCGTCTGGTCGCCCGACGGCGTGCTGACCGCCGTCCGCGTCCAACTCGAGGACAAAGATGGCGAAGACTCGTCCTCCGACGATCTGGACGACGACGACTCGGACGAGCTCGAGGAAGAGAGCGACGACGACCACAGTGGGGACCAGGACGACGACTCGGAGGATGACGATGACGACAACAGCGGCAGCGGCAGCGGCTCGAGTTAGCCGCGGCTGAGAGACATGGCGAGAGGCAGGCCCGCGGTGGGCCTGCCTCTCGAGCAAGCCCCCAATGGTATACTGCCTCGCATCCCCTCGGCCTTGGGCCGCCTTCGCCTCCTCGAACCTGGTCCACCATTCCATGACGGCTGACAATGAGGCGATGTCGCAGATTCGGCAGCTCGATCCGATCGCCCTCGGCGTCCTTCACGATCGCCATTTCCCCGAGTTGTTTCGGTACGCTCGTTACCGTTTGGGGGACACGGCTGTCGCCGAAGACACCGTCTCGGAGACGTTCGTTCGCTTGCTGGAGGCGAGCCGCGCCGGGCGCGGTCCCCGCTCCAGCCTGCGGGGCTGGCTCTTTGGGACGCTGCGCCACGTCGTCGACGATCATTTCCGCGCCGCGTATCGGCGACCACAGGAAGATCTAGGCCACGCCAACCTGGTGGACGACCTCGTCCCGGACGGACTGGTGGAAGCCGAAGAGCTGCACCAGGAGGTCCGGCGGGCCCTGCGGCGGCTGACCGGCGAACAGCAACATGTGCTCGCGCTGCGTTTCGGCGGGGGATACTCCCTGGAGGAGACGGCGGCCCTGATGGGCCGCAACAGTAACGCCATCAAGGCGCTTCAATTCCGGGCGCTGCAGACTTTGCGCCGGACGCTTGGCGCGGAGCCTTCATGAAGATCGAGCCGCGGAACGTCCTGCAGAGCGCCCTCGAGGCCCAGGAGCGCGGTCAGGATGTGGAATCGATCCTGGCCGGCCTGCCGGTCGAGCAGGCGGCGGAGATCCGCCGCCTGCTGAGCACGGCTGCGCTGTCCCGTTTGTCGCGGCCCTCCGACGTGCCCGCCGGGGCGATCCAGCGTAGTCGGGCACGCTTCCTGGGCGCTGCCGCGGCGCAGCGCCAGCCTGCCCCCGGGGTCGCCGGTGGGGCCAAGCGGGTTCCGCGCTTCGCGCTCGGCAGCCTGGCCGCCGTTCTGGCGCTGATCCTCGGCGTCGGGGGGCTGGCCGAGGCCGCCGCGCACGCCCTGCCCGGCGAACCTCTCTACTCAGTGAAGATCGCCGCGGAAGGCGTTCGCCTGCAGCTCACCGCGGACACCGCCCAGCGCCTCCGTCTGGAGGCGATCTATGCCGAGCAGCGAGCGGAGGACGTGCGCCGTCTGCTCGAGCTCGGGCGCGTCGTTCCCGTGTCTTTCCACGGGCAGGTGCGCTCCATCGGCGCCATCCTGTGGGACGTGGAGGGGATACCGGTCCGCCGGACCCCGGAGACCCGCGTGATCGGGGATATCTTGCCGGGGATGATCATCGAGGTGGAAGGCCTGACCCAGCCGGATGGGACGGTGTTGGCGGACGAGCTGCGCCTGGAGGCCTATGATGCGCTGGGCACGCTCGAGGCCTACGGCCCCGACCAGATGACCGTCGGCAGGGTGATGCTCGCCATTACCCCGCTCTCGTACCTCGAACCAGGGCTCTCTGTCGGCGACCGCGTCCTGGTTCGCGTCACGATCGACGATGGCGGCCTGCGCCGGGTGGTCTCGGCCGTCCTCTTCGCCCCTCCGACGCCAACCCCGCTCGCCCAAGCGACCGAGCCTGCACGGCCCACGGCAACGGAGGCGGCCGCGACCGAAACCCGGGAGACCGCCGAAACCGAAGACCACAGCGGCCCCGGCGGGGGAACACCCCGGCCGGAGGCCACCGACGAGGGCTCGGGCTCGGGCGATTCGGATGAGGACGAGGAACCCGAGAAGCTGGAGCTGAAAGGCGTCGTCCAATCGATCGGGAGCTCGTGGGTTGTCGACGGGCGATCCTTCCGTGTGGACGGTGGTACCGAGATCAAGGACAATCCCGGCGTCGGCGACACCGTCAAGGTCGTTGCCTTTCTTCAGCCGGACGGCTCCTGGTGGGCCGAGAAGATCGAGCTCGAGGATTGAGCCCCGGCCTTGGGCGTGATGCTGACGCCGGCCGCGGTTCGGCGGTTGACCTCGACGGCAGCGGAGGATAGAATCTCCGTTCTGGAGAGACGACGTGCCGATCTATGAGTATGTCTGCCTCGACTGCCGCGAACGCTTCGACGCGCTGCGCCCGATGGCGCAGGCCGACGCCCCGATCGTATGCCGCACGTGCGGCAACGACCACAACTCGCGGACGCTCTCCGTGTTCTTCGCTCAAAGCGGCGGTCACGCCGTCGCCGGCACGCACCCAGGATGCTCGAGCTGCGGCGGCGGCCACTGCAGTACCTGCGCCAACTGAATCCTCCGGGTACGCTATCAAAGGACAGGCTGCGGCATGACCCGCAGCCTGTTTCTTTTCTCGGAAGCAGGTCGGGCTGGCGTCCCGTCTCAGAAGTTCGATGACGAACCCGTTCGTCCTTGCCTGGAATCGCGCCATCGGTGGAGCCCCTGGTAGGAGCCATCCGGAGAGATCCCGCCGGGCAAGGCACGGAAAGGCTGTGCCCGTGGACTTGAAGTTCTACGGCCTGCCAGACGGAGTTTGTCCACATGTTTCTGAGGCGGGACACTAGCAGCGGGCTGAAAAACCTCTTCCCCACCTCACCCCCCGACCCCTCGCGGAGCAGCCTGTAAGGCCTCTCCGCCGACAGCGCCCGAGCACGAGCGGTTTCGTGGCGGAGAGGCCCTCCGCTTCGCTACGGGCGGCTCCGCACGGGGCAGAAGC
>CAYUWF010000146.1:0-4727 GCA_964448245.1 uncultured Anaerolineaceae bacterium | reverse complement strand
CCCAGGGGGGATAGCCGCCAGTCTCGCGTCAGGTGCCGGAACCCGGGCCGTCTATAATGACGCACAGTGCCGGCCCGGTTCCTCCTTCACGGGATTCCCGACTCGACATGACCACATCCATGCCTCTGATCGAGCTGCGCCACCTGGTCAAGAAGTACGGCGAGAAAGCGGCCGTCGACAACGTCAGCCTGGACGTGTTCGGCGGGGAGATCTTCGGTTTCCTCGGACCGAACGGGGCCGGCAAGACGACGACGATCAAGGCCGTCGTCGGCCTGCTGCAGCCGACCTCCGGGACGGTGCGCGTGGGCGGCTTCGACGTCCAGAAGGAGCCGATCCCGGCCAAGGCCGCCAGCGGCTATGTGCCGGACGAGCCCAACCTGTACGCCAAGCTGACGGCGCGCGAGCTGCTGCGCTTCGTCGGCGATCTGTACGGCGTCGACGGCGGGCAGGTCGACCGGCGCATCGAGGAGCTGCTGCGCCTGTTCGATCTCACCCAGGCGGCGGATGATACGGTCGACTCGTATTCGCACGGCATGCGCCAGAAGACGTCGCTGGCAGCGGCGCTGGTCCACGACCCGAAGGTGCTTGTGCTCGACGAGCCGACGGTCGGCCTCGACCCGAAGTCGGCCCGCCTGATCAAGGATATCCTGCGCCAACTGGCGGACCGCGGCGCGGCGGTCTTCCTCTCGACGCATATCCTCGAGATCGCCGAGCGTATGTGCGATCGCATCGGGATCATCAATCAGGGGCGCCTGATCGCCGCCGGCACGATGGACGAGCTGCGCCGTCTGGGGAAGGGGGAGAGCCGGCTGGAGGACATCTTCCTCGGCCTGACCGGCGGGGTCGAGTACGCCGAGATCGCCGAGGTGCTCAAGTGATCGTGCTTCGCATCCCGGAGGGGGCATCCTGGAGGGGTCGCGTGACGGTGTTGTCATTGCGAGCCGCCGCAAGGCGGCGGCTCGCAATCTCATACGGCATGAAGTCAGATTGCCACCCCTCGGCTGCCCTCGGGGCAGGCTGTACCCCTCGCCCTCCCGGTAGGACACCGGGACGGTGTGAGCGAAGTCGAAGGGCTCGGGGCTGCTCGCAATGACATCGTTGAAGGCCGCGGGGTGATCGCGCTTAGCATCGCGCTTCGTATCCCGGGGGGGACCCCGCAGAGGATCGCGCTTCGCATTGCGCTTCGTCGCGCTTCGCATCGCGTTTCGCATCCTGTAGAGGACCCGGAGGGGGCATCCTGGAGAGGATCCCGCAGGGGACACATCGGGTCTCCGTGGGTTCTTGTATGAGAGACGCAGGGAGACACCGCGCCCTTCCATGACGGCGGCGACGACGTCAGCCGGCGGAGGCGCGCTGAGCAAAGTCCCTCGCTCCGCTCGGGATCGTATCCAAGCGCGCCTGCTGCCCTCCACCTGGAGGCTGCTGCGGCTGCAGCTCCGGATCTGGGTCAACGGCTTCCGCCGCGGCAAGCTTCGAGATCGCATCGGCCGGGTGCTCCTCTTCGTCTTCCTGGCCGGGCTGATGGTCTTCGTCTTCTTCGCCAGTCGGGCGGTGCTCGGCTTTATCCGCTCGCCGGCGTTTCTTTCCGCCGTGCCGAACATGTCGCGCCTCGCCGAGAGCATCCCGGTGATGGTGCTGGGGGCGGCCTTCCTCGGGATCCTGCTGACGAGCTTCGGCGTGCTGCTGCAGGCGCTCTACCTTTCGGGCGACATGGATTTCCTACTCAGCGCGCCCGTCCCGATTCGGGCGGTGTTTCTGAGCAAGCTGCTGCAGGCGATCGTCCCCAACTTCGCGTTGATCTGCCTGCTGGCGCTGCCGCTGCTCTTCGGGCTGGGGTCGGCCGAGAGATACAAAGCCGCTTACTACCCTCTGGTGGTGTTCTCGATGGCGGCGCTGGCTCTGGCCGCCGCCGGGCTCGCCGGCTTGCTGGTGATGGGCATCGTCCACTTTTTCCCGGCGCGCCGGGCGGCCGAGGTCCTGGGGTTCGTCGGGGCGGTGGTGACGATCCTGTGTTCCCAGTCCGGTCAGTTCGCCAACATGGGGAACCTGTCGCAGGCGCAGCTGCAGCAGGCGGCGGTCGTCGTTTCCCGTTTCGATACACCCTGGTCGCCGCTGGCCTGGGCCGGGAGGGGGCTGGTTCAGGTCGGGCAGGGGCATTGGGCGACGGGCGGTGGGATGCTCCTGGGGATGATCGTCTTCTGCTGCGCGATCTTCCTCGTCGCGCTGGTCGCCGCCGAGCGACTCTACTACAGCGGGTGGGCGAGCGTCTCGGTAGCGAGCACCCGGCGGCGGCGGCCTGGGACGGGCCGGGCGCGAGGCGGCCGGGTCGAAGCGCCGGCCCGGGCACGGCAGGGGCGTGGGTCGCCGGTGAGGGCGATCGTCATCAAGGACTTCGCCCTGCTGCGCCGGGACCTGCGCAGCCTGTCGCAGATGGTTACCCCGGTCATCATGGGCGTCGTTTACGCCATGTTGCTGGTGCGCGGCGGCGGAGAACCGCCGCCCGGCCGGGGCGAGGCGCCGCCGTTGTTCATGCAGAGTTTCCAGGACTTGCTGGTCTTCGGCGACATCGGGATCTCGCTCTTCGTCGGCTGGGTGCTCTCGACGCGTCTGGCGACGATGGGTTTTTCGCACGAGGGCCGCAGCTGGTGGATCCTGAAGACGGCGCCGATCGGGCCGAGCCGGCTGCTGGCAGCCAAGTATGCCGTCGCCTTTCTGCCCGTGGCGGTGCTGGGCTGGGTCTTCCTCATCGTCCTTTCCGTGGTGCGAAGTGTGACCTTCGGCGACGCGATCTTTGGATTGCTGGTGGTAGGGTTGTGCTACGCTGCCATCACCGGGGTCAACCTGGCCTTCGGCGTCATCGGCGCCAACTTCCAGTGGGAGGACCCGCGCCGGATGGTGCGCGGCAGCGCCGGATGCTTGAGTACCATCGCCAGCATCGCCGCCCTGGGGATCTGCCTATCCGTTTTCATCGGCCCGGTTTTGGCCGCGACCCTGCTGGGCGCTCCGGCCACGATCGGCAAGATCGTCGGGCTGGCGCTCGGCGCCATGGCCTGCGCCGTGTGCGCGCTCGTGCCGCTGCAGCTGGTGCAGGACCGCGTGCCGCGGCTGGGGGAGTAAGCCCCCTCTCCCGCAAGGCGGAAGACGGGTTGGGGGTGAGGGCGGGGGATCCGTCAAGCCCAAGAGTCCAGAATCTCTCCGCGCTCGCGCCCGCCAGCGGCGCCACCCGCTCACTGCGGCCGAGCAAGTTCTCTGGCAGCATTTCAGGAATCGCAACTTCGGCGGCAAGCCCCGCCGGCAGAGGCCGATCGGGCCCTTCATCGTCGACTTCTACTGCGATGAGGCGCGCCTTGTGGCGGAACTTGATGGGGAGTCCCACTAACCACGCGGCCCAGGCAGAGCACGACGAGGTCCGGACAGAGTGGCTTCAAGGTAGAGGCTACCGAGTGTTGAGGTTCTCGAACCAGGACGTCTTGCGCGACACGGACGATGTGATTGCTGCCATTGTGGAGGCCCTCCCGCCCTCGGCCCCCTCTCCCGCTCGGCGGGAGAGGGGTAGGAGGTGCCCCTTCCGCTTCGCTCCTGGGGTGCTTCGCGAAGGGTCCTCCGGTCTATTCCCCCTTCCCACAGACTCCTCATAATGGTGGCATGCCTGTGGGATCGATACCGACTCGACCGAACCGCCACGTACGCGAAGCAGAATTGAAGCGCCGCGGCTCCTGGGGTTGCCTGGCCAAAGGCGTGTTCCTGGCCGTCGCTGCGCCGCTGGCTTGCGTGTTGACGCTGCTGACTCTTATCGTGGCAGTCCAGGCCGCCGCTGGGGGGCCGCTCGCCGCCGACGGCCCGGCCTACGTCGCCGAGCTGGCTTCCGGCTACGGCTTCGAGCTGGCGCTCGTTCCGTCGAGCACCTTTTCGCCGACGGCGGCCCCCACCTTCACGCCGGCGCCTCCTACGGCGACCGCCTTCCAACCGGAGCCGTTCACCGAGACGCCGACTCCGACGCCGACTCCGTCGTCGACCGATACACCCACGCCGACCGAAACACCTACCGCCAGCCCGACGACCACCTCGACTCCGTCGCCCACCTCCACCTCGACCGCCACCAACACCGTGCGGCCGAGCTCGACCCACACCCGCGTGCCGACTTGGACGCGCACGCCCAGCCGCACGCCCACGCGCACACGCACCGCCGCCCCGCCAACCCAGACCCCGCCGCCGTCATGGACCGCTTCGCCCGCCCCGCCGACCGAGACCGTCGGCCCGGGGACGGACCAGCCGACGGCAACGACGGCTCCCCCCACGGCCACGATGGCGCCCCCCACGGCGACGACCGCCGGCTGCAGCTCGAGCGGGAACGCCGGCTTCGAATCGACTGTGCTCGGGCTGGTCAACCAGGAGCGCCAGAATCAGGGGCTGGCGGCCTACGCTTCCCAGGGGCAGCTGCAAGCCGCGGCGCGCATCCACAGCGCCGACATGGCCTGCAACGGCTTCGTCTCCCACACCGGCTCCGATGGCTCGGGCGTGCGCGACCGGGTCGAGCGGCAGGGCTACGACTGGTCCTGGATCGGCGAGAATATCTACTGCACCAGCGATACCTCGTCCGGTGCGCCGCAGCGTGTCTTCGACTGGTGGATGAACAGCGTCCCCCATCACGCCAACTTGATGAGCCCCAACTACACCCAGATCGGGCTGGGTTACATCTACGCCGGGAACCGCGGCTGCTTCACGGC
>CAYUWF010000145.1:0-4740 GCA_964448245.1 uncultured Anaerolineaceae bacterium | reverse complement strand
ACGTGGGGCAAACGCACGAGTCCGAACCTCCGACTCGGACGTTGGACGGCCTGCTCGAAGGCCGGCTGCGTCTCGATGTCCTTCTGGCGGTCTTCGCCGGCATCGTCCTGCTGACCGTCCTGACCCGCTTCGCCGGCCTGGGCACGCGGGTCATGAGCCACGACGAGACGACTCACGTCTACTTCTCGTGGCAGCTCGAACAAGGGCGCGGCTACTCCCACGACCCCCTGTCGCACGGACCGCTGCAGTTCCATCTCCTGGCGCTCAGCTACTTCCTTTTCGGTGACACCGACGCCAGCGCCCGCTACCCGGCCGCCGTCGCCGGCGTCGCCGCCGTGCTGTTCGTCTGGGCTTTCCGCCGCTGGATCGGCCGCCTGAGCGCCGTCGTGACGGCGGCGCTCATCTTCGCCTCCCCCTTCATGCTGTACTACGCGCGCTATGCCCGCAACGAAGCCTACGTCGTCGTCGAAGCGCTGCTCATGTTCTGGGCCGTGTTCAGCTACCTCGAGCGTCGGCGCGCCTCCTCGCTCTACCTGCTGGCGGCGTCTCTGGCGCTCCACTTCGTCACCAAGGAGACTTCTTTCATCTACGCCGCGCAGCTCTTGAGCGTGCTGGCCGTGTTCTTCCTTTGGGAGGCCCTCCACAAGGGATGGGACAGCCTCCGCCGCAAGGTCGTCTTCCTGGTGGGGATCGCTGCGGCGGCCGCCGGGGCGGCCACTGCCCTGCTGATCTTCCTGCGCGACCGCACCGCCGCCCGCGAGGCGGCGACGCTCCTTGTCTCGCCGCTCGTCGGGGTGGGCGTGATCCTGGCCATCGCCGGGCTCGTTCTGGCGGCGGTGATGCTGGTGCTCACCTTCGGCCGCCGCGTGCGCACCGACTTCCCCGCGCTCGACCTGTTGATCGTCGCCGGCACGCTGATCCTGCCCCACCTGGCATCGTTCCCCGCCGCCGCACTTGGTTGGGATCCCCTGGCCTACTCCAATCCAGCCGAATGGGGGCGCACCCTGGCCCTGGTCATCGCGCTGGTGGTGATCTCCATCGGCGTCGGCTTGCTCTGGGATTGGAAACGCTGGCTGATCGCCGCCGGCATCTTCGCCGCCATCTACGTCCCCCTCTTCACCACGCTCTTCACCAACCCGCAGGGGCTGGCCACCGGCCTGGTGGGCTCGCTTGGCTACTGGCTCGTCCAGCAGGGCGTCCAGCGCGGCACCCAGCCGCTGTACTACTACGCGCTGCTCCAGATCCCGATCTACGAATACCTCGTGGCCCTGGGGTCGCTGATCGCCGCCGGCATGGGGATCGCCGCCCTGATCCGCGGCCCGCGCGGCGCCGATCCGACCGAGGTGCGCGCCGACCGCATCTACGACATCCCCTGGTTGTACCCGTTGTTTTTCGGCTACTGGTCGATCACCGCCCTGGTGCTCTATACCTTTGCCGGCGAACGTATGCCGTGGCTGACGGTCCACATCGCCCTGCCGATGATCCTGCTCTCGGGCTGGGTCTTCGGTCGCTTTCTCGGCCAGGTCGACTGGAGCCGCTTCCGCGAAGGGCGCACCTGGGCGCTCCTGGCCCTGGTCGGGCTGGCGCTGCTGGCCGCGGTCCGGTTCCTAGGATCCCTGCTTGGTTCTCCGCCCCCTTTTGGGGGTATGGACCTCGAACAGCTACGGGCGACGACGGGGACGCTGGCCTCGCTGCTGGTCGCCCTGGGCGCCGGCTTCGGCGCCTACCGACTCGCCACCGGCTGGAGCGGCCGCGGGCTGGCCCGCCTGGCAGGAGTCGTGGCGCTGGGAGGCCTCTACTTCTTGACGCTGCGCACGAGTCTGCGGGCGTCTTTCATCAACTACGACGACGCCACCGAGTTCCTGGTCTACGCCCACTCCGCCGGCGGACCCAAGCTGGCGCTGGCGCAGATCGAAGAGCTGTCGCGGCGCCTCACCGGCGGGCTCGATCTCGATCTCGGCTACGACAACGAGTCGACCTATCCCTTCTGGTGGTACCTGCGCAACTACCCCAACGCCCACTTCTTTGCCGAGACGCCGTCGCGCGAGATCCTGGACTACCCGGTGGTCCTGGCCGGCCAGGGCAACTTCCCGAAGGTCGAGGCGATCCTGCGCGATCGCTACTACGCCTTCGAGTACAACCGCGTCTGGTGGCCGATGCAGGACTACTTCGACCTGACCGGCGAACGCCTCCGCAACGCCCTGACCTCCCCGGAGATGCGCCAGGCGCTGTGGGACATCTGGTTCAATCGCGACTACACGCGATATGCCGAGGTGACCCAGCGCGACTTCAGCCTGCGCAACTGGAACCCGGCCGAGAAGCTCAAGCTCTACGTCCGCAAGGACGTCGCCTCCCAGGTGTGGGACTACGGCATCGCGCCGGCGGTGCTCGAACCGGTCTCCCTTGTCGACCCGTACGCCGAGAAGACCATTGTCTTGCCGGCGGACGCGGTGCTCGGACAAAGCGGGGCCGGGGAGGGACAGCTCACCCTGCCGCGCAGCCTGGCCCGCGCGCCGGACGGCACGCTCTACGTCGCCGATACGGGCAATCACCGCATCCAGCATCTCGCCGCGGACGGGACCGTCCTCGACACGTGGGGTTCCTTCGCCAACCTCGACCAGGGCGAGGCGCCCGGGGGGACGTTGAACGAGCCGTGGGGTATCGCCGTCGCTCCCGATGGAACAGTGTACGTCGCCGACACCTGGAATAACCGCGTCCAGCACTTCAGCGCCGACGGGCGGTTCCTAGGGATGTGGGGCACGTTTGGCCAGGCCGAGACGCCGACGACGTTCTGGGGACCGCGCGACGTCGCCGTTGACGCGTCGGGTCGAGTCTACGTCGCCGATACGGGAAACAAGCGCGTCGGCGTCTTCGACGAGGCCGGCAACTCCCTCGGAGAGATCGGCGAGCCCGGCGGCGGGCCGCTCCCAGGCCAGCTGGATGAGCCGGTGGGCGTCGCCCTCGGAGCCGACGGGCTGGTCTACGTCGCCGACACCTGGAACTCGCGCATCCAGGTGTTCGAGGAGACGGAACCGAATGTCTGGCAGCCGGTGCGGGAGTGGGCGCTCGACGCCTGGCTGACGAACTCGCTCGACAATAAGCCTTATCTCGACATTAGCGACGGTGGAACCATCTGCACCAGTGATCCGGAGGGCTACCGCGTACTGTGTTTCAATGCGGCGGGCGAGTTCGTGGCTGGCTGGGGCACGCCCGGGGCGGATCTGACGCAGTTCGGCCTGCCGCTCGGCGTCACCTTCGACTCGACCTGCGGCCTGTGGGTGGCCGATTCCCGCAACGACCGGCTGCTGCACTTCACGCTTCCGGAATGCGAATGAGGCAATAGCCTGCGGCCCCCTTGAGTTCCACGTAGGGGGGCGCAGACGGCGGAGGTTCCTTGAGGAGCGGTGGGGCGTGCCTCGCGACCATCAGACCCTTCGCTGCGCTCAGGCTGACACCCATGGCGACATCAATGGTCTGTCATCCTGAGTGAGCGAAGCGAGCGAAGGACCTGCTTTTCGGCCGAGGAGATATGCCGCGCCTTCGCTCCCCCCACTCCTCAGGAAACCTCCCTCCCCCTGCCCCGCATGATCGCGGCGATGTCCCGCGTGGGCAGGGGGAGGGCAAGGGTGGGGGTCCGCGAGATACACTGTTCGGGATGAACACTTACAATCTCGCCCTGCTCGGTTTCGGCAACGTCGGCCGGGCGTTCGCCCGCCTATTGATCGCTAAGCGGGACACACTGCAGCGGGAGTTCGGGATCGAGTGGCGCGTTGTGGCCATCGCCGCCCGGCGGGCGGGGGCGGCGATCGATCCCCAGGGCATCGATATCGCGCAGGCGGTCGAGGCGGTCGAGCGAGGCGAGTCGCTCAGCGCCCTCTCGGCCCAGCCGGCCCCAGGCTCCGGCATCGAATTCATGCGCGCCTCCGGTGCGGACGTTCTCTTCGAGAACACGCCGGTCAACTACGACACCGGCCAACCGGCGATCGACCATTTGCAGGCAGCGCTCGAGGCGGGGATGCACGCCATCACGGCCAACAAGGGCCCGGTGGTCCATGCCTATCGCCGTCTGCGCGACCTCGCTCGGAGCCGGGGCCGGCACTTCTACTTCGAGTCGTCCGTCATGGATGGTGCGCCGATTTTCTCCCTGTGGCGCATGGCGCTGCCCGGCGCCCGCCTGCAGTCGTTCCGCGGCGTGCTGAATAGCACCACGAACCTGATCCTGACACTGATGGAATCCGGTCAGACCTTCGACGAGGCCGTGGCCCAAGCGCAGACCCTCGGCGTCGCCGAGACCGATCCCAGTGGCGACATTCTGGGATGGGACGCGGCGGTGAAAGTGGCGGCGCTGGCGACGGTCCTGATGGATGCTCCGCTTCTGCCGCAGCAGGTCGAGCGGCAAGGCATCGAAGGCATCACGCCAAGTCTGTTGCGCGAAGCCCGCGAACAAGGTCGGCGCTGGAAGCTCATCTGCCAGGCGGATCTCGCCGATGGCGTCCTGCGGGCCAGGGTGGCTCCGGAGCAGATCGGCCCCGACGATCCGCTCTACGGCGTGATGGGCACTTCGTCCTCGATCACCTTCGTCAGCGACGTCCTGGGCCGCCTGACCGTCACCGAGGAGAATCCGGGGCCGGAGACGACGGCCTACGGCCTGCTGGCGGACTTCATCAACGCCGTGCGGACGCCGGTGGGTTGAGGCAGAGGCCGCCAGAGCGCCTCCCGCATCGCCGCCACCACCGCGCC
>CAYUWF010000144.1:0-4792 GCA_964448245.1 uncultured Anaerolineaceae bacterium | reverse complement strand
CTCGGCAAGCGCTATCGCATCGGTCAGGCGGCCGCCGGCTATCGGACGCTGCGCGATTCGCTCACGGCCGCCGTCGGATCGATCGGACGGCGACGATCGCTCGGCCCCGCCAACAGCATCTGGGCCCTCCGCCACGTCAGCTTCGACGTCGGGCGGGGCCAGGTGCTGGGCATCATCGGGCGTAACGGGGCGGGGAAGAGCACCCTGCTCAAGATCCTCTCCCGCGTCACCGAGCCGACCGAAGGGCAGGCCGAGATCCACGGCCGCGTCGGCTCGCTGCTCGAGGTCGGCACCGGCTTCCACCCCGAGCTCTCCGGCCGCGAGAACATCTACCTGAACGCCGCCATCCTGGGGATGAAGCGCCGCGAGATCGAGCGCCGTTTCGATGAGATCGTCGCCTTCGCCGAGGTCGACAAGTTCCTCGACACGCCCGTCAAGCACTACTCGAGCGGGATGTACCTGCGCCTGGCCTTCGCCGTCGCCGCGCACCTGGATCCGGAGATCCTCGTCGTCGATGAAGTCCTGGCCGTCGGGGACGCCGAATTTCAGCGCAAGTGCCTGGGCAAGATGGACTCGGTGGCCCAGGAAGGGCGCACCGTCCTGTTCGTCAGCCACAACATGTCGGCCATCCTGCGCCTGACGCAGGAGACGATCGTCGTCGATTCCGGGCAGATCGCCCTGCGTGGGCCGTCGCCCCGGGCCGTCGACCACTACCTCGCCGCCGGCTCGGCCGAGGCCGGGGAGCGCCGCTGGGAAGGCGATCCGCGGGCGGCTCAAGCAGCGCCTTTTCGGCCGATCGCCCTGCGGGTGCGGGATGAAGCAGGGCGCGTGGCGGCGCAGGTGGCTTCGACGGCGCCCTTTGAGATCGAGTTCGAATACGCCCTCGAGCAGGACGTCGTCGGCCTGCGGACCGGCGTCTACCTTTCGACGTCGCGCGGCGAACCGGTCCTGACCTCCTTCGATGCCGACGATCCGGCCGTCTTCGAGCAGGTGCGCGTTCGGCGCCAGGGGCGCTACATCAGTCGCTGCCGCCTGCCGCGTAACCTGCTCAATGAGGGATTGTTCAGCCTGGGTGTGAACGCAAGCGCCTTCCGCGTGCGCTCGTACTTCACCGACGAACGGGCGCTGACGTTCTCCGTTGACGGGGCCGGAAGCCCGGGAAGCCATTGGCCGGAAGCCAGGCCGGGGCCGGTGCGGCCGGCGCTCGAATGGCGTATCGAAGAGGCCCCCCGATGATCCCCGAAGAGGCGCGGCGCTCCGCCGTCGATGCCTTCCGCCGTCTTCCCTGGTCGGCCGAGTTCTATCAGCGCTGGCGCGCCGCAGGTCAGCCGCCGGGGGCCGGCTATCGTCTCGATCGACTCGCGGCGGCGCTCCCGGCGTGGACGGCGGCAGCCCGGAGCGTTCGGGAGACCCGAACGGACCAGCCTGCGCGCCAGGTGCTGGTCTTCGCCTATCTGAGCTGGTGGCTCGAGCACGCCGCGACCCTGTCCCTGCTCCTGGCTGCCCTCGGTCATCGCGTCCGACTGGCCTTCCTTCCGTTCCGACGCTGGACCGAAGACCCGGCTCCGTTCGACGTCCGGCGCCAGAGCGCCTACCTGCGGAGTCTTTTCCGTCCGGCGCGCGGCCTGTTCACCGTGGCCGACGCCTCCTCCATATCGCCCGGCGGGCTGCCGGCCGAGCTGGAGCCCGACCTGATGCGCCAGAGCTTCCTCGATGTCCAGTACACCCTGCAGCGCGAAGAGGTGGACCCGGCGAGCGATCCGGTCGCCGCCTCGCTCTTGGCACGCCGGCTGCGGCGCAACCGCCTGGCGGCCTGCGCCGTCCTCCGCTGGATCGACCGCAACGAGGTCGACACGGTCGTCGTACCGAATGGAACCATCCTGGAGTTCGGCGCCGTTTACCTCGCCGCGCGATTCCGAGGGAAACCCGTCACGACGTACGAATTCGGTGAGCAGCGCGAGCGCCTGTGGCTGGCGCAGGACGGCCAGGTGATGCGCCAGGAGACCGGTGACCTGTGGCGCGCTCGTGGGGTCGTTCCGCTGACCGCCTCCGAACACGACGAACTGCAGGCGATGTATGCCGCCCGGCGCGCCGGCAGTCGCTGGGCAAACTTCGCCCGCCAGTGGCAGGCCGGCGTGAGCGAAGGCGCGGCGGCGGCCCGCCACCGCCTCGGCCTCGACCCCGACAAGCCGGTCGTCCTGATCTGCACCAACGTCGTCGGCGACAGTCTGGCGCTCGACCGGCAGGTGTTCACCCGGGGGATGGCGGACTGGCTGGCCGATTCGGTGCGCCGCCTGGCGGGCCGCGCCGATGTCCAAACGATCGTGCGCGTCCATCCCGGAGAGATCCTCGGCGCCGCACACCCATCGCAGGAGATCGTCCGCGCCGCGCTGCCGGATCTGCCGGCGAGCCTGCATCTGATTCCGCCGGACTCGCCCATCAACACCTACGACCTGATCGAGCTGGCGCACCTGGGCCTCGTCTATACCTCCACCGTCGGCCTGGAACTGGCGATGGCCGGGGTGCCGGTGATCGTCGCCGGGGCCACCCACTATCGTGGCAGGGGCTTCACCTCCGACCCGAACTCGCTCGCCGAGTACGGTGAGATGCTCGAGCGGTTGATCGCCGATCCGTCGAACCGCCGACTGTCGGACGAGCAGGTCGACCTGGCGCGGCGCTACGCCTACCGTTTCTTCTTCGAGTTCCCATTCCCCTATCCCTGGCATCTGATCGGCTTCTGGGATGACGTGGGACGACGCCCTCCGGAAGATGTCCTCCGCGTCGGCGGGCTCGAACCCTACCGGCGGACGCTCGAGGCTTTGGTAGGTGAGCCCGTCGATTGGGCGGGAGGGGGGCAGGCATGACAGCCGCCCCCGGCGCGTCGCAGGTGAGGGCCGAAGTGCGCGCCTACTACGAGTCGGTCGGGTGGAGCCAGATCGGCGAGGGCCTCTACCAGAACGCCCGCTATGAGGATCTGCGCCCGGTCTCGCGTGAGTACATCCAGCGTTGTCATCGACGAGTCGGGCGGCACCTGGAGGCATCGGGCCGCCTGCTGCTCGACGCCGGCTCGGGGCCGATCCAATACCCGGAGTACCTCGAGTACTCGAGAGGCTACCGGCATCGGGTTTGCCTCGACATCTCGCGCCGGGCGCTGGTCGAGGCCCGCCGACGCATCGGCGAGCGGGGATGGTTCGTCCTGGGGGACTTGGCGGCGCTGCCCTTCCGCGCCCGCGCGTTCGACGGCCTGGTTTCGCTCCACGCGCTGCACCATATCCCGGCCGAAGAGCAGGAGACGGCGCTCGCCGAATTCGTCCGGGTGACGGCGCCGGCCGGCATGGCGGCCGTCGTCTACAGCTGGGGCGACCGGTCGGGGCTGATGGCCTTCTTCCGGCCCCTGATTCGCCTCGCCTCGATCCTGCAGCGGTGGGTCGCCGGGTGGCGACAGGCGAGCGCGCCGGCCCCGAGCGCGGCCGGCGAGGCGCTGGCCGCCCGGGGCAGCCACACCTTCAAGCACGATC
Source organism: uncultured Anaerolineaceae bacterium (assembly GCA_964448245.1). GTDB lineage: Bacteria > Chloroflexota > Anaerolineae > Anaerolineales > E44-bin32 > DATEVL01. The sequence goes on along the minus strand of CAYUWF010000144.1, from coordinate 1,274 downwards.
ACGCCTGGATGACGGCGGCGCTCGCCCGCCTCGGCGGGGGGGAGATCCGGGTGTGGCGCAGCGTGAGCACCGCCTTTACGCGGGCGCTGATTCACCGGCCGCTGTTTGGCGGCCCGGTCCTGCGCCTGCTGTTTGGGCTGGAGGAACGGGCGCCGCACTGGTTCGGCCGGCACGGCATGTATCCGTTGATCCTCCTTCATGGGCGGCAGACGAGTTGAACGCCCCGGGAGACAAAATCGCATGAACTGGGACGACAAGACCGTACTGGTCACCGGTGGGACGGGCTCCTTCGGCCGGGCGTTCATCCGCACGCTGCTGCAGGATTATCCGCCGAAGAAGCTGATCGTCTTCAGCCGCGATGAGCTGAAGCAGCACGAGATGCGTGCGGCCGGTTTCGACGGCCCCCGGCTGCGCTACTTCATCGGCGACGTGCGCGATGAAGCGCGGCTGCGGCGCGCCATGCAGGGGACGGACATCGTCGTCCACGCCGCCGCGCTCAAGCAGGTGCCGGCGTGCGAGTACAACCCCTTCGAGGCCATCCTGACCAACATCATGGGCGCCCACAACGTGGTCGAGGCGGCGCTCGACGGCGGCGTCGAACGGGTGATGGCCCTCAGCACCGACAAGGCGGTCAATCCGGTCAACCTGTACGGGGCGACCAAGCTGGCGGCGGAGAAACTGATCGTCCAGTCCAACGCCTACGCCGGCGGGCGCGGCACGCGCTTTTCCTGCGTGCGCTACGGCAACGTCGTCGGCAGCCGGGGGAGCGTCGTGCCGGTGTTCCTGCGTCAACGAGCCCAGGGGACCATCACCCTCACCGATGACCGCATGACGCGCTTCTGGCTCTCGCTGGAGCAGGGCGTGCGCTTCACTATCCGCTGCATCGAACAGATGGAGGGCGGTGAGGTCTTCGTGCCGAAGATCCCCAGCATGCGCGTGGCCGAGCTGGCCAAGGCCATGGCGCCCGACAGCCGAATCGAAGTCATCGGCATCCGCGCCGGGGAGAAGCTACACGAAGTCCTGGTGTCGGAGGATGAAGCCCGCCATACGGTGGAGCTGGACGAGATGTTCGTCGTCCAGCCGGCGCAGGCGTTGTGGTTCGGCTACGCCTGGAGCCAGCGGGGGCGGACGCTGCCGGAGGGTTTCCGCTACGGCTCCGATAGCAACGATCACTGGTTGACCGCCGACGAGATGCGCAGCCTGATCGCGCCCTTCGAAGCAGGCGGGGCCGGAGCGTAGGCTATGACTCGCCTGATGGTCACCGGTGCCAGTGG
>CAYUWF010000143.1:0-4829 GCA_964448245.1 uncultured Anaerolineaceae bacterium | reverse complement strand
AGCCGGCGTACTTCGCCTGCGATCCGAGCTCCTCTTCGATGCGCAGCAGCTGGTTATACTTCGCCACCCGGTCGGTGCGCGCCGGCGCGCCGGTCTTGATCTGGCCCAGCCCCAGCCCCACCGCCAGGTCGGCGATGGTCGTGTCTTCGCTCTCGCCCGAGCGGTGTGAGACGACGGTGCGCCAGCCCGCCTGACGACAAAGCTCGATCGCCTGACGCGTCTCGCTGACCGTCCCGATCTGGTTGAGTTTCACCAGCAGCGCGTTGCAGGCGCGCTCTTTCACCGCACGTTCGATGCGCGGCGGACTCGTCACGAGCAGGTCGTCGCCGACGAGTTGCACCCGAGCGCCGAGTTCGGCGGTGAGCCTCGTCCACGATTCCCAGTCGTCCTGAGCCAGGCCGTCCTCGATCGACACGATCGGGTACTGCCGCACCCACTCCGCCCAGAAGCGGATCATCCCGTCGCCGTCGAGCAGCTTGCCTTCGCGGCGCAGGTTGTAGCGCTTCTCGCCCTCGTCGTACAACTCGGAGGCCGCCGGATCCAGCGCCAGCGCCACCTGGGAAGGTGTCTTCAGGCCAGCCTGACCGATCGCCTCCAGGATGACCTCCACCGCTTCGGCGTTCGCCTTGAGGGCCGGCGCGTAGCCGCCCTCGTCCCCCACCAGCGTCGAGTAGCCCCGGTTCTTGAGAACGGAGCGGAGCGCGTGATAGACCTCGGCTCCCCAGCGCAGGCCTTCGGCGAAGGTCGCCGCGCCGAGCGGCATCACCATGAACTCCTGGGCGTCGGTCGATTGCCAGCCCGTGTGGACGCCGCCGTTGAGGATGTTTAGCATCGGCACGGGCAGCAGGACGGCCTCGCCGCCTCCCAGGTGACGATAGAGCGGGACTCCGGCGGAGGCCGCGGCGGCTCGTGCCGCCGCCAGGCTGACCGCCAGAATGGCGTTGGCGCCCAGGCGCCCCTTGTTCGGCTGCCCGTCGAGCCGGATCAGCTCCGCGTCGAGCTCGGCCTGTTTGGGCTCGCGTCCGGCGAGAGCGGCGGCGATGGGGCCGTTGACGTTGGCCACGGCGCGCTGGACTCCCTTTCCACCGTAGCGCGCCTTGTCGCCGTCGCGCAGCTCGAGCGCCTCGTGCGTTCCCGTCGAGGCGCCGGAGGGGACGATGGCGCGGCCGAACGAACCGTCGCTCAGGCGAACGTCGGCTTCGACGGTCGGGTTTCCCCGCGAGTCGAGCACTTCTCGCGCGTGGACGGAGGCGATGGTTGCCGGCATGGCGCAATCCTCCGGATGATTATACCGGGCGGCTTCGCCGCACCTTCGGCCCATGCTCATCGATTCGCCCGACGGAGGGCCCATGTTAGAATCCGCGCATGACGCCCGATCGCGTCTATCTCGACTACGCTGCCAGCACGCCAGTGGACTCGCGCGTCCTCGAGAAGATGACGCCATTCTTTGCCGGCCGCTTCGGGAATCCCTCCAGCGTTCACCGCTTCGGCCAGGAAGGTGAAGCGGCGCTGGAGCAGGCACGGGCCGATGTCGCCGCCGTTCTCGCCTGCCACCCGGCGGAGATCATCTTCACCAGCGGCGGCACCGAGAGCGACAACCTGGCCATCCGGGGCGCGGTGCTGGCGGCCCAGGCCGGCCGCGGCGCGCGCCACATCCTGACGACGCCGGTCGAGCACCCGGCGGTGCTCAACACCTGCCGCTACCTCGCCCGCCACCACGGATTCCTGGTCGAAATGCTTGCGGTCGACGGGGACGGCCGGGTGGACCCGGACGATGTCGCCGGCGCCCTACGCGACGACACGGCCATCGTCTCGGTCATCTACGGCAACAACGAGATCGGCACGGTCAACCCCGTCGCGGCCATCGCCGCGCGCTGCCGTGAGCGTGGCGTGGTCTTCCACACCGACGCCGTCCAGGCGGCCAGCCAGCTTGCCGTACGCATCCCGGATCTCGGCGCGGATCTCGTTTCGATCGGCGCGCACAAGTTCTACGGCCCGAAAGGCGTTGGAGCTCTCTACTGTCGCACCGGCCTTGGCCTTGAGCCCCTTCAGCCGGGGGGCGAACAAGAGGGCGGGCGCCGCGCCGGCACCGAAAACGTCCCGCTGATCGTCGGCCTGGCGGCGGCCCTGCAGATCACCGAGACGGAACGGGAGGAGCACGCCTCCCGCTTCGCCGCCTTGCGCGACCAGATTCTCGATGGGATCACCCGGTCCGTCCCCGGCGCCCGCGTCACAGGACACACGAAGGCCCGGCTGCCCAACCACGCCTCGTTCGTCTTCCCCGGCATCGACGCCAACCGGCTGCTGGTCGCTCTCGACCTGCATGGCTACGCCTGCTCGTCAGGGTCGGCCTGCAAGACCGGCGACCCCTCGCCGTCTTCGGTGCTGCTGGCCATCGGTCTACCGCCCGACCTGGCGCTCGGTTCCTTGCGGGTAACCGTCGGCCGGCTGACCACCGATGCTGATGTCGCCGGCTTCCTCGCCACCCTTCCGGCGCTGGTGGCGGCGCAGCGCCAGGCGGCGCTGGCCGCAGGATGACCTCTCCCTGGCGCATTGCCGTCGCCATGAGCGGCGGCGTCGACAGCTCCGTCGCCGCGGCTTTGCTCGTCGATCAGGGGTTCGACGTCTTCGGCGTCATGATGCGCCTGTGGGTTGAAGACGGGCGCGTCAATCGCTGCTGTTCCCCCGACGACGTCAACGGCGCACGGCGCGTCGCGGGGATGCTTGGCATCCCCTTCTACATGCTCGACATGAAGACCGCCTTCCGCCAACACGTTGTATCGTTCTTTCTTGATGGCTACGCGCAGGGCGTCACGCCGAATCCCTGCATGGAGTGCAACCGCACGATCCGCTGGAGTCGGCTTCTGTCCGACGCTCTCAGCCTGGGCGCGACGCACCTAGCTACAGGGCACTACGCTCGCGTCCAGAATCACGATGGGAAGTGGGTTCTCCTGCGCGGAACCGATCCCGAAAAGGACCAGTCCTACGTCCTGAGCGTCCTCGGCCAGGACGAGTTGAGCCACGCCGTCTTTCCGCTGGGCGAGTACAGCAAGGCCGATGCAAGGGCCTACGCGCGCACGCGGGACCTGCCCGTCGCCGAGCGGCCCGAGAGCCAGGACTTATGCTTCCTCGCTGGAGGGGATTACCGCGAGTTCCTCCGCCGCCACGCCTCCGATGGGCTCGCCCCCGGGCCGATTCTCGACACCCGGGGCATGCACCTCGGGCAGCACGACGGCCTCGCCGACTACACGATCGGGCAGCGCCGCGGCCTACGCCTCCCGTCACCGGAGCCGCTCTACGTCATCCGCAAGGACCGGGCGGCCAACGCGCTGATCGTCGGCCATCGGTCCGAGTTGGGCAGAACGACCTTCCGCACCCAACGGGTCCAATGGGTCTCCGGTGAAGCCAGGGAGTCGGAGTTCGCCGCCGAAGTCCAGGTCCGGTACCACGCCGCACGAGTGGCCTGCCTCACGTCGCCGCGGGGCGATGGCACATGCGAAGTCCAGCTCAGCCGATCGCTGCCGGACGTGACGCCCGGGCAATCGGCCGTGTTCTACCAGGACGAGGTCTGCCTGGGCGGCGGGGTCATCGCCGGATGAACGGACCCACGGTCTACCTCGGATTATTGGTCGCCAGCGTTCTCGGCTTCGCCTTTCATGCCCTGCGCGGTGGCACGCTTGGCCGCCTGGTCCTCTATCTGGTCACGGCCTGGGTGGCTTTCTTCCTTGGCCACGCGCTGGCGACGGCGATGGGGTGGGACGCGGGCAGGCTCGGCGGACTCAACCTGCTCCCGGCGATCGTCGCCACCCTGATCGGGTTGGCCGTCGCCTCGGTTCTGGCCGGGCCGCGCGACCGGAAAGCGCCACCGCCGCGGCCCTCCTGAGATCGGAGTGGTATAATCCGGGGTTGTGGAAGGCCGCTCCTCCGCCCCAGACGAATTGGACCTCGCCGAAGCGGAAGAGCCCTCCGAACCGTCCGACTCCCGCCGAACCCTGATCCTCGTGGCGGCCATCGGGCTGGCGCTGGTCCTGTTGGGCGTCGTCATCGGGCTCATCGTCTGGCTGGTGGGGAACCCCGCGACGGCGGAGGCCCTGCGCGATGCGGTGATCGTGATGATCGCTTTCGAGTCGATCATCACCGGGGTGGCGGTCATCGTGCTGGTCGTCCAGATCGCCCGGCTAACGGCCTTGTTGCAGAACGAGGTCCGGCCGATGCTGGAGGCCTCTAACGAGGCGTTGCGTACGGTTCGCGGGACAACGACCTTCCTCAGTGACAACATGGTTCGGCCCGTGGTGCGGCTCAGCGGGGCCGCGGCGGCGGTGCGACGGGCCATCGAGCTTATCGGCCTCGGCCGATTGCGTTAGCAAGAGACAATCCACGGAGGCGGGAAATGAGTGACAACGAGAATGATCTCGACATCGGTGCGTTTCTGCTGGGAACCATCCTGGGAGGCCTGGTGGGCGCGGCCCTCGGCCTGCTCTTTGCGCCCCAGTCCGGCGAAGAGACGCGCGAGATGATCCGCGACAAGGGCATCGAAATCCGCGATAAGGTGGGCGAAACCGCTGCAGCGGCACGCGCCCGGGCTGAGGAACTGGCGCGCGACGCCAAGACCAAGGCCGAGGATTTGCAGCGCCGCGGGCAGGTCGTGCTCGAGGATCAGAAGGCGCGCCTGGACGCGGCTGTCGAAGCCGCCAAGGCCCCTCCACAGGTCAAGCGCTCGTAGGACTCCCAGCCAACCTCAGCCGGCTGACAACTTTTGCTGGATGCAAAGAGCACGCCCTTGAGCGTGCTCTTTGACTCGTCTCTTTCCGAGGCCGCGGCGCAGGGCT
>CAYUWF010000142.1:0-4830 GCA_964448245.1 uncultured Anaerolineaceae bacterium | reverse complement strand
CCGCCTTGTCCCACTCCCCGGCCTCGGCGTAGTGCCGCCCGATGCGCGGCGCCAGCTCGTCGAGCCGGTCGGCGCCGAGGCGCTCGAGCGCTTCCGCCACCCGCCGGTTGAGCCGCTGTCGTCGCAAGCCGCTAACACTCTCTGCCAGCGTGTGCGGGATCAGGGCGTGGACGAAGGTGAAGCGCGGCGATGCTGCCCGGGAGTCGCCCGGCCGATGCAGCTCCTCGATCAACTGGGCGCGCTCGGCCGCCTCCAGGGCATCGATCAGACGGTCCTCGTCGAGGTCGCACACCAGGCGCAAGACATCGACGTCGAACTCGCGGCCCACGATCGATGCCCGCCGCAGCATCTCCTGGGAGTCGTCGGGCAGCTTGGCCAGCCGGCTCTGGATCGCCACGCGCACGCTCTGCGGCACCTGGACCTCGCCCATGCTCGGGTGCCGCCAGCGCCCGCCCTGGCGCGTCAACACGCCCTGCTCGATCAGCGCTTTGCAGACCTCTTCGACGAAGAACGGATTGCCCTCGGTCTCGCGGTAGATCCCGTCCAGGAACTCCGGCGTGATCTCCTCCTGGAAGAGCACCGCCAGCATCTCGCGCGTCTGGTCGCGCGTCAGGCGCCTCAGCTTGATGCGCGTCGCCAGGTGCTCGCGCCCGAGGTCGAGCAGCACCTCGTTCAGCGCGCGCGCCTCGTCCAGCTCGACCTCGCGGTAGGTCATCACGGTCAGCAGGCGCAGGTCCGGCTGATGGGAGCGGCGCGCCAGGTGACGCAACAGGGAGAGCGTGCCGCCGTCCGCCCAGTGAGCATCTTCGAGGACAAGCAGCACCGGCCCGCGGCCGGAGAGGGCCGAGAGCAGCAAGACGACGCTCTCCGACAACCGCTGCTGCTCGGTCTGCGGGTCGACGGGAGGGTTCGGGCGGACGTCGGGGTGGCGGGCGCGCAGGACGGGTGCCAGCGTGATCAGGTCCGCCAGGACGAACTCGGGCAGACCCAGCTCCGCCGGCGAGCGCCCGTCGACGGCCTCCTGGATGATCTGTGAGATGGGCGCGTAAGGCGCGCCGGCTTCGGCGTAACACTCGCCGGTGAGAACGGTTCCGCCGGAGACGGCGGCCTGCGCCGCCAGCTCGCGCGTCAGGCGCGTCTTGCCCACGCCCGGCTCGCCGCTGATGAGCAGCACTTGTCCTTGCCCCGCGGCGGCCTGTTGCCACAGCGCTCGCGCCTCGTGCAGCTCACCTTCGCGCCCCACCAGGTGACCGCGGGCAATTCGCTCGAGCATCGAGGCCGGCGCGGTTCGGCCGGCCGCGGCCGGACTGAGGTCGATGGACTCCAGGGCCAGGCGGACCTCGGCGGCGGAGGCCGGCCGGTCCTCGGGACGCTTGGCCATCAGGTGAAGAATGAGCGCCTCGAGCGCCGGCGGAATGGCGTCGTTGTAGGTGGTCGGCGGGACGACCGGCGTGTACAAGTGCTGGGAGATGACCGCCAGCGGGTCGTCGGCGGAGAACGGCAGCCGCCCGGCGGTCAGCTCGTAGAGCATGACGCCGACGGCGTACAGATCGGTGCGACCGTCGAGCGGCTGACCGAGAGCCTGCTCCGGCGCCAGGTAGAAGACGGTGCCGGCGATGGCGCCTTCGGTCGTCCGGCGCGAGGCGATCGACAGCGCCAGGCCGAAGTCGGTCAGCTTGGCGGTGCCGTCGGCGGTCAGCAGAACGTTTTCCGGTTTGAGGTCGCGGTGGACGATGCCGTGGGCGTGGGCATGCTCGAGAGCGGCACACACCTGGCGGGCGAGGCGCACGATCCCGGCGGCCGAAGGCGCCGGCGGCTGGTCCCCTCCGGGATGCGCAGCGCGATCGTGCAGCGATCCGCCTTCAACCAGTTCCATCACGATGTAGGGCGTGCTCTCGACCTCGCCGACGTCGTGGACGGTGACGATGTTGGGGTGGTTGAGCTGGGCGGCGGCGCGGGCCTCGTGCAGCAGCCGAGCCCGGCCGGATGTGCCCAGGTCAGATGGGTTGAGGACCTTGACCGCCACCTCGCGCTCGAGCATCTGGTCCCGGGCGCGATAGACCGCCCCCATGCCTCCCTGGGCAATCTGGGTGCGCAGCTCGTAACGGTCGTGGATCAGGCTTCCTGAAGTCAGGCTCATGGCCATCCAGGGCGCACCGGCCTCGCCGCGGCCCAGTCCGTTGCCGTGATTCTCGCACACTTCGCCCGCGACCACTTCACCGCAGACGCAACCGGGACCAGGCTCCCCGAGGATGCGGGGCGCGGACTCCTCGCCGTCGGCCGATAGGCTCCACGTCCGCGGGGCCACCCGCCGGGAGCAAGAGCCGAAGGCAAGTTGCTTGCGCCGCCGGCGGTATCGACGAAAATAGCCCCATCAACACCGCGAAGATCCCCCTCGCCGCGGCGCTCGCTCTGCTCGCCGCCGGCCTAGCCTGCAATTTCCTCCCTGGCGTAACCCCGGCCGCTCCCGCCGCGGTCGAAGCCGAGATGACGCTGGAGGAGGCGCTCCAGGTCGAAGCCGAAGACGCCCGCCCGGAGGTGTTGCGGCTGATGGGCGTGCCGGACTCCTTCACCATCGAGTGGCAGGACCTCGAGGGGCAACGGGTGCGCTGGGAAGAGTGGTCGTACTTCGACCAGGGCACCCGCTTCGATTTCTTGGACGGTGAGCTGGTATGGACGATCGACATCGAGCCGGCGCCGGACGGCAGCCTCTTCGCCCATTTCTACGACCCCCTCGAGTTTGACGACGCCATGCCGCTGGAAGCGGTGCGAACCCTGCTGAGCGATCAAGAGCTGGACGAGGTGGCGCTGGATGAGGCCGAGATTCCCGGCGGCCGGCTTCTCATCGGCGACCAGATCCTGCTTGGGTTCGACGGCGGGACTCTCGTGGCGGCGCAGACGCTCATTCTGGCGCCGACAGAGGATGGAGCTGCCACGCCAGTGCAGGCGACGGCCACCCAGGGAGCGACGGCGTCTCCCGCCACCGCGACCGTCATCGCCCAGAGCAATCTGCTGCTGGCGGATGATTTCGAGACCCCCGGCTCGGCGGTGGCGTTGTTCGGTGCCGGGTTCATGGAGTTTCGCTATGTCGAAGGCCAAGGCGCGCTGACCGCCCGCTCACCCGGCGTCCTGCCGGCGATGTATGCTGGCCCGTTGCTGACCGACTTCATCGCCGAGGTCGAGATCCGCTCCCCCTCGGCTGCCCCGGGCAGCGGCTACGGCCTGGTCTTCCGCAGCGACGACCCCGCCGAGGGCCTGGCTCACTACTACCACGTGCTGCTGTGGCCGGCCGACGGCCGCATCAGCCTCGACGCGTGGAAGGACGGCGCCTGGGTGCTGACCGAGAGCGGACCACTACCGCAAGGCCTAGCGACGGCCACGGGGCCGAATCTCCTTCGCCTCGAAGCGCGGGGATCGCAGTTCCGCTTCCTGGTCAACGGGAGTCTGGTGCTCGAAGTGCAGGATTCGCAGATTCCCGGGCCGGGCCTGCTCGGCTTGTCGATCTCCACGACGAACCACCCCGAGACCGTGACCTTCGACAACCTGGAGGTCTCGGCGCCGTGACGATCCGCTTCGATCGCTGCCGACCGGATCGTCGGGCTGCCCCTGGATGGACGGCCGGGCGTCACGACGGTCGGACCGGAGGACGAAAATGACCCCGAGGCTGTGGCGCATCGTCAGCCTGCTGACAGTCGCCGCTCTGCTCTGGCCGGCAACGCCGGCGGGCCGCGGGGTGGCCGAGGCCGCGCCGGCCGCCAACGGGATCTCCGGCGTCGTGCCCGTTGTGGGCGTGCTGGTGGGCTGGCACCACCGCAACCAGGTCTACCGCGAGGCCAACCGCTTCATCGCCGACCGCAAGACCTATTACGACCAGCTGCGAGAGACCGCCGGGCGCCAGCTGATCGAGCGCGAGATCGGCGGGTTGCGACCGTCGCAGGTGGCGGCCTACACCAAGCTGGTGGCCCTGATCGACCAGCGCCGTGCGGCTGAGCTGGCCGTGGCCGAGACGCTCAAACGCGAGGCGCGGGCGGCGTTCCACAATCGGGTTGAGAGCGCCGTACTGCAGCACATGCTTGGAACGGGGGCGGTGCAGCGACTCCTGGGAGCGATGGTGAAGGGCGTCGATCGCGGCCAGGGATTCCTCGATGCGGCGCTGGGTAAGCTCGCCGGACAGGGCGGCGGCATCTTGGCCGAAGTCGAGAGCATTCGCTCGACGGCGCGCGACGTGGAAGCGGTCGCTTCGGCTGTCGGTGGGCGCCCGGGGCAGGGCTTGCGGGGCGCGGCGGCGCGCGTGGCGCAGACCATCGAGCGGCCGCGCGACGTGATCCGCGCCGACTTGGAAAGGGTGCAGGGGGACCTCAGCCAACTGGGCGACTCGCTGCGTACGCTTCAGGCGGCCGGCCGCACCCCGACCGCCGGCGCGCTGGCGACCGAGCTCGTCATTCGCCCGCCCGGCGGATCCGGCGACCCCTCGGCGCAAGCAGTCGCCATCCTCGTCTCCAGACTGGGCGTGGGCAACCCCAACCTGAAAGAGCAGGCGCGCGCCGCCATCCAGGCCGGGTTCGTCGCCCGCTGCACGGCCCTGGCGTCGGCCTATCGTGCGGCGCTGGCCAGGCTGAACACGGGCGAGATCTCGAATGCGCAGGCCGTGGCGCCGTGCCAGGCCATCGATATCGACCAACTCGTGCGCACGGCGCAGCAGACGCAGGCGGCCGCGGGCACGCCGGAGGGCGTGGCCGAGGAGCCGGAGGTGCCCACCGTGCCGGAGGAGATCGCGCCGTTGGGAGACAGGTGCTCCCTCTCAGGTGAGGGCGACTTCGTCATCGAGAA
>CAYUWF010000141.1:0-4836 GCA_964448245.1 uncultured Anaerolineaceae bacterium | reverse complement strand
CCGCAGGGGGCGGGCCCTGCATGGGCCGGCCCTCATGGGGTATGCTGTCGCTACAGCGCAAAGAGAATGGAGGCGTGGCTGTGAAGCTGTTCTACGAGACGCTCTATCGGTACGGTCGCGCCCCCTGGGACGTCGGACCGCGAGAAGAGCTGGTGAGGTTGGTGCAGACTGGCAGGCTTCGGCCGGGGCGTGCCCTCGACCTGGGGAGCGGAACGGCAAGCAACTGCGTCTTCCTGGCCGAGCACGGGTTCGATGTCACCGGATTGGACTACGCCGCCTCGGCGGTTGAGCTCGGCCAGGCGCGGGCCCGGCAGGCCGGGGTGCAGGTCCATTTCGTCCAAGACGACCTGACCAGCCTCCGTCGGGTGACCGGCGTCTTCGATCTCCTTGTCGACTACGGGACGCTCGATGACTTGGTGCCGCGCGACCGTGACCGCTACCTGGAAAACATCCTGCCCCTCACCCGCCCCGGGACCGAGTTTCTGCTGTTCTGCTTCGAGTGGCCCTTGCGTGGTTGGGAACGAGCGATGATCCGACTGGGAGTTTTCGGGGCGATGGCGCTCGAACCTGGGGAGGCCGAGCAGCGGTTCGAGCCTTTTTTCGAAATGGAACGAATCGCCGAAACGCGCAATGAGCGCGGCTGGCCACGCGCCACGGCCACCTATCTGATGACCCGGAAGGGCGCCCCCAACAACGTCGGCGCCTGAGACGCGGAAACGCCAACTGCGGTGCCCGCCCCGGGAAACCTCACCGACGCCGCCTGCCGAGGCTGGAACCATCGGGCAAGAGCCAACCCTTGTCCCAAAGCCAGCCTTAATGGCCGAGCGCTCATGCAGAAAGGCTTGGCGGCGCGACCGCCAGGTGACCGAGCATTCAGGGTGAAATGTGACTGCAAGGTGCCGGTCGGTCGGGTAGGCGAAATAATGGAGGACCGGCGTGTCCGCCTTCGGAGGCGTGCGCCGGGGTGAAGGAGAGCGTGGAAGCAACGGGCGACTTGCGTGATCCCCTCACCGGGGTGCTCTCGCGTGCGGGCCTGACGGACCACCTTGCGCGTGAGGTTGCGCGCGCCGAAGAAGGGGACCTCCCTTTTTCTGTAGTCTTAATTGACCTCGACCACTTCAAGAGCGTGAACGACGCCTTCGGCCATGGGCGCGGCGACCAGGTGCTGATCGAGTTCGTCGAACGGCTTCGCGGGCTCGCCCGCAGCGGCGATTTTGTCTTTCGCTACGGCGGCGACGAATTCATTATTCTGCTTCGCGGCGCCAAGGAGGAGCAGGCACTGGGCCTGGGGCAGAGGCTGATCAGCCGCGTCCAGGGGACGGCCTTTCGAGGCGACCCGCCCCTGACCCTTTCGCTGAGCGTGGGTGTGGCCGAGCTTGGCGGCGGGGCGCTGACGGCTGAGGACTTGCTGGCGCGGGCCGATAGGCGTCTGATGGAGGCCAAGCGGCGCGGGCGCGGCCGTGCCGTTGCCGATGATCTTGAACGCGAGGCCGGCTTCACCGCCGACGCCGGCCGGTTGGTTGAGCGGGAGGTCGAGTTGGAATCCATCCACCGATTCCTGCTCGACTTGCTCGAAGCGCGGCGGGGAACCCTGCTCATTGGCGGCGAACGAGGCGCCGGCCGAAGCCGCCTGCTGATGGAGGCCGGGAGGGTCTCCGCTCTGCGAGGTTATGAAGTGCTCGAAACCCGCCCCAGCATGGGTCTTCGCTCGAGGTGGTTCGGAGCCCTAAGTGAAACTCCGGAAATCGAGGACTACCTGCCAAGACCGTGGACGGACGGTGCTCGGGTCGCACGGGAGATGCAGCGCCGTCTTCTCGACCGCGGTCGGGTTGGGTTATGCCTTCTGGTCGATGAGCTCGACCTACTCGACTCAGCGTCTCAAGGGCTTGTCCGAGACCTGCTGGCCTCACCGGGGGTCTTGCCGTTCGCCCTGATGGCGACCGTCGAAGGCGAACCTCGCCCGCCGCTGTGGCACCACCCGCCCCTTGTTGTCGGAATCCAAGCCAGGCCGCTCACGCGCCCTGGCGTCCGTGTCTGGTTGCGCAACCTCTTGCAGCGGGAAGCGCCGGACGACTTGGTGACAGGGCTGCTCGAGTCGACTGGCGGACGACCAGGGGTGATTCGACGCGTCGTCCAGATTCTCGCCGGCCGAGGCCTATTCGAGCAGGGCGCGGCCGGGTCGGTGCCGGAAAACGCGCTCGAGACGGCGCGGGGTCAGGCAGAGGCGGAGGTCAAGACACCCGGCCCGAATCACAACCTGCCCATTGAAGCCGACTTCCTCGGTCGGGAAGCGGAACTGCGGGCGCTGAAGACCCGGCTCGATGCGGCTCGGTTGGTCGTCCTCGTCGGGCCTGGCGGGATCGGGAAAACCAGGCTGGCCGTGCAGGCCGCGGCAGAGCGAATCGAGCGGTTCCGCGATGGGGTCTACCTGATTCCGGCGGGTGAGCCTCACTCGCCCGATGACCTCGTTCTGGCGCTGGCCCAGCCCATGCGACTCCTGTTTACGGGAGTCGAATCCCTCAGGACGCAGCTCCTCGACCATCTTCGCCCGCGCCGTGTTCTCTTTGTCTTGGACAATCTGGTGGTCTCGGCGGATGAAGGACAACTGCTGCAGGAGATCCTGGCCAGCTGCCCGGAGGTGGACCTGTTGGTGACCTCGCGCGATCGGCTGAACCTTCCTGGCGAAGTCACCCTCGAACTGCAGGGGATGGAGCTCCCGCCCGACGATCCTGTAGTGGGTGTCGAGTCCTACCCTGCTGTTCAGCTCTTCTTGCAGTGCGCTCGCCGGGCCAAGCCGGGGTTCGAGATGACCGCGACCGAGCGGGATGCCGTGGTGGGCATCTGCCGGCTCGTCGAGGGGATGCCGCTGGGAATCGAACTAGCCGCCACTTGGGTGCGCGTGCTCAGCTGCCAAGAGATCCTGGCCGAGATTGAGATGAACCTCGGCTTCCTGGCCGAAGCCGGTCCGGGAAGACCGCGGAGTCTGCGGGCTGTGTTTGACCACTTCTGGCGCGTCCTTTCCGGGGAAGAGCAGCGGGTCCTGCGTCAGCTTTCTATCTTCCGTGACGGGTTCCGAGGAGGGTCGGCGGCCGATGTTGCCGGCGCCTCGCTTTTCTTCTTGTCGGCGCTTGTCGACAAGGCGTTCTTGCGACGCGACCTGCGGGGCCGCTTCGCGATGCATGAGGTCTTGCGACAGTACGCGCAGGAACGGCTGAGCGAGGCGCCAACCGAGCTGGCCTTGGCGCGGGAACGCCACGCCGCCTATTACCTCGAGCTGGTTGAACGGCGGGACGCCGACCTGGCCGGGGGTCGGCAGCTGGAGGCGCTGTCGGAGTTGGAGGAAGAGGGGGAGAACTTACGAGCCGCGTGGCGATGGGCCAGCGCATCAGGGCGGGTGGAGCTGATCGATCGCTCCCTCGATGGGGTCTTCCGGCTACACGACATGCGCAACACTTTCGAGGAGGGCTGCGAAGCGCTGGCGTCCGCCGCCAACCTTGGAGCCGAGCTGGCCGCCCCGGCCGACGCCCAGGCTCAGGCCCGGGTACGCGCTCGGCTGCTCGTGCGACTCGGGAAACTCAGGCATCGGCTCTCGCAGCACAACGCAGCCCGGCAGCATCTAACGGAGGCGGTGGAGGTGCTGCGTGGGACGGGGCCGGTCGAGGATGTCGTCCTGGGCGAGTGCTACCTGGGCGACATCGCGATGGTCGAAGGCAGATACGCGGACGCCCGCCGTCACCTAGACTCGGCCCTGGCGCTGGCGTTGGAGGCGCGTGACGAGGCGGGCCAGGCGAGGGCCTTGAATCTGCTGGGGATTGTCAGTTTCTCGAGCGGGGATCTTGATGGGGCACGCGTGGCGATCGACCGCAGTCTGACTCTGGCACGCAGGTTGGAGGACCGATGGGGAACGGCCCTCTGTCTCATTAACCTGGGAATCATCGCCGACATGCGCAAGGGCCACGGCGAGGCCCGGGCCTGTTATGAGGAGAGCCTGGCCTTGTGCCGGCTCATCGGCGACCGACGCGGGATGGCCAACTGCCTGAACAACCTTGGCTTCATCGCCGAGGCGTTGGGGGAGTTCGACCAGGCCCGGCGCCTCTACGAAGACGGCATGGACCTCTACGAACAGATCGGCTACCGCTGGGGAGCAGCCAACACGCGCGTGAACATCGCCAACGTCACGGCTGCTTTGGGAGACCCGGGGGAGGCGGAGCGTCAGCTGGCCATCGCGCTGCGCGCGGCGCTGGACCTGAAGGCGATTCCACTGGTCGTGGAGGCCCTGGTGGGCGTGGCGCAGCTATGGGCCGATGTCGATCGGCTCGTCATGGCGCAGGCGGTGCTCGGCGTTGCATTGCGCCGGACGGAGGCCGACGTCGAAACGCGGCTAAGGGCAGAACGGCTTGCGGCCGAGTTGGCAGAGCGGATGCCACAGCAGCTCGGTGACAGAACATGGGCTGAACTGCCGCTAGACGAGGCGGTTGGGGCTGTGGTGGAGGCGCTGCGACCAGCGATCGTCCTGCCGTTGTTTGCGCGCGCCATACCGCCGTAAGACGGTCCCGAAGACCTTCTGCGCTATTCTTTCCCCAAGTCGGCGGAAGCGGGGAAGGTGCCTTCCCCGAATGAGAGCCCGAGGCTCATCCGCATTCGCCTCAGGCTGGCGGCGGCTGGAGAGGCCGGAAAGGTTCAGCCAGGCGCCGCCCATCGACCTCCGCTGCCGCCCCGAGATCGCGTCGCCGGCCGTCGCGCCGATCACGGCGCGAGCATCGGCGGCGGTGAGTCGGACTGTGGCGAGCCCGCGTGGGGGGCCGGGTGGGGGGTGAACATCCTGCCGACCGTGGC
>CAYUWF010000140.1:0-4843 GCA_964448245.1 uncultured Anaerolineaceae bacterium | reverse complement strand
GTGATCGAGCGACCTGCGCAGGTCGAAGAAACGCCGCCGCCGACGGAGCGCGAGCTGGAGGTGCTGCGCACGGTCGTGGACCCGCGCGATGTCCGCTAGCTCGAATTCCTCGGCGGGGGCTGCCGGCGCGAGGCGATCGAGGCGAGTCGGGGTCGGGAAAGACATGAGCTGCCGACCTCGTGAACGGGTGGAAAGGACGGGGCGGTATACTGACGGTGAGATGAAGTCCGCCGCGATTGCCTTTGCCCTCCTGATCAGCGCCGGCGTTCCGCTGCGTGCGGCCGCGCCCGTAGAGCGGCCTTCAGCCCAGACGGCCGAGCAGCTCTTGGCCGCCATGAGCCCCGAGGAGCGAGTCAGCCAGCTGTTCCTGATCACGTTTTCCGGCGCGCATCCCGATCAGGGGATTCTGGACCTGGTCCGGCTCGGATACGCCTCCGGTGTCGTCTTGAGTGCCCAGAACGACAACTTCGTCGCCTCGCCCGAGACCCTCCCGGCGGCGCAGGCGCTGATCGACTCGCTGCAGGAAGAGCGTCTCGCCGCGCTGACGGCCTTCGGCACGCCTCAGCCGAGCGAAGAGCCGACGGGTGGGGTGTACGTTCCGCTGTTCGTCGGGATCTCCCTCAACCAGGACGGCACGCCCCACCCGGAAATCCTGGATGGCCTGAGCGAGCCGGTGACTCCGATGGCGCTCGGGGCGGCCTGGGACGCTACTCTGGCCGAGGCGGTCGGCGAGCAGACCGGGCGCGAACTGGCGGCGCTCGGTTTCAATCTGCTCCTTGGCCCGTCCCTCGACGTCCTGGAGGAATCTTCGCAGCGCAGCGCCGGGGACCTGGGCGCAGAAGGATTTGGGGGCGATCCGTTCTGGGTCAGCGAGCTGGGGAAGGCCTTCGTGGGGGGTTTGCACGCCGGAGGGGAGAACCGGCTAGCCATCATCGCCAAACACTTCCCCGGTACGGGCGGGAGCGATCGGCCGCCGTCGGACGAGGTGGCCACCGTGCGCAAGTCGCTGGAAGGCTTGCGCCTTGTGGACCTGGCGCCTTTCTTTGCCGTAACGCTGGGCGTTCCGGGCGAGGAGGCGACGACGGTCGACGGACTGCTGCTCTCGCATATCCGCTACCAGGGCTTGCAGGGGAGCATCCGGCAGACGACTCGCCCAGTGACCCTCGACCGGGCGGCCGTGGAGCAGATCATGGCGCTCGACACCTTGCCGGCGTGGCGTTCCGCCGGAGGCCTCATCGTTTCGGACTCGCTCGGCTCGCGCGCCGTGCGGCGTTTCCTGGACCCATCGGAACAATCCTTCAACGGCCCGCTCGTGGCGCGCGAGGCGTTCCAGGCCGGATCCGACCTGCTTCTGTTGGACGACTTCGTCTCCTCCGGCGACCCGGACTCGGCGACGACGATCCGCAGGACGCGGGAGGCTTTCGCCAACCGCTATCGAGACGACGTGGTCTTCGCCGGGCAGGTGGACCAGGCCGTCCTGCGCATTCTGGGGCTGAAGCTCCGCTTGTACGGCGGGGCCTTCGACGAAGCCGCCGTGCGCGCCCGCACCGGTGGTGAGTCGATCATCCCCTCGGCTGACCTCGCCTTCCAGGTCGCCCGCAGCGCCGCCTCGCGCATCAGCCCCGTCGGGCCGTTGAGTAGCGAGCTGTTGGGGCTGGTTCCTACGACGGGGCAGCGCATTGTGGTCTTTACCGATGTCGACCCCATCCGGCAGTGCTCCGGCTGCACCGCGCAGCCGGTCCTGCCCGTGACGGCGCTGCAGGATACGATCAATGAGTTGTACGGAACACGCGCCGGCGGTCAGGCGCGGTCGTGGGACCTCAGTTCCTACACCATGGCCGATCTGGCCTACTTCCTCGGCGAACGTCCCCCATCCGATCTGCTCCTGGCGCTAGCCGACCCGGAGGACGTTCAGGCGGCTCTCGACGGGGCCCGCTGGGTCATCTTCAATTTGCTCTCGGCGAACGACGGGCGATACGGCTCGGACGGACTGCGGTTGCTTCTTGATCGCCAACCCGAGCAACTGCAGGGGAAGCAGGTCGTCGCCTTCGCTTTCGACGTCCCCTACGAACTGGATGCCACCGACCTGAGCAAGATCGACCTGTTCTACGCGGTGTATGGGGCGGAGCCGTCCTTCGTCAGCACGGCCGCACGGCTGCTGTACCAGGAACTCCTGCCGGCTGGCGAGTCCCCGGTCAGCGTGCCTGGGGTAGGCTACGACTTGCTCGAAGCCCTGAGCCCCGACCCCGACGAGAAGATCGGCCTGCACGTCCGTTCGACCCTGGGCGGAAGTGAGGGTGCCACGCCCGAGGCAGGGTTCAGCGTCGGAGACACGGTCTTCCTTTCGACCAGCCCGATCCTCGACCACAACGGGCAAACGGTCCCCGACGGCACCCCAGTCGACATCAATATCACCTATCCGGGAGAGAGCCTGAGCTCCGTCCTGCAGTCGACGACCGTCGAGGGGATCGCCGAAGCCTCCATCCGCCTTGACCGCACGGGGCTCTTGACGATTCGAGCCTCGAGCGATCCGGCGCGCATCTCCGACATCGTCCAGCTCGACGTCGAGCAGGGGGTGCCGGCCTTCGCCACGGTCATCGCGCCGACGCCGGCCCCAACCGCCACCTCGGCGGCCACCGACACCGCTGCCTCGCCAACCCTCCCGCCCGGCCCGATCGGTTCGTCGGGCGGTGTGGCCGCCTCCGGTTCGATCCCTCTTCCCGGCGGGGCCTTCCTGCTCGGTCTCGTTCTCGCGGGGGGAGCGGGCGCCGCTGCCGCCTACGCCTTGCGGCGCGGCGGGGCGGGGCAGCGCGACGCCGCCCGGGCGGGCGTCATTGGTGCGACCGGGGTTCTGGTGGGTTTCGACTACCTGGCGCTCGGCTTCCCGGGGAGCTCGGCGCTTCTCGGCGTGAATGCCTACTTGGCGCTGGTGTTCTTCTGTCTGCTGGGAGGCGCAGCGGGGGTCGCCGCCGCCCGGGAATGGTGGAAGCGGGGTTGGAGACGGTTAGGATAGGCTGGCCAGGATCGCCAGCAGCAGCGCCCCGGCGAAGGCCAGACCGACGGCCCGGTCGATGGGAGTCAACCGGGCCACGAGGACGCGCCAGGTTTGCTCTGGGCTGAGCGTGACGGAGGTGGCGGATGGAGCGGCGAGCATCGCCTCTTTGAGCTCGGCGGCGTCGGCAGGACGTTGGTCGGGATGCAGGGCCATCGCCCACAGCACGGCCTGCTCGACCTCGGCGTCGATCGAATCGTTCCATTGCCGGGGAGCGACCAGGCTCTCGGGGCGAAGAAATTGTTCCTTGGCCTCGGGAGGAGGCTGATTCGTCAGCAGGTGGTAGAGTGTCGCGCCGAGGGAGTACAGGTCGCTGCGGGGACCGGTGTGGCCGGTATCCCCTCCGTATTGCTCGAGCGGCGTGTACAGCGCCGTCCCCCGGCCCTGGATCACCGTAACCGTCATCTCGTCCGGCAGCATCTGCTTCACCAATCCGAAGTCGACCAGCTTGACCAGCCCGGTGGGTGTCCGTTTGATGTTGCCCGGCTTGATGTCGCGGTGGATGACGGGCGGGTCCTGGTGATGCATGTAGTCGAGCGCATCAAGCAGCTGCAAGGCCCAGTCGACCACCAGTTCCTGATCGAGGAATCGCTGGGTGCGCCGGGCCTCGCTCATCAAGGACTTGAGGTCCTCGCCCGGAACGAAGTCCATGACGAGGTAGTCCCGGCCTCCCTCGGTGAAGTAGTCTGAGACTTTAGGGAGATTGGGATGATCGAGGCGGGCCAGGACGGAGGCCTCGCGGTAGAACTGCTCGCGGCTCTCGTCGCGTAGACGGGCGGGGAGGTCGGCGTCGTATTCGACCTCCTTGACAGCGCAGATGCGGCCGGGGAGTCGGCCGTCCTCCGCCTGATAAATCGAACCCATCCCGCCGCGGCCGATCGTGTGGTCGATGACATAACGGTCGCGCAGGGTGGCGCCGGCAGAGAGAGGGGGAGAGATCACGGCAGCAACGCGGTCGGCGCGGGTCCGACCCTCGCGAGATGATTATACTTGCCGGTAGTTGGTGAGCCGGCGCCGGACCGACATGCCTAGCCACGAGACCCTCCTCACGGAGACACCCTACCTGATCGCGCAGACGGGCCCGCTGCAGGGGGAGCGCTGGGTGTTGCAGCGCGAGCGCCTGCTGATCGGCCGGGGCCCCGAGTGCGACATTGTCGTCCCGGACCGGCAGATCTCCCGGCAGCACGCTCGCATTTCCCGCACGCCGGATGGGGTGCGCGTCGAGGATCTGGGCAGCAAGAACGGGACGCACGTCAACGGCGTACGCATCGAGGCGTCGACGACGCTCCAGGACGGCGATGTGGTCCAGGTGGCCTTCAGCCTGGAGCTGGTGTTTGTGGCGCATGATGCCACGCTGCCTTTGGAGGGACCGGGCTTCGGACGGGTGGGGCGGCTGCGGATGGATGCGCGCAGCCACCAGGTGTGGGTGGGCAGCAAGGAGATCGCGCCGCCGCTCTCCGCCCCGCAGTATCGCCTGCTGGAGGCGCTCTACCGCCAGCCGTCGCGTGTCGTGCCGCGTGAGGAGGTCATCGGCCAGGTCTGGCCGGACGCGGCCGGCGCCGGCGTCTCGGAGCAAGCCGTGGATGCGCTCGTGCGGCGCCTGCGTGATCGTCTAGCGGAGCTGGACGCTGACCGCCAGTACGTCGTCACCGTGCGCGGCCACGGTTTCCGGCTCGATAACCCCGCCGGGTGAGCACGGCAACGCAACCGGCCGGCACATGGAGGGCCGGCCGGTTAGTGGAGATGGCGGGAATCGAACCCGCGTCCGAAGGTCTCAGTCGGCGGACTTCT
>CAYUWF010000139.1:0-4915 GCA_964448245.1 uncultured Anaerolineaceae bacterium | reverse complement strand
GGCTGAACGTCCCTTCGGTCTTCCTCTACGGCGGCACGATCAAGCCCGGCCAGTACCGCGGCCAGGACGTCACCATCCAGGACGTGTTCGAGGGCGTCGGCGCCGTCGAGGCGGGGCGCATGAGCGAGCAGGAGCTGTACGACCTGGAGTGCGCCGCCTGCCCGGGCGAGGGCTCCTGCGGCGGTATGTACACCGCCAACACGATGGCCTGCGCCAGCGAGGCGCTGGGCATGGCGCTCCCCTACAGCGCCTCCATCCCCGCCGCCGACCCCCGCCGCGACGAACTCTGCCGCGCCACCGGCGAGACGGTCCTGCGTCTGCTGGAGGCGAACCTGAAGCCCCGCGACATCCTCACCAAGAAAGCTTTCGAGAACGCAATCGCCGTCGTCGTGGCGATCGGCGGCTCCACCAACGCCGCCCTCCACCTGCCGGCGATCGCCCGTGAGGCCGGCGTCAAGGTGGCGCTCGACGACTTCGACGCCATCGCCCGCCGGGTGCCGCACATCGCCGATATGCGGCCGGGCGGACGCTTCGTGCAGACGGACCTGGACCGCGCCGGCGGCGTGCCCCGCGTCATGAAAGAGCTGCTGGACGCCGGCCTGCTCCACGGCGACGCGATGACGGTGACCGGCAGGACGTTGGCGGAGGAGCTGGCCACCGTTCAGGTCCCGAGCAGCGGACAGGATGTCATCCTCCCCGTCGATAAGCCTCTCGAGGCTACGGGGACGCTTGTCGTCCTGAAGGGGAACCTGGCGCCGGAGGGCTGCGTGATGAAGACCAGCGGCGTTCACAAGCAGCAGTTCAGCGGCCCCGCCCGCGTCTTCGATAGCGAGGATGCGACGTTCGAGGCGGTGAGCCAGCGGCGGATCAAGGCCGGAGACGTCGTCGTGATCCGCTACGAAGGGCCGAAGGGCGGCCCCGGCATGCGCGAGATGCTGGCCGTGACGGCCGCCATCGCCGGCCAGGGGCTGGGCGAAGACGTGGCCCTCATCACGGACGGTCGCTTCTCGGGGGCGACGCGCGGCTTCATGGCCGGCCACGTGGCGCCGGAGGCCGCCGTCGGCGGGACTATCGCCCTCGTCCGCGACGGCGACATCATAAGCCTGGATATCCCCAACCGGCGCATCGACGTGCAGCTGCCGGACGACGAGCTGAAGCGGCGGCAGGACGCCTGGAAGGCGCCGGCCCCGCGCTACACCAGCGGCGCCCTGGCGAAGTACGCGAAGCTCGTTTCCTCGGCTTCGGAGGGGGCGGTCTGCGGATGAACGTGACGGCGAAGCAGGCTCGGGCGGACGGCGTGTGGGCTGTATCCGCGGCCTCCCTGGAGGCCGTATGCGGATAGCAATCGACTCACGAATGTAACACTAATGGCTCGAGCCGAGTCTGAGGGAATGTAGCAATGACTGAAATGACAGGCGCCCAGATGGTGATGGAGGCCTTCCTCCGCGAAGGCGTGGATACTATCTTCGGGCTACCCGGCGGGGCCAACCTGCCGCTGTACGACGTGCTGGAGTCCGGCGGTGTGGGAATCTTTCCCGTTCCCGAAGGCATAGAACCCAAGATTTACCCCATTAAGCACTACCTGGTGAAGCACGAGCAGTGCGCGGCCCACGCGGCCGACGCCTACTCGCGCGTGACGGGCAAACCGGGGGTCTGCTACGGGACATCCGGCCCCGGCGCGACGAACCTCGTCACCGGCATCGCCAACGCATTCATGGACTCGATCCCGCTGGTCTGCGTTACCGGGCAGGTGATCACGGCGCTGATCGGCCGCGACGGCTTCCAAGAGGCGGACATCGCCGGCATCACGATCCCCATCACCAAACACAACGAGCTGGTGCTGGACGTGAACGAGATCCCGCGCGCCATGCAGGATGCCTTTTACATCGCGACGACGGGCCGTCCCGGACCGGTGCTGGTGGATATCCCGCGCGACGTGCTGCAGCGCAAGGGGCGGTTCACCTGGCGAGACAAGGTGCAGCTGCGCGGCTACCGCCCGAACGGCACCCAGCCAGACCCGAACGAGCTTCAGAAGGCCGTCGACCTGATCGAGCGGAGCGAGCGTCCGGTCATCATATCGGGGCATGGCGTCATCATCTCGAGGGCCTACGAAGAGCTGATGGAGTTCGCCGAGAAGACCAGTATCCCCGTGATCACCACGCTGCTGGGCATCAGCGGCTTCCCCGGCACGCACCCGCTGTACCTGGGCATGCCCGGGATGCACGGCATGTACTGGAACAACCGCACGATCAACGAGGCCGATCTCGTCATAGGCATCGGCATGCGCTTCGACGACCGCGTTACTGGCAGGCTGAAGGACTTCGCCCCGAAGGCAAAGATCATCCACATGGATATCGATCCGGCGGAGATCGGCAAGAACGTCCGGCCGACGGCCGCGCTCCAGGGTGACGTGAAGGCTACGCTTACCGAACTGAACAAGGTCGTGAAAAGCAAGGACCGGCCGGAGTGGATCGGTTGGATAGACGAGATGCGCCGCAATCATCCGTCTATCGTCATCCGCGAGACGGGCGATGTATTGCCGCAGTACGTGATCGATAGCATCTACCGGGAGACCAAGGGCGACTGCTACGTGGTCACGGGCGTCGGCCAGCACCAGATGTGGGCCGCGCAGTACTTCTGGTACGACAAACCCAACAGCTTCATCACGTCCGGCGGCCTGGGCACTATGGGCTTTGAGGTGCCGGCGGCTATGGGCGCTCAGGTGGCCGCCCCGAACGACACGGTTTGGTCGATTTGCGGCGACGGCGGTTTCATGATGACGTTGCAAGAGCTGGCGACGATCGCCGAGTACGACTGGCCGATCAAGTTCGCGATCATCAACAACAACGGTCTGGGCATGGTCCGGCAGTGGCAGGAGCTGTTCTACCAGAACAACATCGTCGCCACACCGCTCAAGAACCCGGACTTTGTCAAGCTGGCCGAGGCGTTCGGAGTGCGCGGGCTGCGCGCGGAGCGTAAGGACCAGGTCGTGCCCGTCATCCAGCAGGCGATGGAACACGACGGCCCCGTCGTCATCGACTTCCGGGTGAAGTACGACGAGAACTGCTACCCGATGGTCGCGCCGGGCGCTTCGCTGGACGAAACGATAGACGCCCCGGCGCCCGAAGAGGTGGTCGCCCGATGAGCGCTGACGGAGTCAGCCAGATCAGGCCCCACACCATCATCGCGCTTGTCGAGGACCGGCCGGGTGTGCTGAACCGCATCGTCTCCAAGTGGCGGCAGCGCGGGTTCAACATAGAGAGCCTCGCCGTCGGGCACTCGGAGAAGCCGGGCCTCTCCCGCATGACGTTTGTGGTCGCCTCGGACGCCAACGCGGACCAGGTCGTCAAGCAGTTGGACAAGCTCGTGGACGTCGTCGACATCCGCGACATCTCGCACGAGGACATCGTCGCCCGCGAGATGGCGATCATCAAAGTGAAGGCCGAAAAATCGAGCCGCAGCGCGATCATTGACATCGCCGAGGTGTTCCACGCCGAAGTCCTGGACGCAGCACCGGACTCGATGATCCTGGAGGCCACCGGCGAAGAGAAGGTGATCGACTCGCTGGTGAACCTGCTCAAGGATTATGAGATCATCGAGCTCGTGCGCACCGGCAAAGTGGCGATGCTGCGGGGGTCCGCAGTATCCCACGAGGTGCCGGAGGAGGAGCAGTTCGAGCGCGCGCCCGGAGTGCACACGTGGTGACGAATTAGCCCAAGGGAGAATGTAATGGCCAAAATCTACTACGAAGCGGACGCCAACCTGGAGCTGATCAAGGGGAGGACCATCGGGATCATGGGCTTCGGGTCGCAGGGGCATGCCCACGCCCTCAACCTGCGCGACAACGGCTGCAACGTGATGGTCGGCCTGCACGCGGGCTCAAAGTCGTGGCAGCTCGCCCAGGACGCCGGCCTGCGCGTGGGCACGGTGGAGGAGGTGGCGCGGGAAGCGGACATCATCATGATGCTGGTGCCGGACCAGGCGCAGCGCCAGGTCTACTACGAGAGCGTGGAGGGCGGCCTCAGCGCCGGCAAGATGCTGATGTTCGCCCACGGCTTCAACATCCACTACGGCCAGATCCAGCCGCCGCCGGACGTGGACGTGACGATGATCGCGCCCAAGGCGCCCGGCCACCGCATGCGGGAGCTGTTCACCGGCGGCCTGGGCGTACCGGCGCTCCTGGCCGTCCACCAGAACGCGACCGAGACGGCGCGGGAGACCGCCCTCGCCTACGCCAAGGGCGTCGGCTGCGCCCGCGCCGGCGTGCTGGAGACGACGTTCGCCGAGGAGACGGAGACGGACCTGTTCGGCGAGCAGACGGTGCTCTGCGGCGGCGTCACCGCGCTGGTGAAGGCCGCCTTCGAGACGCTCCTCGCGGCCGGTTACCAGCCGGAGATCGCCTACTTCGAATGCATGCACGAGCTGAAGCTGCTGGTTGACCTGATGCACGAGGGCGGCATGTCCTACATGCGCTACTCCATCTCCGATACCGCCGAATACGGGGACTACACCCGCGGCCCCAAGGTGATCGACGACCACGTGAAGCAGTCGATGAAGCAGATCCTGGGCAACATCCAGTCCGGCTCCTTCGCCCGCGAGTGGATCCTGGAGAACCAGGCCGGACGCCCCAGCTTCATGGCCCTGCGCAGGCAGAACGCCGAGCACCCGATCGAGCAGGTGGGCAGGCAACTGCGGTCGATGATGCCCTGGCTCCAGAAGCGGGACTGACGATCTGTCAACGGATAGGAGAACGGATTAACGGATGAGCGGCGAGCCCGTTCGCCAGGCTCGTAGCTGCAGGCCTTTAGGCCTGCGGGCAGGGCTGAAGGCCTGCAGCTACACCCGCTAGAGGAGGTAGCCAATGCCCAAGGCCAGCCAGAAGTTCATCGAAGCCCTGAACGAGGCCCTCACGGAG
>CAYUWF010000138.1:0-4959 GCA_964448245.1 uncultured Anaerolineaceae bacterium | reverse complement strand
TTCCTGGGAGGCTTCGGCCGCCTCGCCGACGCGGAGATCCCCCAGGCTCATTCGTCGGCGGAGGCCGAGGCCACGGCCATGGCGATGGCGTGCTCGTGCGTGTGACTCAAGCTGACCGTCCACCGCTTGAGCCCCTGGTCCTCCGCCAGGCGGCGGGCCCGGCCATGCAGCCGGAGCACGGGCTGCCGCCGCGGGCCGTTGACGATTTCAATCTCCTTCCAGCCGACTTCCCCGATCCCCGTACCCAGCGCTTTCGACACCGCTTCCTTGGCGGCGAAACGCGCCGCCAGGGCGGGCGTCGAGCCGGCGGCGTCGATCAGTTCCTGCTCCGTGAAGAACCGCAGAAAGAAGCGATCCCCATGGCGGAGGATCGCCTGGTCGATTCGCTCGACCTCGATCAGGTCGACGCCGGAACGCATCAGGCCGACCCTCCGCTAAGCGCGGGCCCGGCGACAGCGATCGCCAGGCGGTCCGGGGAAAGGAAGCGCTGGGCGGTGGACAGGATCTCGTCGCGGGTGATGGCGGCCACTCGGCCCGGGTACTCGATGTAGTAGTCGAGGCCCAGATCGTACTGCTCGAGGTTGACCAACGAGCCGGCCACTCCTTCGTTCGACTCGAGCTGCAACGGCAGGCGTCCAATGAAATGGGCCTGGTTCTCTTCCAGCTCGGCCGGCGTCACCCGGCGTGTGACGAAGCGGCCGATCTCCTTGCGGATTAGCACAATCGCTCGCTCGACGTTGGTCGGATTCACGCCGGCTACGATCGACCAGGGGCCGGGGCCTTGCCCCCCGCTGAGCGAGCTGTAGGCATAGTAGGCGAGGCCGGCGTTCTCGCGCACGGCATCTCCGACGCGGCCGTACAGGCCGAAGCGCCCGAGGACGCTGTTGCCGAGCGCCGCCGGGAGATAGCCGGGATCGGCGCGCGCCGGCCCGGGGACCCCCAGCACCAGGTCGCACTGGCTCTTTCCCGGGAGCGCCGCCTCCTGGCGCCGCACGTCGTGCAGCGGCGCGGCCTCGGCCACGCGGGGCGGCGGCGTTTGCGCCGGATTGAGCCATCCGCCCAGCGTCGCTTCGACGGCCGCCCGCGCCGCCTCGGCACGTATTGCCCCGACGACCGCCAGCACCATCCCGTGCGGCCCGTAGGCTGCCTTGTGGAAATCGATCAGATTCTGACGTTGCAGCCCGGCCACCGACTCCTTCGTCCCATCCGAGGGCACGGCGTACGGATGGCCCGGATACGCCAGCTGGTCGAACGCCAGCGCGGCGACGGCGCCGGTGTCCTGATCGCGGATGTTGAGGGCCGTCAGCCGTTCCGCCCGCAGCCGCTCGACCTCCTCCTCAGGGAAGGTCGGCTGGCGCAGCGCCTCGGCCAGCAGGCCGAGGAGCAGACCCAGGTCCTCCGCCAGGGCCTTCCCGTGGAAGGTCGTCTTGTGTTTCCCGCTGGCGAAGCCCAGACCGGCGCCGATCGACTCGACCGACTCGTAGATTGCCTGGAAGGACTGGCGCTGCGTGCCGCGCATCAGCGAGCCCGCCGTCAGGTGGGCCAGGCCGGCATTGGCCTCGGTCTCCTCGAGCCCGCCGGCGGCGAGGTACCCGGTCAACACGACCGACGGACTGGCGTGATTTTCCCGTACGAGCAGCACCAGCCCGTTGGAGAGTACCCAGCGGTGGATGTTGTCGGGACCCGGAAGCGAGCGCGGATCCAGCTTCGGCAAGCTGACGGTTTTCCTACGCACCGCTCGCGCCTCCCGTGGGGAGGTAGAACCCGACGACTCGCTGGGACGGCCGGAGATACGTGCGGGCCACTCGCTGAACGTCGTCGGCCGTCACCCCCTCCAGTCGACTCAAGTACCCCTCGAACCAGGCGTAGTCGGCGAACATCTCGCTGTAGCCAAGCCAGAACCCCTGATTGGTGATGCTCTCGCTGCCGTACGCAAAGAGCGCCCGCGCCTGCTTGACGGCCTTGAGCAGCTCGTCGGCCGCGATCGGTTCGTCCTGCAGGCGACGGATTTCCTGATCCATGGCTTGCAGCACGTCCTGCGCCGCGACCCCCGGCCGCACCGTCGCCCGCAGGCCGTACAGGTAGGGATCGATCGTGGCCGCCAGGTCGCCGCTCACCGACGCCGCCAGGTCCCCCAGGACGAGCGCCCGGTAGAGCCGCGAGGTCTTGTTCGATAGCCCGCCGCCAAAGAGATTGAGGCTCGAGGCGCCGGCCAGGATGCTGTCCAGTACCGCCAGCGGGAAGAAGTCCGGGCTCTTGGCCGTCGGGGCGCGGTAGGCCAGCTCGAGGAAGGTCGTATCACCCGGCCCTTCGACGGTCACGCGTCGCTCGCCGGCCGGCGCCGGTTCCGGGCGAACGGCAGGGCGAGGCGCTGGCCTCCTCGGGATGCGCCCGAACAACTGGCGCAGACGGGCGAGCATGGGTCGCACCCGGAAGTCGCCGGCCACGGCGATCAGCGCATTGGCCGGGACGTAGTGCGACCGGTAGTGCCGAACCAGGTCGTCGCGGGTCATCGTCTCCAGGTCGGCGCGGTCGCCGATGATCTGGTGGTGATACGAATGAACGCGAAAGGCGGCCGCCTGCAGCTCCTCCCCCAGGCGGAAGGTGGGCTCGTTCTCGTGGCCTTCGCGTTCCGCGATGATCACCGTCCGCTCCGAGGCGACCTCGGCCGGCTCGAAAAGACTGTGGACCATGCGATCGGCTTCCAGACGCAGGGCCAGGTCGATCCGGTCGGCCGGCATCGTCTCGAAGTAGGCCGTCCAATCGTAGAAGGTGAAGGCGTTCCACAGTCCGCCGTCGCGCGAGATGACCCGGTCGAGGACGCCGGCCGGAAAGGTGGGCGTCCCCTTGAAAAGCATGTGTTCGACCCAGTGCGAGATCCCGGTCGTCCCCGGCCGCTCGTTGCGGGCGCCGACGCGATACCAGACCCAGAAAGTGATCAGGGGCGCGGTGCGGATTTCCTTGAGGCGGACTTCGAGGCCGTTGCGGAAGCGGGCCCGCACGACGGGCGCGGCGGGCTGCGTCATGGGGAGCGCTGGCCGGCCGCCGGCACAGGGGCGAAGGGCTTGCCGTCCGGGCCGTAGCCGCGGCCGACCGCTCGATAGCGGAAGCCCAGGCGGGCCATCTCCCCCGGTTCATAGAGGTTGCGGCCATCGACCAGGACCGGCTGGCGCATCGACCGGCGCACCCGCTCGAGATCGAGCTGCTTGAACTCGTTCCATTCGGTGCAGACCATCAGGGCGTCGGCGCCGTCGGCGAGGTCATAGGCGGTGGCGGCCATCTTGACCATCGGCAGGAGCCCGGCAGCGCGCGGCATGGCCACCGGGTCGTAGGCGCGCACGAGGGCGTTTTCAGCGATCAACCGCTCGGCGATCTCGAGCGCCGGCGCCTCGCGCAGGTCATCGGTATTGGGTTTGAAGGACAGGCCCAGCAACCCGACCGTCTTGCCGGACAGCCCGCCCAGCAGCTCGCGCAGCCGGTCGACCAGCTCGCGCCGGCGGTCGTTGTTGATGTCCATCACCGCCTGGAGCAATTGGGAATGGCGGCCCTTCTCGGCCGCCATGTAGGCCAGCGCCGTCACATCCTTCGGAAAGCACGACCCTCCGTAGCCCAGGCCGGCTTCGAGGAAGTGCGGTCCGATGCGCGGATCGTAGCCCATCCCGGTGGCCACTTCCTTGATGTCGGCCCCCAGCGCCTCACAGATGTTGGCGATCTCGTTGATGAAGGAGATCTTGGTCGCCAGGAAGGCGTTGGAAGCGTACTTGATCATCTCCGCCGTGCGCAGGTCGGTGATGACGATCGGGGCGCGCAGGGGTAGATGGAGCTGGGCGACTTTCTCCGCCGCTTCCCGATCGAGCGAACCGAGCACGGTGCGGGCCGGGGCCATGAAATCGGCGATGGCCGAGCCTTCCCGCAGGAACTCGGGGCAAGAGACGACCCAGAACGGGATCGGCTGGGGCTGGTGGGCGCGCACGATGTCGGCTACCCAGTCGCCGGTCCCCACCGGAACCGTCGACTTGTTGACCAGGATCAGCGGGTGGTCCATCGTCCGGCCGATCGTCTCGGCCACCGCGCGCACGTGCTTCAGGTCGGCCTCGCCGTCCACGCCGGCCGGCGTGCCGACGGCGATGAAGACGAACTCGGCCTGGCGCAGGGCGTCGGCGTAGTCGGTGGTGAAGTGCAGCCGCTGGGCGGCGACGTTCCGGTGCACCACCTCTTCCAGTCCCGGTTCGTAGATCGGCAGTTGACCGCGTTGGAGGCCGGCGACCCGCTCGGCGTCGATGTCGAGGGCGACGACGCGGTTCCCCAGGTCGGCAAAGCATCCCCCGGTGACCAGGCCGACGTAGCCAACCCCGATGACGGTGATCTCTTTCACGCTGCGCCTCCGACGCGGGACCCGGGCCGGCGGAAGTTTACCATGCCGGGCCCGCCGGCACCCCGTTCGTCGAAGGTCACCAGGGCGGAATGACACCCATCACTTGTCGCTCTGGGGCCCGCCGCCTAGACTGATGGGAAAGCGATAACTTCTATCCGAAGGGTCGAGTATCCCGAAAAGTGGGAGGAAGGCATGCAAATCACCCGACAGGCCGACTACGCCGTGCGCGCCGTGCTCTATCTGGCCGAGCAGAACGGCGCCGGGCGTGCGCCGACGAGCCAGATCGCCCGCGACCAGCGCATCCCCCCCTCCTTCCTGGCCAAGATCGTCTCGCAGCTCTCGGTGGCTGGTATGGTGCAGACGTCGCGCGGCGCCCGCGGCGGGGTTTCCCTGGCCCGCGAGCCGAAGGACATCAGCCTGCTGGAAGTGGTCGAGGCGATCGACGGCCCGATCACGCTCAACGAATGCGTCGACGACCCGGGGTTGTGCACGTTTGGGGACGACTGCCCGGTGCACAGTGTGTGGTCCGACGTCCAGCAGAAGCTCGTCAAGCAGCTTTCTTCGACGTCCTTTGCAGACCTGAT
>CAYUWF010000137.1:0-4961 GCA_964448245.1 uncultured Anaerolineaceae bacterium | reverse complement strand
AGCGTTCGGTCTTGGTGCGGTCGGTGGTGCCGCGCATCAGGTCCAGGTAGAGGCGAATGTTAGTCAGCGGCGTGCGCAGCTCGTGCGAGACGTCCGAAACGAACTGGGACTTCAGCCGCTCGACCTCCTTCATGGCGCTGATGTCGTAGAGCACCGAGACGATATTGGTGATGGCGCGTGATTCGTCCGTGAGAGGCGTGGCGGTGAGGGCCACGTCGTAGGTCGAACTGTCCTTGCGCTGGTTGACCAGCTCGCCGCGCCACGTGCGCCCGCCCAGGACGGTCTGCCACAGATCGGCGAAGACCTCGGGCGGGTGGGTGTGACTGTTGAGCAGGCTGGCCGGCTGGCCGACGGCTTCACCGGCGCTGTAGCCGTTGAGACGCTCCCAGGCGGGATTGACATACTCGATGACGCCCTGGCCGTCGGTGACAAAAACCGCGTCGCCGATGTTCTCGAGGATCGTGCCG
Source organism: uncultured Anaerolineaceae bacterium (assembly GCA_964448245.1). GTDB lineage: Bacteria > Chloroflexota > Anaerolineae > Anaerolineales > E44-bin32 > DATEVL01. Next base: position 4,494 of record CAYUWF010000137.1, on the reverse strand, counting down.
ATCCGGTCGCGCTCCTTCTGCAGCACCGCTTCGAGCGACTTGCGCTCGGAGATATCGAGCATCAGCACGGTGGCGCCCTGAGGCTGGCCCAGGTCGTCGCGGATCAGGCTGGTGCCGACGAGCATCGGGACGAGGCGGCCGGAAGCCGTCGGGTATTGGACTTCCACCACTTCGCGCGTCGGGCGCTCGCCGCGCATCTGCTGCTCCAGGATCGCCATCGGGTGCGGCGACACGCTGGCGGGGATCAGGTCGGCCAGCGTCCTGCCGATCAGCGCCTCCGGGGTGGTCTCGAGCATGTCGGCCAGCGCCCGGTTGGCGTAGACGATGCGGCCTTCCCGGTCGAGCTGTTCGATCCCGGCGATCGACAGCTCGACCAGCGCCCGGTAACGTGCCTCGGAAAGTGCCAGGTCGCGGGTCCGCTCGATGACCTCCGCCTCGAGGCGGGCGGCCTGCGACTGGATCTGTCCGAAGAGGTGGGCGTTCTCGATGGCGACCGCCGCCTGCGCGGCGAAGGCCGAAAGCAGATCGAGGTCCTTGGGGAAGAAGGGGCGTTGGGAGCCCTCGCGAACCACCACCATGACTCCGGCGGTTCGTTGCCGAACGGTGAGGGGCGCCATCAGCAGGCACTCCGGCTCGTCCGGCGGAGTCCCCGGCACCACCACGGCGCGCGGGTCGGCGACGGGGTCGTTGGTCAGCAGCGGCTCCCCGGTTTGCATGACCCAGCCCGCCAGGCCGGTCCCCGGCTCGAGCTCCAACGTCGCCAGTTCGTCCGGGTAGGTGTCGTTGGCGACGACCACCTTGAGGACGTTGCGCTCCGGGTCGAGGAGATGAATGCGGCTGCCGTCGGCGCGCAACAGGTCGCGCGCCTGCTCGGCGATCAGGCTGAGAACGGTGACCAGGTCAAGCGAGGCCGTCACCGAGCGCGCCGTGCGGATCAGCGCCTGCGATTCTTCCGCGCGCGCTTCGACCTCTTCGAACAGGTGGGCGTTCTTGACGGCGATCGCCGCCAGACGGGCGATGCTCTCCGCCAGCTCCACCTGGTCGCGGCGGAATAGCCGTTCCGGCCGCAAACCGAACAACGCCATGGCGCCGATCGTCTCTTCGCCGAGCAACAGAGGTACGCCCAGGAAGGTCTGTACCCCGGAGGCCACGAAACCGGGGCTGGCGTTCGGATCCGAGGGGTAGTCGTCGAGGACCACGGCAGATCGGGTCTCCAGGACCCGCCAGATCGTCTCCACGCCCTCCGGGCCGGTCTCAAGGCGCGGATCATCGGGAAGGCCGACGAGATACGGCCGGCGCTCCGGCCGCCCATGCCGATCGACGAGGATGATGCCGCCAGCGTCGGCACCGGTCATACGGACGGCCAGGTCGATCACCTGACGCAGCACATCCGGCATGGCGTGGGCGCTGGCCAGGCTCTCGGCGACCAGGTTGCGCATGCGCTCGCGCTCGAGGGCGAGGCGCATCTCGGCCTGCCCGGCGACATGATCGAGGGCGATCGCTACGTGATCGGCCAGCGCCGACACCATCGGCATGTCGCCCGGGCCGAGCCAGCGGGCGGTGACCGTCAGCAGGCCCAACGGCCGGTCCTTGGAGAGCAGCGGCGCGGCGATCAGGGGCACGTCGCCCAGCATCTGTATGATGCGAGGCAGCAAGGGCTGTGCCGAGCGCGGTGCGATCTGGCGTATGACGCTGCTGATGGTCGGAGAGAAGGCGGCCTGGCGTGAGGCCAGCGCCTGCGCCAGCAGGTCGACGCCGGCCGGGTCGAAGGTATAGGCGAAGATGTCGATGCCGCCCAGACGGTTGAGGGTGGTGGTCAGGGCGCGGCTGAGGGCGGCCGAGGCGACCCGCAGGCGGCCGTCCTCCTGCAGCAGCATGATCGAGCCGCGCAGGCGGAGGCGGCGCAAGGCATCCGTGAAGGCGCGCAAGACATCGGCTTCGCTGGAGCTAGCCTGGCGGGCCGCGGCAGCCGTGGCCTGAAGCGCCGCCGCCCAAATCGTTTCGATTTCCGGAGGTCGAATCGAGGAGGCCGCGCGGCTCATCGTGACTGGGCGCTCTGCCGTGGGCAGTGTATCACAACGGTTGGGCAAGGCCTACCGCTGGAGGTGTTGCCGATACCAGTCGGCGGAGGCGAGGGCCGCCGGCTCATAGGGCCGCGGGCGGCCGAGTCCCAACTCGCGGCGAGCCTTCTCGCCGCTGTAGTAGAAGTAGATACCCGCCTGCTTCAACAATTCGGGAGCGAGGCGAAGGTGGAGCAACCTCGCACCGGCGGAAGCGAGCGATCCAAGGGCGCGGGCCGTGCGCAAAGACAGCCGCAACCGCGGCCCGCGTCGGCCGAGAAGCCGCGCCGTTGTCTGAATCAGGTCGGCCAGCGTCCGGTTCTCGCCGCACAGAATGTAACGCTCGCCCGGCCGCCCGTGCCCAAGGGCCGCCACGCAGCCAGCCGCTACGTCGGCGACGTCGACGACGTTGAGTCCGCCGGGCACGAGCGGCGGCATCCGCCCGTGTAGGACATGCCAGATCAAGATGTTCGACACCCGATTGCGGTCCCCCGGGCCGATGACCAGCGCCGGATTGACGATGACGGCGCCCAGACCTTCCTGCGCCGCGCGGCGGACGATCTGCTCCGCCTGGTGTTTGGCGTACCCGTAGGGCCAGCGCGCCGCGTCGCCCTGCCAGCCGTGCGTTTCGTCGAGGGGCTGCGCCTGCTCGGGGTTGTCCGACGGGGCGTCGGGCGGAATGCCCAAGGCGGCGACGGACGAGGTATAGACGAAACGCCGTACGCCGGCCTGCTCGGCTGCGTCGAGCATGTTGCGCGTCCCGAGGATGTGACTGGTCAGCCGCGCCGCCATCCGGCCTCGGCCCCGCATCTGGGCGGCGCAGTGGACGACGGCCTGCGCCCCGTCACACGCCCCGCGCAGCGACGCCGGGTCGAGGATGTCTCCCACGGCGTGCTCGGCTTCCAATCCGTCGATCAGACCGGTGGGGCTGTCGGCGCGGCGCAGGAGGCGAATCGTCGCTCCGCTTTCGAGCAGGGCCCGCGCCACGTGGGAGCCGATGAATCCAGTGGCACCGGTTACCAGAACGCGCACGGCGGTTTCTTCGTGAAGGGTTGTTCCCTCACCCCCTGTCCCCCTCTCCGCCTCCCGCGAAGCCTCTGCATGGAGTTTAGTCTGGCGGAGAGGGGGAGGAATCTCGAAGGGAAGGGGAGCGAAGCTCCCCTTCCCTTCGAAAACACCCTCCCCTCCCCCTGCATCAAACGATCGGTCATGAGAGCAGCTGGCGCAGGGGGAGGGGCGAGGGGAGGGGGTGGGATGGAGCCGTTCTTGCGGAGAGCATCGTTCAGCCGATCCACTCGACTATTGTCGCTTCCCCCTGCCCGACGCCGACGCACAGCGTGGCCAAGCCATAGTAAGGGCGGGCCTCGGCCGAGGCCCGGCGGCGCATCTCGTGGAGCAGGGTGGTGAGGATCCTGGCGCCCGAGCATCCCAGTGGATGGCCGAGGGCGACGGCGCCCCCGTTGACATTGGTGATCTCGTGCGAGAGCTCCAGCTCGCGCATCACCGCCAACGACTGCACGGCGAAGGCCTCGTTGAGCTCGATCAGCCGGACGTCCTTCAACTCCAGGCCGGCGCGCTCGAGCACCTTGCGCACCGCCGGGACCGGGCCCAGCCCCATCGTTCGGGGCGGGACGCCGGCGGCGGCCGACGCCACCAGGCGCGCCATCGGCCGCAAGGTGTGCCGTGCGGCGTAGGCGTCGCTCGTCAGCACCAGGGCCGCCGCGCCGTCGTTGAGCCCCGAGCTGTTGCCGGCCGTCACCGTGCCGTCCTTGCGGAAGGCCGGCTTCAGTCGCCCCAGCGCCTCGGTGGTCGTGTCGCGGCGGGGACGCTCGTCGACGGCGACGAGCAGCGGGTCGCCTTTGCGCTGCGGCACAGGGACGGGGATGATCTCCTCGGCAAAGCGGCCGGCGTCGATGGCGGCGATCGCCCGCCGATGGCTTTCGGCGGAGAAGGCATCCTGCTCGGCGCGCGATATGCTGCGCGACATCTCGTAGATATTCTCGGCCGTCTCGCCCATCGATTCGGTGCCGTACTCCTCCTGCATCCTCGGGTTGGGGAAGCGCCATCCGAGCGCCGTGTCCCAGGCCGTCAGGTTGCCGAAGGCGAAGGGCTGCTCGGCCTTGGGGACGGCGAACGGAGCCCGCGACATACTCTCCACGCCACCCGCCACGAAGACCTCGCCTTCACCGACCTTGATGGCGCGTGCGGCGGCGTTGACCGCCGCCAGCCCGGAGGCGCACAGGCGGTTGAAGGTCACGGCTGCCACCTCGACCGGGAGGCCGGCGAGTAGCGTGGCCATGCGGGCCACGTTGCGGTTGTCCTCGCCGGCCTGGTTGGCGCAGCCGAAGTAGACCTCTTCGACCTCGCTCGGATCGATCGCCGCCCGCTGCACCGCCTCGGCAATGACCAGCGCCGCCAGGTCATCGGGGCGGAC
>CAYUWF010000136.1:0-4993 GCA_964448245.1 uncultured Anaerolineaceae bacterium | reverse complement strand
CATCATCCGGCTGATCGACCCGCCGATGCACGAGTTCCTGCCGGCGCACGACACGTTGCTGCAGGAAGTGACCGAGCTGCGCATCACCGGGAAGGATCCGAAGGCGTTGCGCGAGAAGGAGAGCATGCTGGCGGCGGTCGAGTCGATGCGCGAAGCTAACCCGATGCTCGGGCTGCGCGGCGTCCGCCTGGGGATCCACATCCCCGAGCTGACGACGATGCAGGTGCGGGCCATCTTCGAGGCCGCCTGCGCCTGTGCCAAAGACAAGGTCGACGTCCATCCGGAGGTGATGATCCCGCTGACGTCGCACGTCAACGAGCTCAAGGTCCAGCGGCAGGTGCTCGAGGCCGAGGCGCGGCGGGTGATGAAGGAACAAGGGGTCGAGATCGACTACAAGTTCGGCACGATGATCGAGGTCCCGCGCGCGGCGCTGACCGCTCATGAGATCGCCCGCTTCGCCGAGTTCTTCTCCTTCGGAACGAACGACCTGACTCAAATGACCTATGGCATCTCGCGCGACGATGCCGAGTCGGGCTTCCTGATGGAGTATCTGGAGAAGGACATCCTTCCCGAGAACCCGTTCGCCAGCATCGACGAGCGGGGCGTCGGCAAGCTGATGGAGATGGCCGTCAAGTCCGGGAGGCGAGTGCGCAAGGGCCTCGAGGTCGGCATTTGCGGTGAGCACGGCGGCGACCCGAAGTCGGTGTGGTTCTGCCACAAGATCGGGCTGAACTATGTGTCGTGCTCACCTTTCCGGGTGCCGATCGCCCGGTTGGCGGCGGCCCAGGCGGCATTGGCCGACAAGGCATAGGGGTGGTCCCGGCCACTAATCCGGCAGGACCCGGGCTAAAGCCCGGGGCTACAAGAGGCTCGCCTTTCCGGGTGCCGGTCGCCCGGTCGGCGGCGGCCCAGGCGGCATTGGCCGACAAGGCATAGGGGTTGGTCCCGGCCTTCAGCCCGGGCAAACCCGGGCAATGGCTTGGGGCTACCAAGAGAAACGAAGGGCGCCGGATCACCCGGCGCCCTTGCTTGTTCTTGCCCGGCGGGACGAGATTAGACGCGAATGAAGCGCGACAGGTCGGGGAAGATCAGCGTCTGGCGCTCCCCGCGCGCCAACGTGGCCTTGTTGGCGGTCTCGAAGTTGCTGTGGACTTCACGCATGACACGCAACTGCCAGGCCGGCGGATCCTGGGTGAAAACGACCAGGGCGACGGTGTACTTGCAGGGAATCAAGAGGTAGGAGGATCCATCCTCGGCCCGCATCCCGAGCATCCGCCCCGGCTGTGCCTGAGGTCCGTCTGGCCCGAACGTGCCCAGGAGGCGGAAGGCTTGCTCCGCTGCCGTGGGGAGTTCGCCCTGGGAGTAGATGCGGGCGCGGGTGCGCAGGTCGTAAAGGGTAAAGCTGCGTAGGACGGCCTCGTTGAGCTGCAGTAGAAAAGAGGTCTTGCCCTCCTCCAGGACGACCCGCCACCGGTCGCTGTCTGGATGGGCGCGCTGCAGGCGAACGGCCACCTGTCGCTGGTCGAGGTAGTGCTTGCGGATCGCCCGATATTGCGAGGCGTTGATCCGTCCCTGTTGCAGGTCGGCCTCCAGCCGCTCGATCTTCCTGTCGAGAGTCGCCAGCATGTCCCGGAGTTCGGGAGAGACGTCGCCCAGGAGATCGGGCACGGCCTCCCACTCGAGGGGGCTGGCGGCTTCGGCGACGTGGACCGGGGCGTCCGGCAGACCCTCTTCGACGAAGGGGGGGACCGGGTTCTGGTTGAGGGCCATCAGCCGGTTCTCTTGCTCGCGAAGGAGCTCCCGGACGGCCCGCAGTTGGCCGGTGCTGATCGCACCGTCACAGAAGGCGACGGAGGCCGAGAGTAGTCGGGTGCGGGCTCGCTCGAGCTGTTGCTCGGATTCGCGCACCTGCGCCTCCCAATCGAGGCGCTCCTGGCGCGGATCGCGCAGACGGCCGATCTTCCGTTCCCGTACGGAAACGCGAGACGCGAGGTCCCCCTCCGGGCGGCTGCTCATGACGCCATGATACGACCCCTGAGTGTGGCCGCTGAGAGGACGAGAGTACCAGTCCATCAACGGTAGGCACCTGGGCACCTAGGCACCAAGGGGCTGGGCCGCCAAGTGCCAGGTGGCGTGGTGCGAACGTCCCTTGATTCAGGAGGCCAGGGTGCCAAGTGCATTGGTGCCTAGGTGTCTAATCGCCTAGGTGCCCAGCTCCCCCTTGCAGACCCTCCGTAGGCAGTCTTTGGTATACTCCCACGCCGCTGCGCCGGACTTTGGCGCGGGGGGAGCAAGCATGCGAAATACACGAGCGAAGTGGATGGGCACGGTCCTCATTCTGGCCCTGATGGCAGGCTGCCGAGGCGGCGAGGCCGGGACGCCGACTCCCTCCAGCGACGACGTGCTGCGAACGGCGCAGGCGATGGCCGAATTGACACGCGCCGCCCCGACGGCCACTTGGACGCCGGTGCTGGAGACCTCCACGCCGACGGTCCCTGCGCCCACCTCCACGCCTAGCCAGACCGCCACGCCGAACTTCGCCGCCGCCACGGCCAAGTACAACGTCTCGGTTCGAAGTGGCCCGGGGGAGGACTACCCGATCGTCGACCTGTTCTTGCAGGGGCAGACGGCGCAAGTGATCGGGCGCTACGATGATTCGCCGATCGGCACGTGGTACCTCTTGACGCGCATCGGCCAGGGGATCAACGGCTGGGTGTGGTCGGGGGCGACGGATGTCTCGGGCGATCTGGCGAGTGTGCCAATTCTCGAGGCCCCTCCCACGCCAGGTCCGGGCGGAGGGGCCACCCCGGTTCCCTGACCTCAGACGCCTCGCTGCGCGAGGGTCCACCGCCCAGCGCAGCCCGGCGGAGGACCGAAGCCGAAGTGCGCCCTAAGAACTCTTCTCCAAGCATCGAGACGATCAGGCCCTTGTGGATGGCACCACGCGGCTTACGGTCCGGCCCTTCGACTACAGACGAGGAATGTCAGGCCCCTGCGGATGGATTACGGCGGCTTCCGCTCGGGGTGCGGGTTCGCTCCCGAACTGGATGCCCTGGGCCAGTGGTAGCTCGCGCGACCAGTTGATCGTGTTGGTTTGGCGCCGCATGTACTGCTTCCAGGCGTCGGACCCGGATTCCCTCCCACCGCCGGTCTCTTTCTCCCCGCCGAACGCACCGCCAATCTCTGCGCCGGATGTGCCGATATTCACATTGGCGATGCCGCAATCCGACCCGGATGCCGAGAGGAACCGCTCGACGGTGCGCATGCTCTCGCTGAACACGGCGCTCGACAGACCCTGCGGCACGTCGTTGTGCAGGCGAATCGCCTCGTCGAAGTCGCCGAACTCCAGCAAGTAGAGGATGGGGGCAAACGTCTCACGGCGGACGATCTCGGTCTGCGACGGCATGTGGACGATGGTCGGCTCGACGAAATTCGGCCCGAGATCCCCGCGCGCTTTGCCTCCGGTCAGGATTCGTCCGCCGTCGGCCTGGGCCTGCTCGAGAGCATCGAACATCTCCTCCAAGGCGGACCCGGCGACCAGTGGGCCCATCAGCGTCCCCGGCTCGAGCGGGTCGCCGATGCGGACTTGTCCGTAGGCGGCCACCAGCCGGCGCGAGAGTTCGGGCAGGATCTCCCGCTGGGCGATGATGCGGCGCGTCGTCGTGCAGCGCTGGCCGGCCGTGCCGACGGCCCCAAAGAGGATCGCCCGAACGGCCAGATCGAGATCGGCGTCCTCGGCGACGATGATGGCGTTGTTGCCCCCGAGCTCCAGGATCGTGCGGCCGAAGCGCCCAGCGACGGTCTCGGCCACGCGGTGCCCGACCTGCGTCGAGCCGGTGAAGGAGATCAGCGGCAGGCGGGGGTCGCTCAGCATCCGATCGCCGACCTGCCGGCCGGTGCCGATCACCAGGTTGAAGAGTCCGCGCCGGCCGTGATCGGCCAACACCTGGTTGGCCAGGTGCGTGACGGCGATCGCCGCCAACGGGGTATGGGACGACGGCTTCCAGACGACCGGATCGCCGCAGGCGATGGCGATCGCCGCGTTCCAGGACCAGACCGCCACGGGGAAATTGAAGGCGGTGATCACGCCCACCGGGCCGAGCGGGTGCCACTGTTCGTACATGCGGTGCTGCGGCCGTTCCGAGTGCATCGTCAACCCGTAGAGCTGGCGCGACAGCCCGACGGCGAAGTCGAAGATATCGATCATTTCCTGAACTTCGCCGTGGCCCTCGGCGCGGATCTTTCCCATCTCCAGGCTGACCAGGTCACCCAGCGGCTCCTTGTTCTCGCGCAGCAGATCGCCGAAGTCGCGCAGAAGCTGTCCGCGCACCGGCGCCGGGGTCTCCCGCCAATCGAGGAAGCTCTCGCTGGCGGCGGCGATGACCCGCTCATAGGTCTCGGGCGTTGCCTGGCGGATGCTGGCCAGGGCCTGGCCGGTCGTTGGGTTGAATGAGGTCAGCTCGGGTCCGGTGGGGTCGTCGATCCAACCCTGCGGGCCGTAGCAGGCGCCGGGGTTGACGGCCTTGATCTGGAGCTTGTCGAGAAGGGCTTTCATCGTGGGAGTCTCCATCTTCAACGGAGTTGGGTGCCGTCAGTGTCGGAATCTTATCTCACAAGCGCCTCGGCAGTTGGCTCGTTCCGACCCCCACGCTCTCTCTCCGCCTGCGGCCCTACTCTCGTCCCTTCGTGATTCACGCCATCCCGCAGTGGACCTCCAGGGTGACATCCTCACGGCGTGTCATCCTGAGCGAGCGGAGCGAGCGAAGGAGCTGCTTGCCCTCCGGGTGCTCGTCGTCTTCCGCCCGGACCAGCAGGCCCTTCGCTGCGCACAGGGTGACACCTAACGGCGTGTCATCCTAAGCGAGCGGAGCGAGCGAGGGACCTGCTTGCCCTCCGAGTTGATCGCCGTCTTCCGCGCGGACCATCAGGCCCTTCGCTGCGCTCAGGGTGACACCCCGCGCTCAGGGTGACACCCCGCGCTCAGGGTGACACC
>CAYUWF010000135.1:0-5003 GCA_964448245.1 uncultured Anaerolineaceae bacterium | reverse complement strand
TGTAAGGTTCCAATTCTAGATTCTCCTGCTGCAAAGAGCCGCCCAACGATTGGCGCCAGCGGTTGGCGCGTACTCCGCTAGGGCGACTTGGTTGAATAACCAGAAACTACGCGACCAAGGCACGTTGGCGGGCGCGCAGCGCCAATCCAGGGCACGCCTGTGTTGGGCGGCTACAGGGTTACGCCGTGTGCTATTCGCAAGTACAGAGACACGGAAGGATTACAAGGGTGTTTATGGACACGGGGTTATCTGCCCCTGCACGCAATGTTCGACCGTTCCGCCGATCATCGTCATCCATACTTGAATGTCAGGGACAATTTCAATTGGGGCCGTTAGCGGGTTTGCAGAAAGGATGACCAAGTCAGCCAGCTTGCCTGCAGTCAGGCTTCCTTTTTTGTCCTCTTCAAATGTGGCATAAGCGCCATGGATGGTCAATGAGCGCAGGGCCTCCTCGATGGTGATAGCCTGACCCATCATGGCAACCGATTTCGTTATCAAAAGAGGGAGCCAACAGGCTCCCTCTTTTGATAGTTACCTGAAGACGACTCAGGTTGCGACTTCGGGCGTTCTCCCGGCGTCCGCCTGCATGCGGTAGCCGATCAGGATCAGGGCGATGGAAAACGCCGCCACGGTGACAGCGGAGCCCCACTCCCCCGCTAAACCGCTCAGTGGCAAGAGCAGGGTGGCCGCGGCCAGCAGGGGGGCGAAATTCCAGCGGGCGAAAACCTTCCGCCGCAACGCGACCACCCCGAAGACCGCCAGCCCAAGCGTCATCGTCAGCAGCCCGATCCCCCACGCTTGCCAGGCTAACTCGGACTCGGTGACACCCATCATAAGGATCCCTGCGAGCGACAGACCCGCGCCAATGACAGATATGATCAGCGCCATCCCTCCCAGGCTTCCGCTGCGCTCAGCGTAGCCGGCACGCAACCCCGAGAGACCGATCACGAACAGGACCTGACCCAGAGCGAGGCCGACGATCGCGCCGATCTCGTAGGAGGCACCGCCGCCGCCGATTGGGTCGTTCCTGTTTGGGTCGAGGTTGCCGATGACTTGGCCGGCGGCGAACAGGATCGCCCCACCCATCAGGGCCCAACCGCTCCAGCGCACGAACTTCTCATGGTTCATGTGTAGACCTCTCTCGATGTGCTCCTCGACCGTCGTCCGGATCAGATCGAGCGAAGTGCGCGCCCACAGCGAGGTCATCCCCGGCAGCCCGCGGCGGCGGTAGTCGCGCCGGCAGGTGTCGCGGAAGACCTGCGTCATGTGGTGTCCATACTCCGCCCGGAACCGCCCCGGATAGGCGGCCAGGAGCCAGCTGTAGAGTCGGACGGAGAGGTCGATAGGAGCGGGCACCCCGTTGATTTCTCGCATCGCTCCCTCCGTCATCCAGCCCCAGACCAGACGTCCTTGCGACGGGCGAGCGCCATGAGTTCAGCCATCCGCTCGGTCTCCAGGCGGAGAACAATGCGGCCGAGGCCAGTGTGCCGGTAGTACCGGCGTCGCTCATCGTCCAACGCGGGGTCGGGGCGGTCATCGCTCTCCTCGATCAGGCCGGCCGCCAGCATGCGCTTGATCGAGCCGTAGAGCGTCCCAGGGCCCATCTGGACCTTGCCTTCCGTCGTCTCTTCGACTTCCTGCATGATGGCGTAGCCGTGCTTCTCGCCGTCGGCCAGCGCCAGCAGGACGTGGAAAACCGCCGGGGTCAGGGGGAGGAAGCTGTCGGGACCTCGTGCCACTTCCGCCATGGGCCGCACTCCTTCACGGACAGGTACATACATCTGCGCAGGATGTATCCGTTGCAGATATAATAGGCCATAAATCGGACTTGTCAAGCCTGAATTCGCGAGCCAGGCATCCTGAGCGTAGTCGAAGGATGCCTGGATGATGTGGGCTCCAACTCATCGAAACGGCGCGCTTCTACAGAGCCTGTCCCGAGCAGGGCCGGGGGGGCCCGGCGCGCCTGCACTACGGAACGGCGCGCTTCGACAGAGCCAGTCCTGAGCAAGGACGAGGGGCTCAGCACGCCTGCCCTACGGAACGGCGCGCTTCGACTGCGCTCAGCGCGCCTGGGTTCCTACTTCGAGCGCTCGCTCGAGTGGCCGGGGAAGACCTTGCCGCCAGGTTTGATGACGGTGTAGGCGTAATTCACCGCCACCGTCACCTGTCCATAGCCGACGACGATCAGGTTGAGCGGGTCCTCGTTCTCCTGCAGCGCCACGTCACCGGCGGCGAAGACGCCCGGCAGGTTGGTCTCCATGTGGTTGTTGACCTTGACGTAGCGCCGGCCGATCGTCTCCAGGCCCCATTCGCGGATCGGCCCGAGATCGGCCTTGAAGCCCAGCGCCAGGATGACCTCGTCGACCTCGAGCGTGGTCTCGGCCTGGGTGCGGTTGTCGAAGATCACCGCCTGCTGGACGTGGTCCGCGCCGCGCAGCTGGCGCAGCTCGTAGAAGATGCGCACGTCGACGCGCGACGACTTCAGCGCGTTGACCGAAGAGTCGTGGGCGCGGAAGCCCTCGCGACGGTGGATCAGCGTGACCTTCTCGGCGATCGACTCGAGGGCCAGGGCCCAGTCGACGGCCGAGTCGCCGCCGCCGAAGATCAACACGCGCTTCCCGGCGTAGGCCTGCAGGTCCGATACAAGATAGATGACGCCCCTGCCTTCGAAGCGCGCCACGCTCTCGTTGGCGAGCTTGGCCGGTTCGAAGGCGCCGATCCCGGCCGCCAGCAGCACAGTGCGGCTGAGATGCTCGGCCTTGTCGGTGCCGACGCGCCAGCAGGTTTCGTCGGCGGCCCCGCCGGGGAGCGGGACGCGCTCCAGCCGCTGGGCGCGCTGGCCCAGCGCCAGCGTCGGCTTCCATTGTGTCGCCTGCTTGGCCAGATTGTCGACGAGCTCCTTGGAGCGGATGGCGAAGAACCCGGGCGTGTCGAAGATCTGCTTCTCGGGATAGAGGGCGATTAGCTGACCGCCCATTTGGGGCAAGGCGTCGATGATCTTGACTTTCAGCTCGCGCAATCCGGCGTAGAAGGCGCCAAAAAGGCCGGTTGGTCCGGCCCCGATGATCGTGATGTCGAAGACATCCGTCGGGTTAGCGTTTTCCATCGACGGTGAGTTGCCCCAGGGTGTGCGGCGGGATTATACCCGGCGCGGTGAGGCGGGCGGTGCCAGGGTGCTTCGCCCCTACGTCCTTGCGATCGGGCGTCCCGCTTGGGACATCAACGTGAACAGCAGGCCCTTCGCTTCGCTCAGGGTGACCCCCCCGGCGTGTCGTCCTGAGCGAGCGAAGCGAGCGAAGGATCTGCTTGACAACAGAGGGAGCTCCGCCGTCTTCCGGGTATATGAGCCGCGCTGACTCACCCGGCCACGAGCGCCAGCGCCATCGACAGGGCGGCGATCGCCCCCACGCCCAGGGCCGCCACCAGGACGCGCGAGCGGACCTCGGGCCAGGGCTGTTGATCGGAGAATCCCGAGGCGACCCCGTTCACCATCGTCGGCACCAGGCGCGGGCCGAAGTAGAGGGTGCAGGTCACGCCCGCCACCAGCCCGCCGACGTGGCCCCACAGGTCGATCCCCGGGCTGAGGCTGGCGAACAGGTTCAGGGCGCCGACGATGACCAACTGCCGCAGCATCATCCCGCCCGCCGGCCCGAAGACCGGACGGTGTAGGTAGAGGAAGGTCGCCAGGGCGCCCAGTAGTCCGAAAATGGCGCCCGAGGCGCCCACCGAGGCCGCCGGGCTGAAAGCCAGGCTGAAGACGACACCACTGATTCCGGACAGGATATACACCGCCAGGAAGCGCGGCGGGCCGAAGAATCGTTCAACGGCCGGGCCCAGCGCGAACAGTGAGTACATGTTGACGCCGAGATGCAGGATCCCGGCGTGGATGAAGACCGGGGTCAACAGGCGCCACAGCTGGCCCCCCAGGATGAGGGCGTTGTCCTTGAGCCCGACCTCCAGTACCAGGTCGAATCCGAACAGCGCCTGGCCCAGGAGTTGGAGCAGGAAGACGAACCCGGTGGTCCCGATCAAGGCGAAAGTGACCGGCGAGCGCCGCAGTCGCACGGGCCACCAGGCGGGGCGCGGCGGCGCCGGGGCCTGAGTCGGGGGCGGCAGATTCACAGACGGACCTGGCGCGGCCGGCTGCGATGGTGCTCGGCGTGGATGATGGCCAGGATCGTGTCGACGGTGCTGTCCAGGGCGAAGTCGCGGTTGACCACGGCGTAGTCGAACAGGCTCATCTGCTCGATCTCCTGGCGCGCCGTCTGCAGCCGCAGCGCCAGATCCTCTTCCGACTCGGTGCGCCGCGCCCGCAGCCTGCGCTCCAGCTCTTCTTCGGAGGCGGCCAGCAGGAAGATCAGCAGCGCTTCGGGCGCCAGCGACCGGATCGTGGCCGCCCCCTGCACGTCCACCCGCAGGGCCGCGTCGCGCCCGCTGGCCAGGGCCTGGGCCACCTGCTGGCGGGGGATCCCTTTGTAGTCGTTGTAGACCAGGGCATGCTCGAGCATCTGGCCGCTCTCGACCATGCGGTCGAAATCCGGACGCGAGACGAAGATATAGTCGCGAGCCTCCACCTCGCCCGGCCGCCGCGGGCGGGTCGTCGCCGTGACGACGAAGTGAAAGGGCAAGCCGCGCTCCTTCATTCGTTGCAGGACGGCGTCTTTGCCGACGCCCGACGGGCCGGAGATGACGATCAGCAACGGGGCGGCCTGGCGGCGGAGAAGGTCGTCGTTCATGCGTTGAGGTCTCTTGAAGGGGTCAGTATAATCCAAGCCTCGCTGCCTCTATGCCGACCTACGACTATCGCTGCCTCGATTGCCGTAAGCGCCTGAGCCTGGTGCTGTCCTACAGCGAGTACGGCCGCACCCCCGTCGTCTGCCCGCACTGCGGCAGCGCCAACGTCAAGCGCCTGATCAGCCGGGTGCGCGTGTTGCGCTCGGAGGACGCGCGCCTGGACTCGCTGGCCGACCCCGACGACTGGGGCGACGTCGACGAGAACGACC
>CAYUWF010000134.1:0-5072 GCA_964448245.1 uncultured Anaerolineaceae bacterium | reverse complement strand
CTATGTGGCCGGGGAGGCGTGGGCGGCGGGGCGGGAAGATCGGGAGGCGGCGCAGGCGTATGCGATCTACCGGGCCGGGGAGCGCGAGTCGGTCGCGATCGTCCCGCCGGTTGTCGCCCTGCCGTGGTGGCAGAGAGGCTGGGAGGCGATAGTTGGGCTCAGCTCGGCCGCGATTGAGGGGTTGAAGGGGCCAAGTCACGCGCCTCCTGCTCCACTCTCGCCAACAGGCGCGCCGCCTCCGACCCCAACCACATCCGTTTCTAGGGCTACCCCGACGCCTCATCCTGGCGATCTCGGCAGGCCGCATACAGCCACCGCGACACCGACGCCCCCCGTAAGTCGACCCCCCACATCCTCGTGGACGTCAGACCAGATTGCGGAAGTTCTACAATTGCTTCCATCGGTCCGGATTCCACTTGACCCCATTCGGGAACCTGCAGCTTCTTTCGCACTGCCATTCGGTATGATCGAGGTAGGGCAGGTCCAATCGGTCCAGCCCATCGCCAGAGCGAACCCGGATGTATGGATTGGTGGCGACGGCTCCGTTGGGGCCACAGCGGGATCACCGCCAGTGAGCGTATCTTCTAGCCCCAGTGGCTGGCGAGTGGGTTATCGATTTGCAGGCCCGGACGTGGAGGTCGACATCGGGGAGGGCGATCTCGTCGCCCAATCCGGGAGCTCACTCTACATCGGATATGAACCTGGGGGCTTCCTTCAATCCGCTGTTACGGTTGACACCAACTTCGTTGACTTCAAGGCCGATGTAGAGGGCGGCCAAGTGAATGGTCAGTCAGGAACGTATATTCGCTTCAAGCCCGGCATGGTGCTTGTCGCAACGGTCGCTGTCGGCATCATCGTCTTGAGCCCATGGCCCGATGAGTTGGGCATTCCCGCTCTTCTGGAAGGTACTAGGAGACTCTTTGAGGGGATAGGAGGATAGGCGCCGCCAGTGTCAACCATAGAACCATCGCTTACATATCAGGACTTGCTCGAAGGCCAGCGCCCGGACCCGGCGCTGACAGAATCGGCCCTCGGCCACTTTACTCCAGAGCAGCAAGCCAATTGGGCGCTTGGGCTGGCCCTATTGGACCTACCTGATCATGCCGAAATCGTGATCTCCGCGGCGGAGGCAAATTCTCCTGCTGGTGACGTGCGCGCAATCTTGCTGGAAGCCAGGAGCATTCGAGCCGCTTCGTTGGCGGAGTCGGACAAGGTGGTGGAGGGCCTTGCTGAAGAGGCCGTGGAGGCCAACCCCACGGCGGTCTTTGGACTTAGGCTGCTCGCGCGCATCGCTGAACATCGCGGCCAGGCGCAGGTAGCCGCGGGGTTCTATGCAAGGGCGTGGCAGGCTTACCCGGGTAGCCAAAGGACCTTGTTAGACCTCGTGCGTATGCTGATCCGCCTTCGACAAAGGGCGGAGGCGGGTAAGTACTTGACTAAGGCCCGCCTCTCAATTCGGAGGGAGATCTACAGATTGGCCCTCGGTCGAAGGGGTGCCTATGGGGTTGCCCTGGCGGTTGTTGTGGCGATTCTCGTTCTTGGAGATGCGACAGTTGTGCCCGGGATGGTCGTAGGTGTTGCTCTTGGGGGGTTCGTTCTCCTGTATGGGCTCCGCCGTCGAGATGGGGTCGCCTTGTCGGTGGGAGTCTGGCTGGAGGCGCTCGTGTGGATCATGTTCGGGGTTCGCCTCCTCTTCCTGCGGGCGAGCTAAGGGCGACTGCGGCTGGATTGAACGTTCAGATCGTGGGTCAACGAATTCTGCGGGCTTCAGTGGTCCTCGTCACATGCGGTGGGGTGGGCGCGGCTGTGATGTTCATCTCACAGGCGCTGATAGGAGCCGACCCCGCCGCGAAACTGGCCTCGACCCTCGGCCTCGTCTCAGGCATCGTCTTGGGGGCCCTGCTGGGCGGCCTTTTCGGGGGCTGGCTGGTTCTGGGGCCCCCCAGACGGGTTGCGGCCACGGCCGGTTTCCTGATCGGCATCGGGATTATCCTGTCCGGCTGGCGCCTCGCCCAGCCCTACTTCTGGATCGTTGACATTACGATGAACCAGGTGTTTGGCGAAGGCGGGGAACAGTATTCAGGTCCGGTGCTTTTCCTGATCGCCTTTTCTCTGTTTCGGACGATCGCTGGATCTGCCGCCGACGTGGTTGGCCGCTTGCTAATGCGTCAACGAGCCTGACACGGTCGCGCAAGCCCTACATCCGATCGCGCAGCTCGAGCAACTCCTGGGGTGAGCGGACCAGGTGGTCCGGCCCGGCTTCGGTGAGGCGTCTGGCGCTTTGGTGCCCCCAGCCCACGGCGATCGAGTGGACGCCGGCCTGGCGGCAGGCGCGGATATCGCTGACGGCGTCGCCGACGAAGCAGGCCTCGTGCGGCTGGCGGCCGAGGTACGCCAGCGCCGCCCGGATCTTGTCGGCGCGCGACCCCGGGTGCTCGACCGGGATCAGGACGTCGATGCAGGCCTGGATTCGGTGCGCTTCGAGGAACCGCAACACGGCGCGTGCAGAGCTGCTCGTGACGATCCCCACCTGCCCGCGGCGCGCCGCCGCCCGGACGACGGCACCCATACCCTCAAAGATCGCAGGGGGGTGGGGCTTGGCGTCGAAACGGGCTATCGTGCGCCGGGCGAACTCCTCGAGCCGCTCGGGCGGGAGGCCTAGCTGGCGCCCGTAGTCGACGTAGGTCATCGTCTCCAGGGCGTCGAGGTCCGCCGTCGTGGGCGTGCGCGGGTAGCCCATCTCGGCGCACGCCTCGCCGGCGAAGCGCAGCATGTCGTCCAGCGTATCGGCCAGGACGCCGTCGTAGTCGAAGAGGGTGGCGGATGGACCCATCGGTTGGTTCGTCCCCCAGGGGAGCCTCAGACTTCGTTCGGCTTGCGCGGGCGAGTCTACTCGCCGACGCGGATCGCGAGTGGAGCTGTACTTGCGCAGGGGGTACACCTTCTCCTCTCCGGGCGGCCTCGAGGATGAAATCCCTCGTCCAGCGTCAGAACCACCGGCAGCGCGCAGGAAGCCCGCTAGTCCCCGATCGAGAACCGGCGGAAGAATTCCCACATCACGCGGGTGGCGTCGATGTCCTGGGTCGTGTGCCCCACGCCCCATTCCGGCATCGGCTCCCCGCCCGGCCAGGAGTGTCCACCGCCGTCGATCGTGTAGAAGTCGACGTCGGCCCCCTGGGCGCAGCCCGAGTATCGGATGCCGCCGCCCGCCCCGACGCTTTGGATCGTGCCCTTGGCTCCAACTCCCAACTCCCAACTGACGACCCACTCCTGGATCGCCGGGGTGGCCGCCGGCGCTAGCGCACTCGCTTGAAGTCCACTCCCGGGTGCTCGACCCCGACGTCCAACGGTGTCAGATGGAGCGTGTCGGAGGTGCACGTGTACTCGCCCGAGACTAACCCCGGACCAGGGAGTTCCATCCCGGGGACGTCGACGGTCACGCCGCTGACTGTCACCTGGGAACTTGTCGTCAGAGCCTCTTCCGGGCGCAGGAACGTCAGGCGGCCTTCCCTCTCGACCACGTAAATCGAGCTGACCGTGCCGTCCATCATGAGCCTGACGCGCGCCGGCTGGTCGCCGAGGGTGAAGTCGCCGCCCGCCACGAATCCTTCGGTCGTGGTGTAGACGTGGCCGTCTTCGAGGAACAAGGCCGTGACCACCCCGCTGACCTCGTCCAGGGTCCCCCCACCGGAGATGTAGGTGGACGCCAAGGAAGCGAAGGCTGCGCGATACGACTCCAGGTCCATTTGCCACGCGCCCAGCAGGCAGCGATCACACTCGCCGGAGTCCTCGGTCGTGGCGCTGGTCTGGACCTCATACGCTCCGCCGGGCGTGGCGTTGGTGAGAAGCAATGTCGATGGCGGCAGGGGGCAGGCCGTGTTCAACGTCCCCGGCACGGGGCCCCAGGCCCCTTCGCCGAATCCGAGGCGCAAGGCATGCATCCCTTCGACGCCCGAGGTCTCGGTGGTCAGCGTGTAGAGCAGGTCGTCGTCGAAGGTCACGTGGAATCGCGTCACGACGAAGGGGTCGGCGATGAGGGGGCCTCCGCTGCCCTCGGGGAAGTGCAGCTCGTCGCCCGCCCCCGGGTTGACCGGGAAGGCCCCGCCGCCCCGATCGTCGATGCGACCTTCCAGGTAGGCGCGAGCGAAATCGTGGAAGATCGTTTGCATGTCCGGGTAGTCCGCCAGAGCGGCGATCTGCGCTGCTTCTTCGCCGCTGGTCGGCATCGACCGCAGGAACCGAATCACCCCTGCGTCGCCGAGGCGAGTCGCCAGGTACTGGAACAAGACGGCATTCCCATAATCCATCTGGACCAGCGGTGTCGTCGGTGAGGAGTAGTCGAACTCCCCTTGGTGGCGATATTCGTAGTTGACTTTGTCGTAGACGACGTTGCTGAAGTACTCGGCCGAGGCCTCCGACCACCATTTGCGGACGGAGCGGTCGGTGCCCAGCATTTGTCCGTTCAGGTTTCGGACCTGGTAGCAGTGGAAGATCTCGTGGGCGACGGTCTGCTTGAACTGGTCCAGGTCATTCTCGACCAGGGCCCGCGGGAAGATGAGCAGAGGGCAGGCCTCGTCGGCGCGCGGGTGGCGGGAGTAGACCTCGGCCAGGAACCCGGCGGGGCTGGGCAGCACGCTGAAGATGATATTGACCGGCCCGATGTCGCCAAAGGCCCGATAGGCAATCATGGCGTCGTGGGCGGCGAGGGCCGTTGCTTCCAGCCGGGCGCGACCCGGGTCGTCGGGAGCCCAGGAGGCCGGGTAGTAAACGGAATAAGATCCGACCCCGGCCACCTCGCCGGTGATGTACTCGAAGCAAATGTAGCGGCCGCCACCCATGGGGAAGCGGTTGCGCCACAGCGTGGCGCAGTCGGTCTGCGCCGTGGGGGCCGCGACACCGGGCGGGCGCCAGCTCGAACCCGCCGGTTGGCCGTAGGCCTGGAGCTGCTCGGTGCTCGGGATGAGCGTTTCCAGCAGTTGTTGAATCTCAGCCTTGGCCGCTTGGTCCTCGCCCCGGGCGAGGTAATCGTTAGCCAGCTCGATGACCCCGTTGCCTTCGGTCTCGGGCACCTG
>CAYUWF010000133.1:0-5095 GCA_964448245.1 uncultured Anaerolineaceae bacterium | reverse complement strand
TCCCTTGTTCACCTGGCTGCGCCGGCTGATGCCGGAGGCCGGTGCCGCTTCCGATCCCGCCGGGGATTGGAGCGGCCAGATGCTCGAAGAAGGAGTCGGTGCATGAAGGCGTGGAGAGTAGCTGTGGTGGTGGCTCTGGTCTTGGCGCTGGTCGTCATCCTGGCGGCGGCGTTTCTGGAAGCCGATGGACGGATTCGTGTCGCCTGGCCGATGATGGCGCGGCAGATCGGCGCCCGCTTCATGCCCTTCGGCCTGCATCGCTTGGCCGCCGCTGGCCCGTACGTTGAGGCGATAGCCGGCCTGCTTCTTCAGTTCCTGATCGGTGCGCTCATCCTCTACACCATGCCGGAGCGCATGCGTCGGCTGACGGATGCCGTGGCGAGCGGATGGCGGGAGATCGTGCGCTTCTTCGTGATCGGCCTGCTGCTGGTGTTGGGGCTCAGCGCCGTGGCCCTGCTTTCGGCGTTTTACGTTCACACGGCGGTGCTGCCGTTCGTGCTGGGCGGAGTGCTCTTCCTGGCGGCGTTGGCCGGAGGAGAGGCCTTGGCGCTGGCCTTCGGCCGGGGGTTGCTGCGCCGCGCCGGCTGGTCGGGAGGTTCGCCGCTGATGGCTCTGCTGGTCGGGACGACCCTGCTGTATTCCGTGACGCGCCTGCCGTATGCCGCGCCGGTCGTGATGGCCCTGCTCGGGCTCATCGGCGCCGGGGTGGCGCTTTCCACCCGATTCGGCGGCCGCCGGATCTGGACACTGGATCCCCTGCGTGAGGTTCCTGAACTATGAAGCTCTGGATGAAATCGGCAAGTGCGCTTCTCGTTGTGACTTTGGTGATCGCCGGATGCAACCGGATGGCGTTCGGTGGGGCCGTCCCCACCGGTGATGGCGATACCACCCCGGTGGTGGCCGGCAGCCTGACGGCGACGGTCGGGGCCACCGGTACGGTCCGCGCCAATCAATTGGCCGGGTTGGCCTTCAAGACCAGCGGGACGGTCGACGAGGTGCGCGTTCAGGTCGGCGACATCGTGCAGGCCGGCGACCGACTCGCCGTGCTAAGTGATGCCACGCTTCTCGCCTCGGTCCTTCTGGCGCGGGCCGATCTCGTCGCCGCCCAACGGGCCCTGGATGACGTGCTCCACTCGCGGGAAGCGGCGGCGCAGGCCCAGCTTGCGGTCGCCACGGCCCGGGAGGCTTTCCGGATAGCCGAGCGGGATCACATCGTCAACCGGGAGGGGAACCGGGCGACGTCCGACACGCTGAAAGCCGCCAAGGCGAAACTGGCCGTGGCGCGCGAGATGATGGACAATGCCAAGAGCCTCTACGACCACGCGCCCGGCGATTTGGCGGAAGGTGGTTCGAAGGCCGAGGTCTATCTCGCCTACAACAATGCCCGGATTGCCTACAACACGGCCTTAGCCTCCTACAACTGGTACACGGGCCACCCGACGGAGATTCAGCAGGCCGAACTCGACGCCGACCTGGCCTTGGCCCAGGCCCAACTCGACGACGCCCTCCGTGAGTACGAACGAGTGAAGGACGGGCCGGACCCGGATGACGTCGCCGCCGCCGAAGCGCGCGTCGCCGCCGCCCAGGCGACGGCGGGGCAGGCCCGGATCGAAGCGCCCTTCGACGGGACGATCACCGCCGTCGAGGTCCAGCCGGGAGATCAGGTCAGCCCGGGGACGGTCGCCTTCCAGTTGGCCGATCTCTCTCGGCTGATGGTCGATGTCGACATCTCCGAAGTCGACATCAACCGGGTCCAGCCCGGCCAGTCGGTGGAGTTGACCTTCGACGCCATCCTGGATCGCACCTACCAGGGCGAAGTGACCGAGGTCGAGCTGGTCGGTGCTGAAGCCCAGGGCGTCGTGACCTTCATGGTGACGGTGGCGTTGCGAGACCCGGATGAGCTCGTCCGCCCAGGCCTGACGGCGGGGGTCAACCTGGTCGTCGACCAGATCGAAGACGCTCTGCTCGTCCCCAACCGGGCTGTGCGTGTGGTCGACGGAGTGCGTGTGGTTTACGTCCTGCGGGACGGAAAGGTGGAGGCGGTCCCGATCGTGCTGGGGACCTCGTCCGAGACCAACAGCCAGGTGCTGGAGGGTGATCTGGCGGCCGGGGACCTGATCGTCCTCAATCCGCCGGTGGTCCTCGACCCAAGCAGCGGTCCGCCCGGAGGGTCCTTCCTCCAGCCATGAACGCTAACGGATTCGTCATCGAGGCCGACGACCTGACGAAGGTCTATCGGATGGGACAGATGGAAGTGAACGCCCTGTGCGGCGTGTCGCTGCAGGTGGCGCGTGGCGAGGTGCTGGCGATCATGGGGCCGTCGGGTTCGGGGAAGAGCACGTTGATGAATCTGTTGGGCTGCCTCGACCATCCGACCAGCGGGACCTACCGCCTCGACGGCGAGCCGGTGTCGGATCTGCGCGACGACCAGCTGGCGGCCATTCGCAACCGCAAGGTCGGCTTCGTCTTCCAGAGCTTCAACCTGCTTGGCCGGCAGACGGCGCTCTCGAACGTCGAATTGCCGCTGCACTACGCCGGGGTCTCCAGCGGCCGCCGGGAGCGAGCCGAAGCGGCGCTCGAGGCCGTTGGGTTGGCGGACCGCATGCGCCACCGGCCCAATGAGCTGTCGGGCGGGCAGCAGCAGCGGGTGGCCATCGCCCGGGCCCTGGTGACGGATCCCGCCATCATTCTGGCGGATGAACCGACGGGGAACCTCGACTCGCGTTCGGGGGAGGAGATCCTGCGCCTGCTGCTCGGATTGAACGAATCGCGGGGCACGACGTTGATCTTCGTGACCCACGATCCGGACATCGCCTCCCACACCCACCGGGTCGTCCGCCTGCGGGATGGCCTGGTGGAGGAAGGTACGCAGGCGAAGGGGCACGGCGAGCGACGGCCATGAATCTCCGCGAGGCGATGCTGGAGGCGCTCGAAAGCCTGTCGAGTAACAAACTCCGCTCCGGCCTGACCGTGCTGGGAATCGTCATCGGTGTCGGCGCCGTGATCGCCATGCTGGCAATCGGGCGCGGCGCGCAGGCGACCATTACCGGCTCGATCGGCGATATCGGCACCAATCTGCTGTTTGTGTTCGATGGAGGATCGGATGAAGTGCGCAACCCGAAACCCCTCACGCTCGGGGACGCGCAGGCCATCGGCGACGCGTTCCAGGCCCCGTCGGTCGACGGCGTCGCCCCGCTGCTGACCGACACGCTGGAGGTGACCTACGGCGGCGAGAGCACCTTCACCCAGGCGTTGGGCGTAACGACGGAGTACGAATCCGTTCGCAACGTCGATATGGCCGAAGGCGAGTTCCTGTCAGAGGAGCACATGCTAGGACGGGCGGCGGTCGTGGTGCTCGCCCCCGACACGGCCGACCGGCTTTTCGGCCGGACGGAGGGGCTGGTCGGCGAGACGATCCGCATCGAAGGTCAGCCGTTCCGCGTCCTGGGGGTGACCGTCGCTCGCGGCGGCTCGGGCTTCAACAACGAGGACGACCGCGTGCTGGTGCCGCTGACGACGGCGCAGAGCCGCTTGATGCGGCGCGGCCGCGACGAAGTCGACATGATCATGGCCCGGGCAACCAGCGCCGAGTCGGTGGCGCAGGCGCAGCAGGAAATCTCCGGTCTCTTGCAGGCGCGCCATCGGACGGCGATCGGCGCCGACGATTTCACGATCTTCACCCAGCAGGACTTCCTCGCCACGGCCGAGACCATCACCAACGTCCTGACGATCTTCCTGGGCGGCATCGCCGCCATCTCGCTGCTGGTGGGCGGGATCGGGATCATGAACATCATGCTGGTGTCCGTCACCGAGCGCACGCGCGAGATCGGTCTGCGCAAGGCGATTGGGGCGCGCAAGCGGGATATCCAGGTTCAATTCCTGGCCGAGTCGTCACTGCTCAGCCTGATCGGAGGCTTACTCGGGATCATGCTCGGCTGGGGGCTGGCGATGCTCGTCGGAGTCATCGCCCGCGCCTCGGATGCGGACCTGTCGCCGACGATCAGCCTGGATGCGATTCTGATAGCGACGCTGTTCTCGGCCGCCGTGGGTTTGTTCTTCGGACTCTATCCCGCCAAGCGCGCCGCCGACCTCGAGCCGGTCGAAGCGCTGCGCTACGAATAGGGGCAACCTCCCTCCGGAGCCACGTAGGGGCGAACCACCAGGGTCATCCCAGGCGCTTCGCCCTTCCCATAGAGGTTCATCACCGTCCATGCTCTTCGGTGTGATCTACCCTCAGACCGAATATCCCCCGGACCCGGCGGCCGTCCGTGATTTCGCGCAAACCGTCGAGGGTCTCGGGTTTTCCCATGTGGTGGCGTACGACCACGTGCTTGGGGCGAATCCGGAGAGGCCCGGAGCGTGGAAAGGGCCCTACACACACCAATCGGCCTTCCTGGAACCCTTCGTCCTGTACAGCTACATGGCGGCGTGCACGACTCGGCTCGGGTTCCTGACTGGGATCTTGATCCTGCCGCAGAGGCAGACGGCGCTCGTTGCCAAACAAGCCGCCACGCTGGATGTCCTCTCGGGCGGCCGGCTCCGACTGGGCGTCGGCCTGGGGTGGAACGAGGTCGAGTACATCGCGCTGGGGAAGGACTTCCACGATCGCGGCAGGCGCATGGAGGAACAGTTGGAGGTTCTGCGGCGGCTGTGGACCGAGCCGCTGGTCACCTTCCACGGCCGTGACCACCGCATCGACGACGCCGGCTTGAATCCGCTACCCGTGCAGCGGCCAATCCCGATCTGGTTCGGCGGCCGCGACGATCGGGTGCTGCGGCGCGCGGCGCGCTACGGCGACGGATGGATCCCCAACTACCGTTCGGCAGAGGACGCCCGTCCCGCACTGGAGAAACTCGCCGGTTACCTTGCCGAGCAGGCCCGGCCCTGGGAGGGTTTCGGGCTGGAAGTGCGGATCCCCTATCGGGACGGTAACCCCACAGCGTGGAGGCCCGTCATCGAAGCCTGGCGCCAAGCCGGGGCCACCCACATCGGGCTGAACACGATGGGCGCCGGCCTCGTGTCCGCCGCCGACCACCTGGCGGCCGTCCGTCGTTTCGCCGAGGCCATCGACACGATGTAGGGGCGAAGCATCGGG
>CAYUWF010000132.1:0-5098 GCA_964448245.1 uncultured Anaerolineaceae bacterium | reverse complement strand
GCATGGCGTCTGACTTCCCCACCCAGGCCCGCGTCGTCATCATCGGCGGCGGCGTCGGCGGCTGCAGTATTGCCTACCACCTGGCCAAGATGGGCTGGACGGACGTCGTCGTGCTCGAGCGCGGCGAACTGACTTGTGGCTCCACCTGGCACTCGGCCGGGCTCGTCGGCCAACTGCGCTCGGATTTCAACTTGACGCGCATGATGAAGTACAGCACGGACCTGTACCGGACACTCAAGGAAGAGACTGGGATCGACCCCGGCTGGCGCGAGGTCGGCGGGCTGCGGCTGGCATCGTCGCCCGAACGCATGGTCGAGCTCAAACGCCAGGTCGGCTTCGCCCGCTCGTTTGGGATGCCCCTCGAGTTGATCAGCACGGAACAGGCGCATCGGATGTGGCCGCTGATGAACCCCCACGGGGTGCTCGGCGCGGTCTTTACCCCCACCGACGGCAGCATCGACCCGACCGGATTGACGAATGCCCTGGCGGCCGGGGCCAAGAAGGGCGGGGCACGTTTCTTCACCGAGACCACCGTCAGCGCCATCGGCCAGAAGAAGGGAGGCGTCGACGGGGTCGTGACGGACCGCGGCACGATCCAGACCGAAGTCGTCGTCAACGCCGCCGGGATGTGGAGCAACGAGATCGCCCGCCTGGTGGGGATCACGTTGCCGCTCATCCCCTTCGCCCACCTCTACCTGATCACCAAGCCGATCGAAGGTCTGGCGCATGACGTGCCGACGATGCGCGACCCGGATCATCTGGTGTATTGGCGCGAGGAGGTCGGCGGGCTGGTCACGGGAGGCTACGAGCGCAATCCGAAGCCCTTCGGCCTGGACGGGATCCCGGACGATTTTAGATACAAGCTCCTTCCCCCGGATTGGGAGCGGTTCACGCCGCTGATGGAGAACTCGATCCATCGCGTGCCGGCGGTGGAGAAGGCCGAGATCGTACAGCTGCTCAACGGCCCGGAGGCCTTCACCCCCGACGGCGAGTTCTTGCTCGGGCCGACCGACGTTCGCGGCTTCTGGGTGGCGTGCGCCTTCTGCGCCCACGGATTGGCGGGGGCCGGCGGCATCGGCAAGGCGATGGCCGAGTGGATCATCGAAGGCACGCCGGAGTGGAATTGCTGGCGGCTCGACGT
Source organism: uncultured Anaerolineaceae bacterium (assembly GCA_964448245.1). Taxonomy (GTDB): domain Bacteria; phylum Chloroflexota; class Anaerolineae; order Anaerolineales; family E44-bin32; genus DATEVL01. The sequence continues at coordinate 3,957 of CAYUWF010000132.1, read as the reverse complement.
GCGCCGCTTCGGCCCACACTACGTTAGCCAATCCTTCACGCTGAACCGCACGATCGAGTCCAACTCCCGCTACTACGACATCCACCTGCCGGGGGAGGAGCGGCAGACCGAGAGGAACTTCCGCCTCAGCCCGGCCTATGCCCGGGAGCGCGATCTGGGGGCGGTCTTCGGCGAGAAGTTCGGTTGGGAGCGGCCGAACTGGTACACGCCGCATGAAGCGAAGGCCGATCACGGCTATCGCCCGCGCGGCTGGGGCGGCGTCCACTGGTCCCCGGCCGTCGGCTACGAACATCTGCAGACCCGGGCGGCGGCCGGCCTGTTTGACGAGACGTCGTTCAGCAAGATCGAGGTGCGCGGGCCGGGCGCGGCCAACTTCCTCCAGTACATGTGCTCGAACGATATCGATCGGCCGGTGGGGAGCGTCGTCTACACCTCCATGCTCAACGAGCGCGGCGGGATCGAGTGCGACTTCACCGTGACGCGGCTGGCGGATGATCGTTTTCTGATCGTTACCGGCACGGCGTTTGGCGTGCACGACCTGAACTGGATCCGCGTCCACGCGCCGGATGATGGCTCGGTGTCTGTCGACGACGTGACCGGGTCCTACCTGTGTCTCGGCCTGTGGGGACCCACGGCCCGCGCCATCCTGCAGAGCGTGACCGGCGACGACGTCTCCGACGCCGGCTTCCCCTACATGAGCGCCCGGCGGATCACCCTGAGCAACGTGCCAGTCCTGGCCGTGCGGGTGACGTATGTCGGCGAGCTCGGTTGGGAGTTCTACGCGGGAATGGAGTACGGCCAAGCGTTATGGGACACGCTGTGGCAGGCCGGCCAGGCGCACGGCCTGGTGCCGGCGGGGTACAAGTCCATCGACTCCCTGCGCCTGGAGAAGGGCTACCGCTACTGGAGTGCCGACATCACGCCGGACTACACGCCGTACGAGACGGGCATGGGGTACTTCGTTCGCCTCGACAAGGGTGACTTCCGCGGGAAGAAGGCGCTCGAAAAGCAGAAGAAGGAAGGGATCCAGCAGAAGCTATGCTGCCTCAGTCTGGAGGACGCCTCAGCCATCGGCCTAGGAAACGAGCCGATCTTCCACGATGGGAAAGTCATCGGCTGGATCACTTCCGGCGGCTACGGCTATACCGTGCGCAAGAGCATCGCTTACGGCTATCTGCCGCTGGCGCTGGCCAAGCCGGGGACGCGCCTGGAAACGGAGCTTTTCGGGGAGCGGATCGGCCTGACGGTGGAGAAGGAGCCGCTCTACGACCCGAAAGGGGAGCGGATCAAGGCCTGATGCTGCGGGGCGAGTACACCGCCTCGCCTCATGTCGCTCAGAGCCAAAAGGGGTGCTTCGCCCCTACCAAGGCAGGCGCGCTGAGCGAAGTCGAAGCGCGCCTGCCTCTTCACTGAGGCGGGCCCTCTTCGACTGCGCTCAGAGTGCCTTCGTCCCTCGAGGCTCTGGCCAGCGCCGGAATGTCCCCATCGGCGCTCATATGCACCAAGCCGTGCCCCGCAATGTTCTACTTGGCCTCTGTGGCAACCAATCCTGTACGCCGTTCCAGGCCTACTCGCTGTCGTCAGCCTCGCTCAAAGCATAACTGACCGCTTCCTGAATGGTCATTCTCCGGCCGGCCAACCAGGCTGACTGGAATTCCTCTTCCCTCAGCGCCCGTCGAACCGCTTCGAGGAAGAGCCGGATCTCGGGCTGATCGGCGGGCTGCTGATCGATGCCGATCGATTCCAGATGGGTATCCGCGGCGCCCAGCAATTGGGCGGCGCGGCGCGGCCTGCCAAGCGCGGCGACAGGGCCGGCCAGGCTGCCGAGCACCGTTGCCAAGCCATAGCCGGTGCCCAGTTGTCGAAACAGCGTGAGCCCTTGCTTGATGAGGTTTTCCGCCAGTTCGAATTCACCCTCGTGATACGCGATGATCCCGAGGTTCTCGTACTGCATGGCCTCTCGGTGGCGCTCGCCGGTCTCCTTTACAATGTTGAGGCATTCCTCGTAGTATCTCTTCGCCGCATTGTGGTCTCCTTGGAGGCGAGCCAGCTCCCCAAGGGTGTTCAGCGCATACGCCATGCCTGGCTTGTCTTCCCGCTGACGAAACGCCGCCAACGACCCCCGGGCCAGTTCCAAGCCTCGCTGGATTTGGTCCGGCGTCTGCAGCCGCGTGACGGCGAGCTCTGTGTTGCACCACGCCACGCCCTGTTCATCTCCCACGCTGAGGTAAAGCCGTTCGGCCTGCTGCAGCGCCTCTTGGGCTCGATCGAGGTCGCTCAGAACGTAAGACAGACTGCCGACCGTCCGGAACAGATCGGCGCGGACTTCTGCTGGGGCATTCCCAGATCGGTCAATCGCCAGGTCGGCCCACCGGCGTCCCTCCGCCGCGGTAAAGCCGCTGTAACGCCAGTGATCCAATAGGGCCGCGGCCATGCGCAACCCGAAGTCGGGATCAGTCCCTCTCAGGGACCAATCCAGCGCGGCCTGCAGGTTTTGGTGCTCCGACCGAAGACGAGGGAACCAGTACGGGTTCCGCAAACCGCGGAACTCGTGCCCAGCCTGGTCGGCGAGGTCCGCGTAGTACGAAGCGTGCCGTCGGCGCGTCGAGTCGACTTCGCCTCTAGCCACCAGGCGATCGGTGGCGTATTCGCGGATCGTCTCCAGCATCGCGAATCGAAGTTCGGTGTCGCGAGGCTCCCGAGTGAGCACAAGGTTCTTTTCGACCAGGGACGTAAGCGCCTGGAATGTGCTCGCCTGCGAGCCTTGCCGGCAGACCTTGTCGATGCCCTCCAAGGTAGCCCCACCCCGAAAGACGGAAAGCCGGGCGAAGAGGGTCTGTTCTTCCTCCCGGAGCAATTGGTGACTCCACTCGAGGGTGGCGCGTAGGGTGCGCTGCCGCGCCGGCACGTCGCGTGGGCCGCTGGGGAGCGCCTGCAGACTGCCCTCGAGGCGTTGCGCCAGCACGGAGGGCGGAAAGATCTTTGCCTGGGAGGCGGCGAGTTCGATCGCCAGAGGTAACCCGTCCAGGCGGATGCAGATTCGTGCCGCGGCGGACAGTTGGTCATCATCCAGCATGAGCAGTGGATGGACGGCTCGGGCTCGTTGGATGAAAAGGCCGACGGCCTCGTTGTCAAGCAGTCCTTCGACGAAGCTTGCTGGTGCTAGATCGGGGAGCTGGAGGGGTTGGACCGAGTACTCCTGCTCGCCATACACGTGCAGCCGTTCCCGGCTGGTCGCCAGGACTGTCAACTGAGGCGCCGCGGCCAACAGCTCCCCGACCAGCGGCGCGGCGCCCAGCAGGTGCTCGAAATTGTCTAGGAGCAGCAGCACATGCTTGGGGGCAAGAAATCGTTTCAGCCCGTCGACCAGAGAGGCATCGCCCGGGATGTTAAGCTCGAACACGCGGCTGATGGCGTCCGCCACAAGGCTGGGCTGGCTGATGGTGGCCAGTTCCACCAGCCATAGGCCTTGGCGGAAGTGTCCCTGGAGCTCGCCGGCCACCTGCAAGGCCAGGCGGGTCTTGCCCGTTCCACCGGCGCCCGTCAGAACGACCAGTCGGGAGAATTTCAGAAGCTGCTTGACCTCGGCGATTTCTCTCGTTCGCCCCACATACGAGGTCAATTGAGCCGGCAGGTTGCTTCTGCGGACGGCTCCCTGGTCCTTGGCTGAGGGCTCCGGCGTCTTCAGGAGCCCGTATTCGGCTGCGGCGGCCACAGCGAGGGTGCGGCTGGTAACCCCCAGTTTGGAGAAGAGCTGCTTGTTGTACCACTTGACCGTTTCGGGGGAGAGCGCCAACCGCTGAGATATCTCGCGATTAGAGAGACCTTCAGTTATGAGTCGAAGGATCTCGATCTCCCGCTCGCTGAAGCGCTCCATCCACGTGGGGGGCCCGGGTCGGCTCATCGGAAGTAGAGGTCTCAGGGCGATTCTAGACCGATTCCACCCGTATTCCCCAC
>CAYUWF010000131.1:3704-5137 GCA_964448245.1 uncultured Anaerolineaceae bacterium | reverse complement strand
GATCGTGCAAGTCCGGCATCTCCAAGCGGCACGGGCCGCACCAGGTGGCCCAGAAATTGAGCGCCACGACCTTGCCCTGCATCTCGCTCAGGCGAATGGTCTCGCCGTCCACCGTCTCGAGCGTAAAGTCCGGAGCCGGCGCATCGACCACCGCCGCGGGAAGCAGCACGCGGCTCGCCTCGGCCGCCCCCGACGCCGGCGACTCCGGCGAGCGGAAGACCAGCAATCCGAGAGTCAGCCCGAGGAGCGCGCTCCCGGACAGAGCAGCCCACCCCAGGCGTCCGACGCTGGCCGAGGGTCTGAGGTCCACTTACAGCCCCAGGTTGATGAAGAAACCGTACTGCGCCAGCCGCTCGAGCGAGCCGGTGAACAGTAACACGCCGATGATTACCATCACCACGCCTGTCACCTTCGAGACGATCCGGATCGTCCGGGCGTGGCGGCGCATCAGCTCGGCGGCGCGGCCGATCCCCAGAGCGGCCAGCAGGAAGGGAATGGCCAGGCCGGCGGAGTACGCCGTCAGCAGGATCACGCCCTGGTTCAGGCTGCCGCTGCTCAAGGCCAGGGTCAAGACAACGCCGAGCACCGGCCCGACACAGGGGGCCCAGCCGGCCGAGAAAAAGACGCCCATCATCACGGAGGAGGCATAGCCCAGGCCCGGACTCGGCCGCATCTGGCGGCGGGTATCGAGGTCGAGGAAGGGAATGCTGATGACTCCCATCGTGTGCAGGCCGAAAATCACGACGACAACACCGCCGATCCGCGCCAGCCAGATACGCAGATCGTAGAGCAACGCGCCGACGAGCGAGGCGGTCGCGCCCAAGGCGATGAAGACCAGGCTGAAACCGCCGACGAAGGCCAGCCCGTGGCCGAACGTCTGCCAACGGTTCTCGATGACGACGCCCTCGGCCGTGACCGAACGGCCGCTCAAGTAGCCGACATAGGCCGGCACGAGCGCCAGGACGCAAGGCGAGAGGAAGGAGGCCATCCCGGCTAGAAACGCCAGGGGGACCGTCACACTCCCAGGCGACATCGCCTCAGACCTCCCTCACGAGGACCGGCGTTCCGGGATGGGGGAAGAGGGACTGCACGTCCCCTGGGCGGTACGCTACGGGGGGATTCGACCAGCGGAAGAGCCACTTGGCATCCTCCGGTAGGAGATTGATGCATCCGCGCGAGCGGGGGGTGCCGAAGTCATTGTGCCAATAGGTCGAGTGAACGGCTGCGCCGGTGCCGCTGAAAAGGATCGTCCACCCCACCCCGGGCAGGTCGTAGCCGGAGACGAGGTCGCCGCCGGACATGTGGCGCGAGATCATCTTGCGCCATGTCCAATTCTGACCGATGGGCGCGTTCCAACTCCGCTCACCGTTCTCGGTGAAGGAGTACCCGGAGGCGATCCGGCAGTAGTAGACTTCGACGCCGTCTTCCACCGC
>CAYUWF010000131.1:0-3604 GCA_964448245.1 uncultured Anaerolineaceae bacterium | reverse complement strand
GGTCGGGCGAGCGCCGTCCATCGACGTAAGGGATGCTGATCTCGGTCCACACGCCTTCGGCCGGCAAGGCCGTCTCGATCGTGTTCGGCGCGTTGCGAACCGGCTGCGCCTCCGACGACCACAGGAACCCGCCCGGCGTCTCAAACCAGACATGGTTGTGGGGGTAGACGCCGCGCCCGACGACCTGGCGCTCGACGACGAGGACATCATCCAGGGAAACCGACCCGACGGCCGGGGCCTCGGGCGAGGGGCGCGAGCGCAGAGTCGTTTCGAATTCGGTCACTCGACACAGGTGGTCGATCTCTTGAGGGTAGGCGAAGCGGAGCGCTCGGCCCGGCACCACCGCCGCCCCGAGAGCTGCACTGCCCAGCTTGAGGAACTCCCGACGGGAAACGGAGGAGCGCATCCTGCTCATCGCCATCTTGGACGACCGAGCATATCAGCCTCGTACCTGCCCGACAAGGCCGCTCACCGAATACTCAGGAAAGCCGGGCGTTGCGCAGGCGCAGGCTGTTGGTCACGACGAAGACCGAGGAGAAGGCCATCGCCCCTGCGGCCAGGACGGGCGTCAGCAGGCCAAAGGCCGCCGCCGGGATCAGGACGACGTTGTAGAACAGCGCCCAGAAGAGGTTCTGCCGGATGATCCGCAGAGTCTGGCGGGAGAGCCCGATCGCCCGCGGCACACCGCGCAGGTCGCCGCCGATGAGCGTGACCGGTGCCGTCGAGACCGCCACGTCGGCGCCTGTGCCGATGGCCAACCCGACGTCGGCGCGCGCTAGCGCCGGCGCATCGTTAATCCCGTCTCCGACCATCGCCACCTTTTCGCCGGCAGCCTGCAGCGCCTCCACCTCGGCCGCCTTGCCGGCGGGCAGCACCCCGCCCCGGACCTCGTCGCCGGCTAGACCGACTTCGGCGCCGATCGCCTCGGCCGTCGTCGGGTTGTCTCCGCTGATCATGACGACTCGCAGGCCCATGCCGCGCAGCTGGCGGATCGCTTCCGCTGAGCCGTCCTTGACCGCGTCGGCCACCGCCAGCACCCCCGCCGCTCGACCGTCGATCGCCACGACGATCGCCGTTCGAGCCTGCCGCTCCAAGGCGGCGACGCTCCCCACGAGGCCATCCAGATCGACCCCTCGCCGGGCGAGGAACGCGAGCGTACCGACGAGAACGCGACGGCCATCGACGCGCGCCTCCACGCCTTCCCCGGGCACCGCCTCGAGGCTTTCAGGCTCGGGCACCGAGATCCCGCGCGCCTTCGCCTCGGCCACGACGGCTTCCGCCAGCGGATGCTCAGAGCCGACTTCCGCCCCGGCCGCCACGCGCAGGAATTCCTCGGTCGTGTAGAGTCCGTCCGCCAGGATGACCTCGTTGACAGTCGGGCGTCCCTGGGTGATGGTCCCGGTCTTGTCGAGGATGATGGCCGTGGCGCGGCCGGCCGTCTCCAGCGCCTCGCCGGATTTGAAAAGAATCCCCATCTCTGCCCCCCGCCCGGTCCCCACCATCACCGCCGTGGGAGTCGCCAGGCCCATGGCGCACGGGCAGGCGATCACCAGCACGGCTACGGCGTGGATCAGAGCCTGGGCCAGGACCGTGTTTCCCGCCTCGGGCGCCGGCCCGAAGAAGGTCCAGGCCAGGAATGTCGCGGCGGCGATGGCCAGGACGATCGGGACAAAAACGGCCGAGACACGATCGGCCAGGCGTTGAATCGGCGCCTTGCTGGCCTGCGCCTGCTCGACCAGGCGGACGATCTGAGCCAGGGTCGTGTCGATTCCGACGCGGAGGGCCTCCGCCTTCAGTCGGCCGAGCCGGTTGAGGGTTCCGCCCATGAGGTCATCGCCGCGGTCTTTGTCCACCGGCATCGACTCGCCGGTCAGCATGGCCTCATCGACCGACGACCGCCCTTCCAGCACGCGGCCATCGACCGGGATCTTCTCCCCCGGCTTGACGACGAACACATCGCCGACCCGCACTTCCTCGACGGGGATCTCGATCTCCCCTTCCGGGCGGACGACGCGGGCCTTCTCCGGGCGCAAGCGCATCAGACGCCGCACGGCTTCGCTCGTCTGCCCGCGGGCGCGCGCCTCGAGGAGCTTGCCCAGGACGATCAGCGTGATGATGACGGCGGCGGTTTCGAAGTAGAGATGACCGGTCGCCAGGCCGAGCAGGACCGCCAGTGAATAGAAATACGCCGCCGACGTGCCCATAGCGATCAGCACGTCCATGTTCGCCGCGCCGTTGCGCAGCGCCTTGAAGGCGCCGGTGTAGTACTGTCCGCCGCAATAGAACTGGACGGGCGTGGCCAGGGCCCACTGTACCCAGCCGAAAAGCACGGCGTGCCTCCACGCCATGGGCAGCAGGCCGAAATCGGCGGCCATCGACAGGGCGAAGAGCGGGATCGTGAACACCAGGCCGACGATCAGGCGTTGCCGCTGACGCTGGATCTCGCGCGTCCGTACGGCGCGTTCGACATCCACGGCGCCGACGCCGCGCTCTGTCGCTTCAAAGCCCTGAGCCTGGACCGCCTTGCGGATGTCGGCCGGTGTGAGCACCGTCGGGAGGTAGCGCAGGCGGGCGCGTTCCGCGGCGTAGCTGACTTGGGCCTCGACTACGCCGGGGTTCGCCCGCAGCGCCTGTTCCAACCGGCGGCCATCGTTATCGTCCGCCAGCCCGTTCACCGAGAGCTCGAGATCCCCCAGGGCGACGTCATAGCCGGCCCGCCGCACGCGCTCGACGAGGCGCGCTGCGTCGAGTTTGTTCGCGTCATACGTGACGCTGGCCCTCTCCGAGGCCAGGCTGACCGAGGCCTCTTCGACTCCATCCAAACGCCGCAGGTTGCGTTCGATCGTCGAGACGCAGTTGGCGCACGTCATCCCAGTAACGGGAAGCGTCACCCGACGGGTCGATTCGGCCGTGATCATCGTGGGACCCCTGCGCCGCCCAAGCGAGGGCTATCCGGCGACCGGGTAGTCGATCTCGGCCAGCGCCGTGCGAATCCCTGCATCCGTCGCCGGCAGCTCGAAGTCGACCGCCACACGCTTGTCCGCCTGGTTGACCTCGACGCGGGCGATGCCCTTCAGGTCACGCAGCTCGGTCTGAATCGTGTGGACGCAATGCCCGCATGAGATGTTCGGCACAGTGTAAGTTCGCGATTCCATTTCGATGCCTCCCTGAGGCGCGTTAGGAACGCGCCGCCAGACTGTAGACTTCGGCGATCTCTTCCAGGACGCGTTCGCGCTCGCCGATATCCTTGCCGCGAACGGCGGTGATCAGGCAGGAATGCAGATGGCTGTCGAGAATGCCGGAGTTCAGCTTCGCCAGCGACGCCTGCACCGCCTGGATCTGCCGGATCAGGTCGATGCAATAGGAGTCGTTCTCGACCATCCGCTCGATGCCGCGCACGTGGCCTTCGATGTTCTTGAGGCGTTTGAGGGTATCGGCCTTATCCATGATTCCTCCTCACCGGCAGCCGCCCCTGGGCCCGGCATACCCCCCCCGGGCGGGTAGGGTATCACCCATCCTACCAGCCTCTCCCGAGATCGGTCAAGCGACCTCGATCACACCATTTCGGGTGTTTCTTGTCTAGGAGGCTGCTGGAAAAAGCCCG
>CAYUWF010000130.1:1286-5223 GCA_964448245.1 uncultured Anaerolineaceae bacterium | reverse complement strand
GCCCTCAATGGGAATTGAACCCATGACCCCACCCTTACCAAGGGTGTGCTCTACCATCTGAGCTATGAGGGCGGGCCGGACAGTGGGCGGTGAAGGATTCGAACCTCCGAAGGCGTCTGCCAGCTGATTTACAGTCAGCCCCCTTTGGCCACTTGGGTAACCGCCCGGGGTCGGCGACCCGCCGCCGGAGCCGATCCTCGGCCCCGCTGGCCCGTCGCCCATCTCGGTCCGCCCGGCAGGAGCCGACGATGGGAATTGAACCCATAACCTACCGCTTACAAGGCGGTTGCTCTGCCGTTGAGCTACGTCGGCATCATACGGCAAAAACGCGCCAGAACCCGCCCGGCGCGGTTGCACCTTCCGGAACGAGCATCCTATCAGGATTCCAAGGGAGCGTCAATGCTCCCTGCCTGCGCAGCCCCTTCCTTCGCCCCGGTCTGCCGCCGGGACCAGGACAGATACATGGCAATCGACCCGGCCACGGCCGCATTCAGCGAGCCGATTCGCCCTCGCACCGGCAGGCCGGCCAGCACATCACAGCGCTCGCGCACCAGCCGCCGCATTCCCTCGCCCTCGCTGCCGACGACCAGCCCCAGCGGGCCGGCCAGATCGATGTCCTCCAGCGGCTGCGCAGCCTCGCCAGGCTCCAAGCCGACGATCAGGACGTTTTCCTGATGGAGTCTGTCGATCGCCTGCGCCAGATTCTCCGCGGCGATGAGCAGGTATTCGCTCGCCCCGGAAGAGACGCGCACCACCGCCGGCGTGATCCCGGCCGCCCGGCGGTAGGGGATGACCACGCCGTGGAAGCCGGTGGCTTCCGCCGTGCGCAGCAACGTCCCGAGATTCTGCGGGTCTTGGAGTTCGTCGAGAAGAAGCACCCAGGGCGGCTGCCGCCGCTCCGTTGCGCCGAGCAAGATGTCTTCGAGCGTCACATACGGATAAGCGCCGGTCTCCGCCGCCACGCCGTGGGACTTCTCCCCGGCCGCCTCCCACTGACTGGGCACACCTCGCTCAACGGGGATCCCGCGGGAACCGGCCAACCCGACGATCTGGCCGAGCACCTCCGTCTCGCGCACCCCTTCCGCGACGCGCACCCGGAATACCTCGCGCCGGCCGGCGCGTAGGACCTCCAAAACGGCGTTTCGGCCGAGGATTACCTCGCCGCCAGCCGGAGAGGTTCCGCCGCGGGGCCGGCCCTCACGCCGGCTCACCGCCGTTCCCAACGCGTCCCGGCTGGGTCGTCCTCCACGCTGATCCCCGCCTCGGCCAGACGGTCTCGAATCCGGTCGGCCAGCGACCACTGGCGCGCCTTGCGCAACTCGTCGCGGACCTCGACCAGCAATTGAATGTACGGGGCGCTGTCGTCCCCCGCCTCCCGCCGCCGGTCCAACCGAAGGCCGAGGACGCCGGTCAGTTCGCGCAGCGCGACCTGCCCCGTCTGCAGGCCCTGCTCGGCGACCCCGGCGTCCCGCGCCTGATTGATCGATCGCACCAGGTCGAACAGCGCCGCCAGCGCGCTTGGGGTGTTGAAATCGTCCTCCATGGCCTCGATGAAACGCACGCGGGCCGTCTCCGCCTCGCGCCGAAGCGTTTCCACGGCCTGATCCGACGCGTCGGCGGCGGGCCGCGCCGGCCGCAGCCCGCCGCGCAGCCGCTCCAGGGCGGCCTGCGCCTGATCGGCAACCTCCTCGGCGTACGTCAGCGGGCCCCGGTAGTGGGAATTCAGCACCATCATCCGGAAGGCGTCGGCTTCATGCTTCGCCAGGAACGCTTCGACCGTCACCAGGTTGCCCAGCGACTTCGACATCTTCTCGCCCTTGAGCTGCAGCATGCCGTTGTGGACCCAGGTGCGGGCGAAAGGCTTGCCGGTGAGGCTCTCGGTCTGGGCGATCTCGTTCTCATGATGCGGGAAGATCAGGTCGTTGCCGCCCCCGTGCAGATCGATCTGCTCGCCCAGGTAGCGCAGGTTCATCGCCGAGCATTCGATATGCCAGCCGGGCCGGCCTGCGCCCCACGGACTCGGCCAGGACGGCTCGCCGGGCTTGGCCGCCTTCCACAAGGCGAAGTCGGCCGGGTCCTCCTTGCGCTCGTCCACTTCGAGCCGCGCCCCGGCCCGCATCTCTTCGACGCGCCGTCCCGAGAGGCGGCCGTAGTCGCGGTCCTTGGCAACGCGGAAATAGACATCGCCGGCCACGGGATAGGCAAAGCCGGCGCCGATCAGGCGCTGGATCATGTCGACGATCGTCGGGATCTCCTGGGAGGCCTGGGGCCGCATCGACGGCATCTCGACGTTCAGGTCCTGCAGATGGCGTTCATATTCCCGTTGGTGCCGGGTCGCCAGCTCCTCCGGCGCTACCCCCAGCTCGGCCGCCCGCCGGATGATCTTGTCTTCCACATCGGTGTAGTTCATCACGTGCTGGACCAGGTAGCCGCGGAACTCCAGGAAGCGGCGGATCACGTCGAAGACGACGGTCGACATGGCATGCCCGATGTGGGCCTGCGCGTAGACCGTCGGTCCGCAGACGTACATCCGCACCCGGCCCGGCTCGAGCGGCTCGAAGGGCTCGGCCCGCCGGCTCAGCGTGTTGTAAATGCGCAGACTCATCCCGCCAGCCCTAGCCGGACTCCGGGCGGGCGAAGATCATCCGTCCGGCCGCCGTCTGCAAGACCTTGGTCACCTTCACCGGCACGGTCCGGTCGATGAAACCGCGGCCATCCTCGACGACGACCATCGTCCCATCGTCCAGGTAGCCGACGCCCTGACCGGCTTCCTTGCCCTCCTGGATCACGCGCACTTCCAAGGATTCGCCGGGAATGTAGATGGCCTTCACGGCGTTGGCCAGTTCATTGATGTTCAGCACGGTCACACCCTGCAGCTCGGCCACGCGGTTCAGGTTGTAATCGTTGGTCAGGATCGGCGCCCGCAGCTGCCGGGCGAGGATGACCAGCTTGTCGTCGACGTTTCGCACGCCTTCAACATCCAAGTCCGAGATACGAAAGGCGAGGGCGTTGTCCTTCTGCAGGCGGTTCAAGATATCCAATCCCCGCCGCCCCCGCTGGCGCCGCAGCCCGTCGCCCGAGTCGGCGATGTGCTGCAACTCGTTGAGCACGAAGGACGGGACGACCATCGCCCCCGGCAGGAAACCGGTGCGCGCCACGTCGGCGATGCGGCCGTCGATGATGACGCTGGTGTCGAGCAGCACCGAGCGGCCGCCGTCGGGCGAACCCCCCGCCGCCTCCGCCGGCACACCGCGCGCCCGCACCATCCCGAAGACATCGTTCTGGCGCAAGACGAACGCCGCCGCCCCCAGGTACCCGAAGACCAGCGCGCCGACAAACGGCAGGATCGAGCCGAAGGGCGCCGGGAGCAGCGACATCGGGAAGGCGATCAGCGCCGCCACCACGAGACCGACGACCAGGCCGATCATTGCCGCCAACAGCGTCTGCAGCGAGGTCTGACGGACCCGGGCGCGCAGCAGGCGCACCGGGCGCGTCGTGAGGAAGGGCGTGATCACGAGGCCCATCAGCGCGCCCACCATAGCGAAAACACTGACCCAGACCTGCGCCGGACCGTTGGCCAGCCGGCTCAGGTAGGCGCCGAGGTAGATCCCCCCGATAGCCAGTACCAGCATCCCGGCCAGACGGATGAAGAACTCAACGCTCATCGCCACCTCACAAGAAAGCAAACGGGGTGATCGCCTGGTCTCGGCGTTCACCCCGTCGCGTGCAACTTCCCGCTTCCGCCCGGGCCGCCACGGTCGCGTGCCGGTCGTCGAGCCGAGGCGTAACCAAGATGCACTTGCGATGAGACCAGGCCTCCGGGTCGAATAAAGGATGACACCCGGCCGGTTGCGCTCATGCTATCACAATTCGGTCGCCCCGGTCAACGCCGGGTCTCTTCGAACCTGCCGTTCTGGCCGCATCACAAAAGCGCCGG
>CAYUWF010000130.1:0-1186 GCA_964448245.1 uncultured Anaerolineaceae bacterium | reverse complement strand
GCCGGTTTCTTGCGCTGAAGTCGTTGGCCTTACGGCAGGGCCCCAACGATATCGAAGGTCTTCAAGATGTGGTCGGCCGCTTCCACATCGGCATCGCTGACGATTTGGATTTCAACAAACACCAGGACGTCGCCGGTATCCTGGACCGGCACCGCCGACAGGATCAGATAGGCCCCGCCTTGGCCGCCACAGTTGTTGTAGTAGTCGTAGAATCCGCGGTAGTAGCCATCGTTGTACTCGTAGCGATCGTCCAGGCTGCAGTCACCGAGGAAGGCCTCGCTGCGCGAGGCGTCCAGCATTTGAATGTGACCCCCGACCTTGTCCTTATCCGCCGTCACATTGAACTTGACGCCCGGCGTTCCCCAAGTGCCGCTGAAGTCCTGCAGGTTCGGCGCCGCCCAGATCGAGGCGAAGTCGGCCCCGTTGTCGGACGTCCAGGGTGTCCCGTCAACCTCCACCCAGGAGGTGGGAACCTCCACCTGGATGGCTTCCAGACTGTCCGTCCACGCCGTGTACTCGGTGTAGGCCTGCCCTGCCTCCGGCGCCGCCGCACCCTCGCCGCCCAGCTCCGTCGTGAAGACGAGCGACGCCTCCAACGGATCGCCGTTCAACTGACCGGTCAGGATCTCCCCGGTGGCGAACCGGAGCACTTCGATACCCAGTTTGTCCGACGCATCGTGGCTTCGCAGCACGTCGCAGTAATCCGCCATCGTTCCGTCGCTCCCGACGTACAGACCCTCGAGCCTCGTGATGATGTCGCCGCCCTGAACCCCGGCTTCGTCCGCCGGTGAGCCCGAGATCACGGCCGCCACCCACACGCCGAACAGCGAGCCGTCCTCGCTCATGACGACTTCGCCGTTGACGCCGATGGAGTCGACGTCCTTGCCATCCCGGAGCTGGTCGATCACCGGCAGGGCTTCCTCACGGGATATCGCCCAGGCCTGGCGGGTATCGGCCTGGCCGGCGTAGTGAACACCGACGACTTTGCCGTCCTCGGTAATGACCGGCCCACCGGAGTTGCCGGGATTGGTGTCGGCGAGATGGGCCAAGATTGGGCGGAGTAGGGGAGCATTCCGGCGATCGCATAAGGCTGGCTCTTGCCGCGCCGTATGACCCGCTGCACTTCGACCTCGTCCGCTTCGGCGCGATACAATCCCTGGCTCATGGACCCCCGTCCGCTGCATCT
>CAYUWF010000129.1:0-5289 GCA_964448245.1 uncultured Anaerolineaceae bacterium | reverse complement strand
CGAAGGGCCTCTAGAACCAGCTCCCCAACTCGGTTCCCATCTCCTGCGCTGAGCGTCACGACCACCGCCGGCGGTCGAAGTCGGTCCAACACGAAGCGGGCGGCCTCGTCCAGCCCCTCCGCCGGGTGGACGTCGCCGTGCTCGATCTGCGCCGCCAGCCAGGCCGCGTCGATCCCGGCCTCCGGCTGCTCGCGGGAAGCGAAGACCCCCGTGACCACGAGGTGGTCCGCCCCGCCGAAAGCTTGCGCGAATTCGGGGGCCAACGCCCGCAGCCGCGAGTAGGTGTGCGGCTGAAACACGGCCCAGACCTGGCGGCCGGGGAAGCGCCCGCGTACGGCTTCCAACGTCGCCCGTACTTCCGACGGGTGATGGGCGTAGTCATCGATGACCGTCACCTCGCCCGCCTCGCCGGCGATAGTGAAGCGCCGCTGCACACCGCGGAACTCGGTCAGCGATTGGCGCAGGTCCGACGGGGCGATGTCGAAGTCGGCCACGGCCGCCATCGCCGCCAAGACGTTTAGGACGTTATGGCGGCCCGCAAGACGCGTTCGCATCAATCCGATCGATTCGCCTCCGTGGTACGCCAGGAAGTCGGAGCCGCCGGCCGAGTTGGATCGAATCTCCTCGGCGTGCCAGTCGGCATCGCCCGCCAGCCCGTATGTTTCGCGGGGCAGTGCGGGCCGGCCAAGCGACAAGGCCCCGGGATCCTCGCCGCAAACGATCAGCCGGTCTCGGACGAGGTCGACGAAGGCCTCGAAGGCCTGGCGATAGTCGTGGCGCGACGGGAAGAGATCCGGGTGGTCGTATTCGACGTTCGTCACCACCCCTAGGCTCGGACTTAGCCCGAGGAAGGCCCGGTCGTATTCGTCGGCTTCGATGACGAAGATCGATCCACCGCCGGCGGCGGCGTTGCCGGCCAGGTCCGGGGAGGTGCCCCCCAGGACGTAGCCCGGCTCGCGCCCGGCACGGCGCAGGATCCACGCGATCAGACAGCTGGTTGTGGTCTTGCCGTGTGTCCCGGCGACGGCGATCGTCCGCAATCCGGCGGTGAGCTCCTGCAGGAACGACTCACGGCGCAGCACGGGGATGCCCAGCGCGCGCGCCGCCACCACCTCCGGGTTATCCTCGCGGACGGCCGAGGTGACCAGCACCAGATCCGCGCCGGCGACGTTCTCGGCGCGGTGCCCGAGGGCGACCGGCACGCCGTCGCGCACCAGCGCCTCCGTCAGCGCGTTCGATGTCTGGTCCGACCCGCTCACGCTTTCACCTCGTTCATGCAGTACTCGGGCGATGGCCGACAACCCGCTGCCTCCGATGCCCACGACATGTATGCGGCGCCTCATACGAACACGACAACGATGAAGACGAACACGATACCGACGACGAAGTACACCAGCGGGACGGTCAGGATCGCCGGCGGCAGGTAGGGGATGTAGCTTGCCACCTGGGCCGCCAGGGCGCTTCCCTGCTCGGGCGCCACGACCAGGCCCGTCGGGTAGCCGGCCTCGTTCAGGTAGTACCAGATCGATCCGACGAGCAGGTAGCCATTGACCAGCCCGAGGAGCAATCCCAAGACGATTTCCTCCACCCGTTCGCGGGCCATCTTGGGTTGCAGTGCGCGCAGATTGGGCGTCTGGTACCCGAAGAAGGCTAAAAGCACCAGCAACCCGCCGTGGATGGCCACCTGGGTGCCCGGCGTCTGCAGCGCCATGGCGTCGCGGAAGGGCGTGATGTAGTTCTCCAAGATAGCGATCAGAAACAGCCCCAGCACCAAGGCGCTGGTCACCAGCAGCTCGCGCGCCCAGCCGCGCATTCCGCCCACCATGGCGAAGAGCCCCACGAACAGCCAGAAGACGACGACGAGACTGATCACGCAGCCCCCTGTCGTCGGGCTTCGTCCTCGAGCAGGTCGGCGATGCGGCCGGCCGCTTCCGGGGAGGCCTGGCGGCGGGCGGCAGTCGACATCGCCGCCAGGCGCCCCGGGTCGGAGAGCAGCGCCAGGGCGGCCGGCACCAGGTCGGATCCCACTCGTTCATCCGCCACGATGACCGCCGCGTCGCGCTGCACCAGGTAATCGGCATTGACGTGTTGGTAGCGCCAGGTATGGGGATACGGAACCAGAATCGAGGCAAGGCCAAAGAGCGGGAGCTCTCCCAGCGCCGAGGCCCCGGCGCGGCCAATGGCCAGATCGGCCGCGGCATAGGCCGAGGCCATCTCCTGGTGCAGGTACGCTACGGGGAGGTAGCGCGCCTGCAAAGGCGGCTTCAGCCCATCCCGCGCGTCGACCGCCCGCGGGAAATCCAGCTGCCCCGTGAGGTGGACAACTTGGGTGCTCGGAAGCAGTTGCCGGAGCCCGGCCCACAGCGCTTCGTTGATCGAGCGGGCGCCACGGCTTCCTCCGAGAACCACGACCACCGGCCCTTCCGCCGACAATCCGAGCCGTCTCCGGGCCTCAGGCTTGGCCTCCGGCGCCAGGTCCGGCCTTGTCGGGTACCCGGTGACGACAACTCGCTTCCGTCGGGGGTAGAACCTGCGAGAGTCCTCGGCCGTTACGGCGACGACACTCGCCAGCCGCGCCATCAGGCGGGCCGCCAGGGCCGGCTCGATGTCGGGGACGTACAACACTTTGCGAACGCCCCGGCCCGCCAGGGCCGCCGGCACGCCGACGTAACCTCCCGTCAGCAGCATCGCTTGCGGTCTGAACGCGCGAATCACCCGGCGCGCCGCCAGGGTGCCCCGGGCTAAAGCGGCGATGTTGCCGGCCAGCGCGCGCGGCCCGACACCGTGCACGCCCGCGGCGGGCACGCCCTCGAACCGGATCCCGGCGCGCCGCACCAAGTCGGCCTCCATTCCGCCGATACCGCCCAGCCAGAGCACGTCAGCCCTCGGGCCGAGCGCGGCGATGGTGGCCAACGCGGGATACACGCCGCCGCCGGTGCCGCCAGCCGACACCAATAGTCGAAACATAGCCCTCCGTGGATAGGGAGACGGGCTGCCTGCGCGAGACGTTGAGCAGCAGCCCGACCCCCGCCAGGATCGTGACCAGGCTGGAGCCGCCGTAGCTGAAAAACGGCAGCGCATTGCCGGCGAACGGCAGGAGCCCCAGCAGGACGGACATATTGATCAGCGCTTCGATCCCGATCCAGAAGGCGATGCCTCCAGCCAGGAGCATCCCCAGCCGATCGGGGGCATGTGAGGCCACGCGGAAGCTCCGCCACACCAGCAGCGCGAACAGAGTCAGGACGAGCAGCGCTCCGATGAGGCCAAGTTCCTCGCCGACGACGGCGAAGATGCTGTCGGTGTGCGGCGCCGGCAACAGGCCGAACTTCTCGCGGCTCGCTCCCAGCCCGCGCCCCAGCAGGCCGCCGCTGAAGAAGGACTGCAGCGACTGCTGGACGTGATACGAGGCCTCCTGAATGTTCACCAGCCCGGCGACGTAGTCCGCCCAGCGGGCGCGGCCGGTGTGGGTCAGCCGCACCAGAATGTAGCCGACGATGGCGCTCCCCCCCGTGACGACGGCCGATTGGGAAAGACGCGCCCCGGCCAGATAGAACATCACCAGCGCCACCATCGCCACCGTCAGCACGGCGCTCAGGTCGGGCTGAAGCAGGATCAGGCCCCCCACGATGCCGACGATCGTCATCAACGGCAGGAAGCCGTAGCCCCATTCGGACAATCGCTCGCCCTTCGACTCCATCCAGACGGCGAGGTAGATGATGACCGCCAGCTTGGCCAGCTCCGAAGGCTGGACCGAGCCGGCCAGGAACGCCCGGCGCGGCCCGGCGCCGGCGCTGATCAGCAGCAGGATGAAGAGGACGAAGATCGTCCCCACAATCAGCGGCGTGGCCAGCCGCCGCAGCCAGCGGATCGGGAAGAACGCCGCCACGGCCAGGGCGAAGAACCCGAAGACGAGGTTCCCGAGCTGCCGGATCGCCAAGGCATTCGGGTTGCCGAACAGCCGATACGACACGTCCCAGCTGGCGGAATAGACCATCACTAGGCCGAAGACGATCATCACAGCCACCAGGATCACCAGCCAGGGGTCGAAGCCGAGGAACCGCGTCGGCGACGGGCGCGGGGTAGAACGGATCGCGGCAGGCGCGGCGGCTTCGGTCACAGGGCGTTTACCCACCCCTCGAATCGCTCGCCCCGCTCGGCGAAGTCCTTGAACTCGTCGAACGACGTCCCCCCCGGGGCCAGCAGGACGACATCACCCTCGGTGGCCCGGCGGGCCGCCAGATCGACCGCGCGGCGCAGGTCGAGCGCGCCATCGACGCTCTTCAGGCGGGTCTCGGCCGTCGCCGGGCCGACGGCGGCGGCGATCTTGCTGGCGGCTTCCCCGAAAAGCACCAGATGGTCGACGCGCCGACGCACGACGGCGGCGAACGCCGTCCAATCGAGGTCCTTGTCGCGCCCGCCAGCCAGCAGGACCACGGGCTCGTCGAAGGACCGCAGCGAAGCCAGGC
This sequence comes from uncultured Anaerolineaceae bacterium, assembly GCA_964448245.1. Classification (GTDB taxonomy): domain Bacteria; phylum Chloroflexota; class Anaerolineae; order Anaerolineales; family E44-bin32; genus DATEVL01. Next base: position 823 of record CAYUWF010000129.1, on the reverse strand, counting down.
TTCGTTCCGGCGTGGTGGCGATCGAGTCGTTGTACCAATCGGCGCCACCGACGCGCCGCACGAACGTCAGCCGGTGCGGCACTCCCCGGAAGGAGGCGATCGCTTGGGCCATGATCGTTTCCGGGATCTCGGCGGCGGCGGCCGCGGCGCACGCCGCCATCACATTCTGCAGGTTGTGTTCGCCGCGCAGGCGGATCATCGAGCGCGGCCCCACTGGGTGGACCTCACCGCCGCGCCGGACGACGATCGACTCGCCGGCGAGCTCTGCGCCGTCGAGCCCCGCCGGCAAGCGGCGGCCGAACGCCAGCAGCCGACCGCGCACCCGGTCGCGCAGATCCCACGCCCCGGTGTCGTCGGCCCCGAGCACGGCACTGTCGGCCGGCGACTGGAACTCGAGCAGGCGTACCTTGGCGGCGCGGTAGGCTTCCATCGTGTGGTGGCGGTCGAGGTGATTCGGGGTGAGGTTGAGGACGACGGCGATCGACGGGCTGAGCGTCATCAGCTCGAGCTGGAACGACGACAGCTCCATCACCACCAGATCGTCCACCGCGATCTGCCCGAGGTCGGCCAGCAGCGGTCGGCCGATGTTTCCGCCGACCCACGCTCGCCGCCCGAGGCCCTCGGCCCAGCGCCGGGCCATCTCCCCGAGCAGCGCCGTCGTCGTCGTTTTCCCGGCCGAACCGGTAACCCCGATCGTCCGCGCGGCGCAGGCTTCCAGGAAGAGCTGCGAGTCGTTCGAGACCGGGATCCCGCGGCGGCGCGCCTGCTGTGCCAGCGGCAGATCGGCGGGAACCCCGCCGGACAGGCACAGCAGGTCGGCGCC
>CAYUWF010000128.1:0-5350 GCA_964448245.1 uncultured Anaerolineaceae bacterium | reverse complement strand
GGGAGAGAGCTTGGCTTGGCCGGCTTGGCATCCGGCGCGGCGCGGCGCGCAACCCCACGACGCGTTCCTCGCCCCGATGCAGCCGCTCAAGATTCGGTCGCAGCGCGAGCAGCATGAGGATCTCCGCCCCAACGCCGAAGCCGACGTAGGCCCACGGCACCTGTCCGTTGTTGGCCTGCACGGCGAGGGTGACTGTCATCAACGCCCCGACGGTGAGCGTCGTCACCGAGGCGTAGCCGATCACGAACAGAAGGAAGGGAACAACGACGATGACCCACGCCAGCGAGGGGGAGAGGGCGATCCCGCAGCCCACGGCCGTCGCCCCGCCGGCGCCCCCTCGAAATCGGAGCCGCCCGTGGCTGCGGTCCATCAGGAACACCGAGTGGTTGTGGCCCAGGACGGCCAGGACCCCGGCTCCGGCCTGGACCCAGGGCGCGGCCGGCGCAAGGGCTTGCGCCAACAGGACGGCCGCCGCGCCCTTCAAGACGTCGCCGATGGCCGTCACTAAGCCCGCCCAGAAGCCGGCCGTCCGCATGACGTTGGTGCCGCCGGTGCGGCCGCTATGCTCATTGAGGACGTTCTTACCGGTGGATACGCGGACGACGACCAGACCAATCGGCAAGGAACCAATCAGGTAGGCCGCGGCCAGCGGCACAATCACCGACACGATCGCGCCCGGCAGGACCCAGTTCGTCACTTCGACACCCCGTTAACGCCCGCGGTCACTCTTCGCCGATCAGAAGCGGGACCTCGGTCACGCCGCCTTCGTCGACGGTAAAGGCGCGTGCCGCCCACCCCTGCTCCCGTGGCACGCAGACGACCAGCGCCGCCTCGGGATACTGCCATTCACGCACATCGCTAACAGAAACACCAAAAGGTCCGCCCGGGTGCGAATGGAACGCAGCCAGAAAGTCCAGACCAAGTTTCTCTAGCCGGCCGAAGGAGGCCACCAGCGCTCGGTGTTCCATATGGTAGTGGACCGGGCTGTGCTCGACATTCTCGATCGGCAGGATCAGCGCCACCCGGTCCGCGTGCCCACCGAGCAGGCCGCAGCCCTCTTCCGGCAGGCAGGCCTGCAAGTGGGCCATAACGGCTGCCCATTGGACTTCGGTCAGACGTATCCTGTCCTGGGGCATCCCGTAGGGATTGTATCCCGCCGGGCGGCGCCGGCCAGGCGGGTGCTCGAGCGGGCCTTGCCCGAGTCTTGGGCCAGGCGAGGTGTGGAAGATTACTGTCCCGGGCCAGAGGCAGCGCTCTGTGCGGAACGGGTACTGGGGACCTCGACCGACCAACATTGCATGGCAGACGAGGGCCGAAGACATGAATCCTCTCCGCCGTACTCCCTCCTTCTCTCCAGGATGGCCGCCACCTTCGCCGAGTCCGTCTCGATGGCCGCCGTCGCCTTCACCTCTCGCCGCGCGCACCAGGACTACTACGAGAATGAACGCGCCCGCGAGTTCCGGTACCTGAGGTTGGTGCCGGCCGTCGAGCGGGATGAGGTCCGTGCGATTTACGCCGCCAAGGGTTTTCAAGGCGAAACGGTGGAGCAGATCGTCCGCACCATCACCGCCGATGAGGACGTCTGGGTGGGTGTGATGATGGCCGAGGAGCATCGCCTGGCTCCGCTGGATCGCCGCGCGGCAGCCAAATCGGCATTGGTCGTCGGGGTGGCGGCGGTAGTGGGCTCTCTCCTCCCTCTGACGCCATTCGTCGTCCTGCCGGTGAGGCCGGCCATGGTCGCCTCGCTGGTCGTGGCGGCGGGATCTCTCTTTGGGGTGGGCGCCTACAAAGCCAGGCGGACGGTTGGGTCCCCCGGCCGCAGCGGCGTGGAGATGGCGCTTATCGGAACGGCAAGCGCGTTGGTGGGGTAGGTGGTGGGATTGATCTTCAAGGTGCCGTAGGCGGGGTAGGCTGGACGGGCAGTCCTCCCAAATTCGCCGATGGGCGATGTCCTTCTTGGGGTCATCGCCCCCGCGAATAGCGTTTCGCATCCCGGAGGGGAGGCGGGGGCCCAGGCCGTGGTTCTCTGGATTCCCGCACCACTCCGCTCCGCTTCGGGTGTCTTCGACTTTCGCGGGAATGACATCATGGGCTCCAATCAGCCCTTGCCGACCCCGTGGATGCCTCCGTCGGTGAGGGCGCGCAGGTCGCCCAAGGCCTGCTGCACTTCCTGCACGGTCACCTTCCGCCCGGAAGCGTCGATCGACGTCAGGTGACCGGCCGCCGCCTGCTCCGCCGCCAGCTCGCGGATCGAGCGGTTCTGGTCTATCGCCTGCCTGACCAGCGCGGCCGCCGCGGCGTAGCCGATCAATGGGGTCAGGACCGTGGCCACGATGGCATTGCGTTCCAGCCACCCGGTGGCCCGCCCGGCGTTGGCCTGGAGCCCGCGGACGGCGCGGGCCGTGAACGAGCGCACGGCGCCGATCGTCACGTGCATCATCTCGAACAGGTTGTGGGCGATCACCGGCATCATCACGTTCAGCTCGAGCTGGCCGGCCTGCGCCCCGAGCGCCACGGTCGTGTCGCCGCCGATGACGTGGAACATCGCCATGTTGAGCATCTCGGCCTGCACCGGATTGACTTTCCCCGGCATCATGCTGGACCCAGGCTGCAGCGCCGGCAAGCGCAGCTCATCGAACCCAGTGGAAGGCCCGGAGGCCAGCAGACGGAAGTCGTTGGCGATGCGCGTCAGGGTGATCGCCAGCGTCCGCATCGAAGCCGAGAAGTCGGCCATGTCCGCCATCGACTGCATGGCTTCGAACAGGTTGTCGCACGTCTGCAGCTCCAGGCCGGCCAGATCGCTCAGACGACGGACCATGCGGGCGTGATACTCGGGATGTGCGTTGAGGCCCGTCCCGACGGCCGTGCCGCCGATGCCCAGACGGCGCAGGCCGTCGGCGGAGCGGCGAATCCGATCGGCGTCGCGCGCCACGGCCGTGGCGTATCCCCCGAACTCCTGGCCGAGCCGAAGCGGCACGGCGTCCTGCAGATGCGTTCGGCCGGACTTGACGATCGGGTCGAACTCCTCGGCCTTGCGCTGCAGGGCCAGCGCCAAGTCGCCCACGACGCCCAACAGCTCCTCCAGGCGCCACAGGCAGCCCAGGCGGATGGCGGTGGGGACGGTGTCGTTCGTCGACTGGGCCATGTTGACGTGGTCGTTGGGATGGACGCGGTACTCGCCCAGGCGGCCACCCATCAACTGCGTCGCCCGATTGGCGATGACCTCGTTGGCGTTCATATTGTGGCTCGTCCCGGCGCCGGCCTGGAACGGGTCGACGACGAAATGGAGGTCCCACTGACCCGCGCGGACTTCCTCGGCGGCGCGGACGATGGCGTCGGCGGCGGCCGGGTCGAGCAGCCCCAGGCCGGCGTTGACCTCGGCCGCGGCGAGCTTGATCGTCGCCATCGACCAGATGAAGGCGCGATAGGGCCTCAGCCCGCTGATGGGGAAGTTCTCGACGGCCCGAGCGGTCTGGGCGCCGTACAGCGCATCCTGTGGCACGTGGATCTCGCCGAGCGAATCGCGCTCGACGCGGGTCCCCTGTGAGGCGCTCATCTCACTCCTCCCGCCTGGCGGTCCGGCAGCCCGCCGCACAGGGCTGACGGACGTGAAGAGAGGGAGCCGATCGGCTCCCTCTCTGAAGATCGTGACGCGCCGGCGCGCTACTTCTCCAGCGCCTTGTAGCCGGGCCCGCTCTTGAAGTACTCGTAGTTCGGCTTCGTATCCGGCGTCAGGTCGACGACCTCGCCCGCCGCCAGGGCCTTGGTGTGGTCGAGGTGGACGGCCTGGCCGCGGTGGTCCTTCACATCGATGGCTTCGGCGTAGCCGGCGGTCCCGGCGGGCATGCTGATCCGCTCTCCGCCCTTAGCGGTGTAGGCCGACGGCACTTCGTCCTCGGTGAAGATCGCCTCGTACGGACACTCGGGGATGCAGGCTCCGCAGTCGATGCAGGTATCCGGGTCGATATAGAACCACGGCCACTCTTCGACCGGCTTGCCCGGCACGATACATTCCACCGGGCAGACGTCGACGCAACCGCCGTCGCGGAGGCAGAGGCTGGTGATGATGTAGGTCATGTTGGAATCCTCCTGGAGGATAAGGTCTCTCTTGTCAGCGCCGTCAGCCGCTAGCCGCCTGGTAGCGGCGATCGGCCTCGGCCCAGTTCACCACGTTCCACCAGGCGGCGACATAGTCGGCCCGGCGGTTCTGATACTTGAGATAGTACGCGTGCTCCCAGACGTCGAGACCGAGCACCGGGGTCTGTCCATCGCTCAGCGGCGTATCTTGATTGGCGGTCGAGACTACCTTCAGGTTGCCTCCATCGACCACTAACCAGGCCCATCCGCTTCCGAACCTGCCCATGGCAGCCTTGGCCAGCGCCTCCTTGAAGGCGTCGAAGGAGTTGAAGGTCTTGTCGATTGCCTTGGCCAGGTCGCCCTTGGGCGCGCCTCCCTGGCCCGGCCCCATCATTGCCCAGAACATCGAATGGTTGGTGTGGCCGCCGCCGTTGTTGCGCACGGCGGTACGCACGGCCTCGGGGACCGCCGCCAGGTCGCGCACGATCTCCTCGACGGACTTGCTCGAGAATTCCGGGTGAGGCTCGAGGGCATTGTTCAGGTTGGTGACGTACGCCGCATGGTGCTTGCCGTGGTGAACCTCCATCGTGCGGGCGTCGATGTGGGGCTCGAGGGCATCGTGCGGGTACGGCAGAGGCGGGAGTTGGAATGGCATCGGAAACTACCTCCATAGGCTCAGCGATCGCAGGCGATGGCGGCTGCGACGGGGACGGCCGGGGCGGTGCAGCGGACCGCCAGCAACAGCATTCTAGTCGGCCCGGCGGGATACTGTCAAGCGAGCTTTCCTAAATCGCCTGCGATGATTATCCCGATCCGCCTCGGAACATCCCCCCGCGCCGCCGTGTACAATGGTGCTGGTCCGGCACACCCCGGCCGTGGCGAGGAGGTCGGAAATGCAGCTCCGCTGTTATCGCTGTAGCTGGAGCTTCTCCCTGAGCCGGGAGCAGGTCGAGTTTGCCCTGGAGACGACGCGCACTAAGGGCGGGGACCACTACGACGTTCACTGCACCCGCTGCCGCACGGTCAACAAGGTCCCCATCAAGCAGCTCGAGAAGGCTGCGCCGCACCCGGCGGCTCCCGCTCCGGGCCAGACCTAGCAGGCTGCTGAAAAAGCCCGTTTCCACCTCACCCCCCAGATATGCCATCCCCTCCCCCTGCGAGTTCGAACTGTCGGACGGACTCGTTGGCGCAGGGGGAGCCCTTCGGGATGCTTCGCGGGGGACAGGGGTGGGGGTCTGACATCTGAGATTTTTCAGCAGCCTGCTAGCCGACT
>CAYUWF010000127.1:2795-5376 GCA_964448245.1 uncultured Anaerolineaceae bacterium | reverse complement strand
TGCTGTTCTCGATTCTGGTGATCCTCGTCTATCAAGGCGGACTGACGTTGCTGGCCGCCCAGGCTCAGTCTGTGCTGACGGAGCCGATGACGGCGGAGATGACCGCCGCAGGGGGCCTCCTGCTCCTCGGCCTGGCTATTGGGACAATGCTCGAACTCCGTCCGATTCGCACCGGGAACCTCCTGCCTGCGATCTTCGTCACGCCCATCCTGGTTGCGCTCATTGCCTGGATCGCCGCGTGGTTGGGGTGACGGACGATCGGGGCAAACCAAAGGGGCGCCAGGAAGGGCGCCCCTTTTTCGTTTCCCGGCGACTTGCGGTCAGCTGCCTGAGAGCTCGGCCTCGATCGCCTGCTGGAAGGCCTCATAGGGCTGGGCGCCGAGCAGGGGCTTGCCGTTGATCAGGAAGGTGGGGGTGGAACTCAAACCGTTCTGCGAGGCCAGCAGGGTATCGGCCGCCACGGCCGCCGCCGCGTCTTGTGATCCGGAACACGCGGTGAAGGCATCCATGTCGAGGCCGATCTTCTCCGCCATGGCCTCCAGCCGCTGATCGGTGTAGTCCCCGATATTCTCTCCGGTCTGGTTGGCGAAGAGGATGTCCTGATAGTCCCAAAAACGATTCTGACGCCCGGCGCAGATGGCGGCCGCGGCGGCGGCGTGGGATTCCTGGGCCGGGTCATTGCTGTCGACGACGGGGAAGTGCCGGTGGACGAAGTAGACCTTCCCGGTGCGGACGTAGTCCTCGACGATCTGGGTGAGGGTTTGATCGTGGAAACGCTTGCAGAAGGGGCACTGGAAGTCCGAGAACTCCTCGATCCGCACCGGGGCGTTCGGGTCGCCCAGGGCATGGTCGTCCGGGGAGGGGTAGTCGAAAGCCTCCGGAGTGACGATCCTGCCGACGGGGGTCAGGGTGGGGAGAAGGACGACGAACCCTGCCACCAGGATGACCCCGGCGATGATCAGGGCGTACATCAGACGCTCGCGTCGCTTACGCTGGGCTCGTCGCTCCCGGAAATCGGCGCGTGTTGGCATGACCTCTCCGACCGACCGAACCGCTTATCCGGCGTGGGCCCGCGCCCACCCGGTGGACACCTCGACGACCTTTTCCCACTCCAGCTCGTTGTGAGCCTCGTGAAACAGCCCCGGCCACAGGCGGAGGGTCTTGTCGGATGAACCCGCCCGGTCGTAGAAGAGTTGTGTCGCCTGCGGGTCGAGGATGCGGTCCTCGGTGCCGTGCATCAGCAGAACCGGAAGGCGAAACTCGCCGGCATGGGCCAGGGCGCGCTCCCCACCGTCCAGAAGGTCGATGCCCAACCGGAACGAAAGTCGATCGTGAACCAGAGGGTCGGCGGCGTAGGCGGCGACGACGGCCGGATCGTGCGCAAGCGCCGCCTGCTCGAGCCCCGTCGGCAAGGTCATCGACGGGACGATCCCGTACAGGGTCCTCCCTAGGAGAACCTTGACCGCCGGGGCGGGGAACGCCAGCCGCAGCCAGGGGCTGGTGACAATCACGGCTTCGATCCCGGCGGGGTCGGAGAGGGCTCGGTTCAGCACGATCTGAGCGCCCATGCTGTGACCGTAGGCGATGCACGGGCGGGTCGGGGCCAGGCCCAAGACGAGGCCGAGATCCTCAAGGACCTGCCGGTAGCTCGGCGCATGCCCCCGCTTTCCCCCGGACCGTCCGTGGCCGCGCATATCGAAGGCCAGGAAGACGAACCCTGCCCCGGCGAAAGCCCGGGCGACGTGGGCATAGCGGCCGGCATGCTCCCCGTGTCCGTGAGACAGACAGATCGTCCCGCGCGGGCCGCCGGCCGGGTCCCAGCGGTACCAGGCCAAAGGCACGCCGTCGGCGGCGAGCAGGCGGCCTTCTTCGCTGGGTGGGTTGCTCGAGAGGACAGGGACGGATGACATGGCCGCGGTAGGGGCGGGAAGCGGGTTGGCCTCGGCCTCCCATCAACTGTTGGGAACCTGCAAGGCCCCGCCAGCCGGCGGCATTATACCATCGCAGGTACCGGCACGGTCTGCTGGCACGGATACATCGGAACATGCGGCCCCCGCGGCAATGCCCCGGGGCCAGGAGGGCGGGCACTCATGGCGGTTGCACCCAGGTTAAGACAACCTACCTTGCGGGTCCCGACTCAAACCAATGGCAGGCTGCGCCTCCTAGTCGTCGATGATGAGGTTGCCTTCGCCAACGTCATGCGCGAAGTGCTGGAGTCCTTCGGGATGGACGTGCGCGTGGCGGTCGGCGCGGGCCAGGCGCTGGAGCAAATGCGCCGGGAGCCGCCCGACCTGCTGATGGTGGATGTGATGATGCCAGAAGTGGACGGTCTTTCGCTCATCCGTTTGGTCCAGAAGGAACCGGGATGGCTCGGCATCCCGATCCTGGTCATCAGCGCGCGCGCCACTCAGGCCGACCAGCACGAGGCGCTCTTCGCCGGCGGCGACGCCTTCCTGGCCAAGCCGTTCAGCGCCGACGAACTCCGCCAGGCGCTGCGGCCGTTCCTCCCCAACGGAACCAGCCTGTAGGCTCCCAAGCCAGAGGCCAGGCCTAACAGGTTGCGGAAGAATGGCGACGGCCG
>CAYUWF010000127.1:0-2695 GCA_964448245.1 uncultured Anaerolineaceae bacterium | reverse complement strand
CTGTGCGGAGACGCCCCGGCCCGCCACCGACGAGGTGCGCGGCCCCTCGGTCTCGTCGCAACCGTCCATCCTGGTTGTGGACGACGACCCGACCTTCTGCGCCATCATGGTCGAGATCCTGCGCATGTACCGGGCGCGGGTTTACACGGCTTTCAGCGCCGATGAGGCGATGGCGGTCCTGGAGCAGGTGACGCCGGATCTGATCCTGACCGACGTCATGATGCCCCAGGTTGATGGTCTGACTTTCGTGCGCCGCGTTCGATCGGAGCTCACGCAGGCCCGCATCCCGATCATCATCGTCAGCGCCGGCGTCAGCCACCGCGAGCAGGCGGCGGCGATGCAGGCCGGTGCCGACCAGTTTCTGCCCAAGCCGTTTTCGATCGTGGACCTGCGGGCGGCGGTCGGTAGTCTCCTCCCCAACTAAGACGAGGCCCACGGACGGCGCTCCCGAGACGCCCGGCATGCGAGGGCGTCCGCTCGGCGCGTTGAGCCCTTCGATTTCCCTCAGGGCGGGCTCTGTTCCACGCGCTGCGGGGGACTCGATCGATGCGCGGCAGGAGCCCGAAGGCCTAGCCCGACCACCTTTCTTTCCGAATAACGAAGCGCCTCCCGTAGTCGGTCGCCGTGATCGAGGCGACCTTGTTGTCGACCAGATCGGCGCGCAGGCCCTCCGCCTGCATCTCCTCCCAGGTAAGACGGACGCCTCGCCCGTCTTGGGCATGACCGCCCAGACCGCCCTGTCGGGGATTAACTGCTCCTGGAGACGGGCGAATTCCCCGCTCAACCCTGCCAGAGGCTTCTGCCAGAAGAAGATGAGATCGAAGCGGGAGGAACCGGGGCTGCGCCGACACCGAACGCCGGAAGGCGCCGAAATGCGGATCGCCTCGCCGGCACCACTCCGCTTGCCCATGTCCGACCTTCTAATGGAAGGTCGGTGGGCCGCTAGGCGCGCTTCGGGTGTCTTCGACCTCGGCCGGTGCGTTCAACAAGGCGACGATCATCCCCGGTCGGATCCCCAGTTTCCTGGCGAGGTCGGCGTCCCTGCCACGCCCTTCACGCAAAGGGGGGTACCAGCGAAGTCTCGAAGACCGGGTAGCGCTGCCCAGTCTCGCGAAACCCCAAGGCCCGGTACATATCCTGGCTGCGCACGTTGTCGGCCTGCGTGTTGAGCGTCACCGCGTCGAAGCCGCGCCGGCCCAGTTGGTGGATCAGGTCGATGACCAGCGCCGAGGCGAGTCCCCGCCGCTGGAAGGCGGGGTCCACCGCCAGGCGGGCGAGGTGCGCGCCGAAGGGCGAGGCCGTCGTCAGTTGGTAACCCACGACCCGCCCTTCGACCTCGACGCCGGTGGCGACGATCGCCTGGCTCATCGCCGCCGCGAGACTCTCCAGGCTGTTCCGCCACAATGGGGCGAAGGCGCGGGTGTCCACCTGGACGACCTGCGGCAAATCGCCCGGGGCCAGCGCCCTCAGCTGTCCCGGCCCGGAAGGGCGGGGGGCGAGGTCATGGCCGTGCCACTCAAAGAAAACGACGGCATTCGTCTCTCGGAAGCCGGCTTCGTTCAGCAGCGGGCGCATCCACTCGCCGGAGAGGAGAGAGGCAACGCGGCTGACCTGGAGGGCGATGCAGGTGGCGGCCGCCTCGGCCCACAAGGCTCGCCAGGCGGCGAGCGGAGTCTGACTGGCGTCGACGCAGAAGCTTCGGACCCAGGCCGTCCGATCGGGATCCGGCGGCGAGGCGAGGTGGGCGACCAGGCGATCGCCGTGAAAGGCGAGCAGGTTCGGCTCCTGGGGAAGCAGGTCGAGGGGATCACGCCAATCCAGGTGGAAATGGCGCCAATGGGCCCGGCTCAGGAGACCGGCCACCAGGGCGCGGTCGGCGGTCCGGGCTCTGCGGAGCGCGAGGTCCCCGGTGGACCGCATTGGGTCTTAGGCCATGGGGAGGCGGAAGGCCTTGCGGGAGAACTTGCGAAGCAGGCGGCGAAAGGGGCCCGGCTTGGGACTCGTGTCGAGGGCGGCCTGGGCTGAGGCTGCCGCGGCGAAAGTATCGCCCCGCCGGAGCTGCAGGCGCGAGAGCGCCTGCCACGTCTCGGACTCGCTCGCCCGGTCGCCGGCGGCGCGGAATCCCTCCAGCGCCTCTTCGTAGGCTGCCGCGGCCTGCTCGAGCTTCCCAGCCGACTCCAGCGCCGCGGCGAGGTTGCCGGTGGCCTTGGCGGCCATGACCCTGTCGCCGGCGGCGGCAAAGACGGCAGCCGTCCCCTCGACGGCTCGCACCGCCTCTTCGCCGCGTCTGAGGCCGACAAGCACGACGCACAGGTTGTTGGCCATCTCCGCCGCTTTGCGGTGATCGCCCGCGGCCTGGAAGGTGGAACGGGCCTCGGAGAAGCCCTCGCAAGCCGCTGCCAGATCTCCTCGGCGGTAGGCGGCCAAGGCGTCTCGCTCGAGATCCGCCGGCAGCGGGTTCCCTGCCGGGATGCGATGCGCGATCACCCCGCCGCCCTCTCCGATGTCATTGCGAGGCGCCCCGAGGGGTGGCCATCTGACCTTGTGCCGTATGAGATTGCCACGGCGCCGCAAGCGGCGGCTCGCAATGACAACCCGGCCGCGGGGTTCCCTGCGGGACGCCCAGCGCGATCCCCTCCAGGATGCTAAGCGCGATCCCCTCCGGGATGCTAAGCGCGATCCCCTCCGGGATGCT
>CAYUWF010000126.1:0-5879 GCA_964448245.1 uncultured Anaerolineaceae bacterium | reverse complement strand
CCGAACGGGTTCGTCATCGGACTTCTGAGACGGGACACTAGGTGCGGCTGACCGACGCCTTGCGACTGCGCCCCGGGATGAGCGTGGCCTTCACCGGGGCGGGGGGCAAGTCGTCCTCGCTCGCCACCCTGGCGCAAGAGACCCGCGGCCGGTTCCCGATCGTCCTGACGACGACGACCCGCCTGGCGATCGCCCAGCGATCGATCGCCGACGAGCACGTCGTGGTGACGACGACCGAGGACGCTCGCCGCCTCTCCCTGCGGGCCGACCGGACGATGCTGGTGACCGGGCCGGAGGAGGAGGAGAAGGGGAAGCTGCTCGGGCTCGCCGACGACCTGTTGGCCGAAGTGACCCGCCGCGCGTGGGGAGAGGGCGCGCTGGTGGCCATCGAAGCCGACGGGGCGCGCGGCCGCTGGTTGAAGGCCCCCGCAGCTCGTGAACCGGTCGTCCCGTCGTGGATCGACATCGTCGTGCCCGTCGCCGGTCTGCAGGCTATCGGTTCACCGCTCTCGGCGCAGATCGCCCATCGGCCCGAGTTGGTCGGCCGGCTGCTCGCTTTGGCGCAAGGCGAGATGCTCACCGCAGAGCACTTGGCGGCGCTGATTTCGTCTCGGGACGGCGGCCTCAAAGGGATCCCGGCGCAGGCCGAGGTGCGCGTCCTGCTCAACGGCATCGACAGGGTCCCGCCCGCGGCGGCGCACGAAGTGGGGGGCCGGCTCCTGGTGGACCCGCGCGTGCGGGCGGTCCTTACCGGCGAGTCGGACGCGGCCGACCCGGTCCGGGGCGTGGCTGGTCGCGTCGCAGCTGTGGTGCTGGCGGCGGGGGCCGGAAAGCGTTTCGGCGGCCCGAAGCAAACCGTCGCATGGAAAGGGCGCCCGCTCGTCGCCCACGCCATCCAGGCGGCGAAGGATGGCGGGCTGTCCCCGATCGTCGTCGTGCTCGGGGCGCACGCCGCCGCCGTACGCGAGGCGGCGGCCGGCGAGGGCGTGGTCTTCGTCGATAACCCCGCGTGGGAGGACGGTCAGAGCACCTCGGTCCAAGCGGGCTTGCTGGCCGTCGAGAGACAGGTCGAAGCGGCCGTATTCCTCCTGGCCGATATGCCGCGCGTGAACGGCGCGACGATTCGGCGTCTGGTGGAAGGGCATCGTACGTCGCTCCCGGCGATGGTCGCCCCGATCGGGGGCGGCCGGCGGGGGAATCCAATCCTTTTCGATCGGCGGGTCTTCCCGGGACTCTATGCCCTGACCGGTGACCAGGGAGGGCGCTCGCTGCTCGAGCGGTGGCCCTGGCAGGCGATCGAGGCGGATCCGCAGGAGTTCGTGGAGGTCGACCTGCCGGACGACCTGGAGACCTTGGAGCGGGCGCAGTGATCGCCGGCCTGATTCTGGCGGCGGGCCGCTCTCAGCGGATGGGGTCCTCGAAGTTGACGCTACCGTGGAAGGATGGGCAGACCGTGGTCGAAGCGGTTGTGGCGGCGCTGCGCGCCGGCGGATTGGAGCGCGTCCTGGTCGTCGTCGGGGGCGACCGCCAGGCGGTCGAACGGGCGCTCGCCGTGTACGAGGTCGAAGTCGTCGAGAATCCGGACTACGCTCAAGGGGAGATGCTGGCTTCGATCCAGGTCGGCCTGCGGGCGATGGGCGAAGCACCGCAGGCGGCGATGCTCACCCCGGGAGACCTGCCCGCCATCCAACCGGCGACGGTGCGGGCCGTCGCCGCGGCATGGACGTCCTCGAAGGATCCGTTGTGCGTCCCGGTCCACGACGGACGGCGCGGCCATCCGGTGCTGGTGCCGCGTCGCTACTGGCCGGATCTCCTTTCGCTCGGCCCGGGCGACAGCCTGCGCACCTTCCTGCGGCTTCACGCGGACGAGATCCGGCGGGTCGAGGTGCCGGACGCCGGAATCCACGCCGATGTCGATACGCCGGAGGATTACCGCGCGACGCGCTGACCCCGCCTCCTCTTCAAAGACGTCTACCGGGGCGGCGGGATGAGGGGCCGGGTGCGAGGCCCGTGCTATAATCCTGGCGTCTTCGAAGGACGGATGATGGATCGACGATCGCCGACGAACGGGGCCAATCATCTGCTGCAGCCCTTTCGGGCGGTCCGGCGTCGGCGCTGATCCCTCGGCCTGGCACAGTGTCCCGTTCCGGAGGCAAGCAGGCTTACTGGTCTCGCGCTCTTAAGACCCCGGCGTTCGCGTCTGCTCACTCGCTGGAGCCACATCTCTCGGATATCCGGATACGGCTCTTCCACGTCTGGCCTTCCCTGCCGAAAGACCGATGCAAAGGAATGAGAACTTCCGGAACGGGACGCTAGATCGTGCCGCCCGCTCCGCAAGGAAGGGCGGCATCTTGTTTTTGGGGAGGAAGCATGTATCGCGACCAGTCCTGCGGCGACCTGCGCGCGGGTGACGCCGGCCGGCGAGTCACGCTGGCCGGATGGCTGCATCGCCGGCGCGACCACGGCGGGTTGACCTTCATCGACCTGCGCGACCGCACCGGCCTGGTGCAGGTGGTGGCTAATCCCGAATCGGCGCCGGAGGCGCAGCGGGCGCTGGCCGAGGCCCGCCCGGAATGGGTCCTGCGCGTCGTCGGCGAAGTGCGCCGGCGGCCGGCGGGGATGGAGAACCCGGCGCTGCCGACCGGCGAGATCGAAGTCACCGCGGCCGAGGTCGAGGTCCTGAACGCCGCCCGCACGCCGCCTTTCCCGATCAACGAAGAGACCGATGTCGAGGAGATGCTGCGCCTGCGCTACCGCTACCTTGACCTGCGGCGGGCAGGTATGCGGCGCAACCTCGAGCTGCGCCACCGGGTAGCGCGTTTCATCCGTGATTTCCTGTGCGAGCGCGGCTTCTGGGAAATCGAGACGCCGATGCTGTTCAAGACGACCCCGGAAGGCGCCCGCGACTACCTTGTCCCGTCGCGCCTCTACCCCGGCGAGTTTTACGCCCTGCCGCAGTCGCCGCAGCAGCTCAAGCAGCTCTTGATGGTGGCGGGCGTCGAGCGCTACTTCCAGATCGCCCGCTGCTTCCGGGACGAGGACCAGCGCGGGGACCGTCAGCCCGAGTTCACCCAGCTCGACATCGAGATGTCGTTCGTCGAGCAGCAGGACGTGATGGCGCTGATGGAGGAGATGTACACGGCGCTGGTGCAGGAGATCGTCCCGCACAAGCGACTGCAGGCGTCGCCATGGCCGCGCCTCACCTTCCGCGCGGCGATGGACCGCTTCGGCACCGACAAGCCGGACCTGCGCTACGGCCTGGAGATCAAGGACGTCAGCGACCTGGCGCAGGGGTGCGGATTCAAGGTCTTCGAGCAAGCGCTGGTCGGTGGGGGGACGGTGCGAGGGCTCAACGCCCGGGGCTGCGGCAGCTACAGCCGCGCCCAGATCGACGAGCTGGCGGCGTTCGTCGCCCCGTTCGGGGCTAAGGGCCTGGCCTATCTGGCGATCCCGGCGACCGGCGAAGTGCGATCGTCCTTCGCCAAGTTCCTCGCGGAGGAACGGCTGCAGGCACTGCGCCGCCGGCTGGAGGCCGCGCCGGGCGACTTGCTGCTTTTCGTGGCCGACAAGGCGGAGATCGCCCTGGAGGCGCTCGGCCGTTTGCGCGAGCTGCTGGCCGGTCGGCTCGGCCTGGCGGACCCGGATAAGTTGGCGTTCGCCTGGATCGTGGACTTCCCGTTCGTCAACTGGAACGCGGAAGAGAAGCGCTGGGACCCGAGCCACCATCTCTTTACGGCGCCGGTGCCTGAGGATGCCGGGCTGCTCGACTCCGACCCGGGCCGCGCCCACGGTCAGCAGTACGACGTCGTGCTCAACGGGTATGAGACGGCCGGCGGCAGCATCCGCATTCATCGCCGCGAGCTGCAGGAGAAGGTCTTCTCGCTGATCGGGCTCGCGCCGGAAGTGGCCCAGGAGCGCTTCGGCCACATGCTGGAGGCGTTCGAGTTCGGCACGCCGCCCCACGGCGGGATCGCCTCGGGGCTGGACCGACTGTGCATGGTGTTGGCCGGCGCGCCGAACATCCGTGAGGTGATCCCCTTCCCGAAGAACCAGGCGGCGCGCGACGTGATGGCGGGGGCGCCGTCGCCGGCCGAGCCGGAGCAGCTGCGCGAGCTCCACCTGCAGATCGTGCGGCGCGATTGAGCGGCTGGCGAGCCGGCCGGTTCCGTGGTATATCTTGACTTGCCCTGCTGTGCACGTGATGTAGCACTACCGTTTTGAGCCAACACATGCCTTAGGGGAACTCATCTCAGACGGGCGACGCGTTAGGCTCCGGCCAAGGCGGAACCCGTCCGGCGGTTCCCACCTGCGTCAGCAGGTTCAAAACCAGCTACACACGACATGGTGGGGCCTTCGTTACCAGCGGCATCGCCGCTGGTTTCGTTTTGGGTGTCCTTCCGGGGCGGGTTCAGCCCGGGCTGCCTCCCGACACCCCCACCCCTGACCCCTCCCCCGATGTAGCGGCACTGCAGTCGTGCGGCCAGCGGGGGAGGGGAGGAAAACTCAAGGGGGATGGGGGCGGCTCTGCTGCCCCCTTCCTCTTCGAAGTCTCCTCCCCCTCTCCGCCAGGGGACCATCCTTTGAAAGCGCGCGGCGCGGCGGAGAGCCCCTCGCTCCGCTCGGGGTGCTGCGCGAGGGGGATGGGGGTGAGGCTGAGTCAGAAAAGGGATTGACCCAGCCTCTGCGTGCGGCCGCTTGACCTGCCCCGACCCGATGCGTAGACTACCTCCAGTTTCCATTTGAGAGGTTGTCCGATGCCGGAAGAACGAAGCCGCGCCCTCGACTCGGCCGTCGCCCAGATCAAGAAGCAATACGGTGACGGGGCGGTGATGAGGCTGGGGGAGGCGACGCACATGGCGGTGGAGACGATCCCGACGGGGTCGCTGGCGCTGGACCTGGCGCTGGGGGTGGGAGGCATCCCGCGGGGTCGGGTGACGGAGATCTTCGGGCCGGAGTCGTCGGGCAAGACGACGCTGTGCCAGCACATCGTGGCCGAGTCGCAGAAGCTGGGCGGGGTGTGCGCCTACATCGACATGGAACATGCGCTGGACCCGGGGTATGCGGCCAAGTGCGGGGTGGACGTGGACAACCTGTACATCTCGCAGCCGGACACGGGGGAGCAGGCGCTGGAGATCGCCGAGACGCTGGTGCGGAGCGGGGCGGTGGAAGTGGTGGTAGTGGACAGCGTGGCGGCGCTGGTGCCGCGGGCGGAGATCGAGGGGGACATGGGGGACGCCACGATGGGGATGCAGGCGCGGCTGATGAGCCAGGCGCTGCGCAAGCTATCGGGGGCGATCAAGCAGACCAACACAGCGATGGTCTTTACCAATCAGCTGCGGCAGAAGATCGGGGTGATGTTCGGGAACCCGGAGACAACGACGGGGGGGATGGCGCTGAAGTTTTATGCGTCGGTGCGGCTGGACGTGCGGCGGGTGGAGAGCATCAAGGTGGGGCAGGAAGTGGTGGGGAGCCGGACGCGGGTGCGGGTGGTGAAGAACAAAGTGGCGCCGCCGTTTCGGGTGGCGGAGTTCGACATCCTGTACGACGAAGGGATCTCCAAGGCGGGAGACGTGCTGGACCTGGGGGTGGAGTTGGGGCTGATCGAGAAGCGCGGTTCGTTCTACAACTACCACGAGGAGCGCATCGGGCAGGGGCGGGAGAACGCCAAGGAGTTCCTGCGCCAGAACGCCGATCTGCTGGGGGCCCTCGAAGCCCAGGTGCGCCAGGCAGCCCAGGCCGGGGCTGGCGCGCCGGCCGTAGAGGAGTAAAATAAGACGACTCGCCGGCGGGGAAACCCCGCGGGTTTGGTGAGCCATGGTTTGACGACGAACCTGGAAACAGGACGAGTGGACTCCGCGGTGAGGAAGGATTATCGCCTG
>CAYUWF010000125.1:0-6100 GCA_964448245.1 uncultured Anaerolineaceae bacterium | reverse complement strand
CTGCTGCACGGCCTCGGCTCGTCGGCCGAGGACTGGCTCCTCCAGGCGCCGGTCCTGCAGGATCGGCACCGCGTGATCGCCGTCGATCTGCCGGGATTTGGCAAGAGCCCTCGGCTTCCGGGATGGCCTTCGATTGCCGACTATGCCCGCAGCGTGGCCGAGACCATGACCGAGGCGAGCATGTCGGCCGCTCACGTGATCGGTCTCTCCCTGGGCGGGTCGGTGGCGCTCCAACTCGGGCTCGATTCTCCCGGTCGCGTGCTCTCTCTCACGCTGGTCAACGCCTTCGCCAACCTGCGCCTCCGGCCGGCCGCCGCGCTTCGGACGAGTGTGCGCCTGGCGTTCGTCCTCTTGGGGCAGATGGAGCGGGTCGGCGAGTGGGTGGCGGAGGAGCTCTTCCCCGAACCTCAGCAGGAGGAGCTGCGCCGCTACGCGGCGGAACGCCTGGCCCACACACGCCGGCGCCCGTACCTCCAGGCCGGGCAGGCCTTGGCCCGGTTCAACGTGCGCCGGCGACTGGGCGAGATCCGCTGTCCGACGCTCGTCGTCGCGGGAGAGGGCGATACGACGATTCCGCTGGCGGCCAAAGAAGATCTGGCGCGAGCCATTGCGGGAGCGCGCCTGGCCCGGTTCCCGGGCTCGGGCCACGCCACACCGATCGATGAAGCGCAGGCCTTCAATCAGGTCGTCGAGGGATTCCTGGAAGAAGTCGAGGGCGCCTGGCCGGCCGGATCGGCCCGGCCCCAGGCCCGGGCGCACTGGCCGCGTCGGTTGGCCCCCTCGCGACGTGGCCACGGCCGGGGCCGTGGCTACGTGGGGCGCACTGAAAGGGAGCGCCAGAGGCGGTTACGGAGCCACGGCGTCTGGGGCCTGGCCGAGCGTAACAACGATCTTGTGCTCGTTCCCGTTGCGCAGAACGAGCAGCGAGACCTCGTCACCGACGGCGTGAGCCTGGATCAGCCGCCGCAGCATGGCCGTCCGCACGATCCTTTCGCCATCGACCGCCAGGAGGATGTCGCCTGCCTGGAGGCCGGCCTGAGCCGCCGGGCTGCCATCCATCACGGCTGAGACCAACGCGCCTTCGTTCGCCGCCAGGCCTTCTTGCTCGGCCTGGTCCGCGCCGACGGCTCCGTAGGTGACGCCCAGGTACGGGGCGCCGGCCAAGCGCGGCCCTATCCGGCCGTGGGGCATCTCGTCACCGAAGCCGAAGGGCGTTTCGTTGTCGTAGCCGTAGGGCATCATCGAACCGTTCGGCAGCATGAAGCTGCGCATGCCGGCGGCCGAGAGGGCGACGCGGTAGCCGAAGCCGACGGCCGCGCCCGCCAGGCAGGCCATGGCGACGATGGCCAGCAGGCCGGCGACGATGGCCACGATGTGCCACGTCGTGTAGCGCGGAGCGCTCATGGCGTCCGGCGGCTTGGCCGCCGGCGCGGCTTCGGGCATCGGCTTGCCGGCGGCTCTGGCTCCCTTGGGAGCCGGCTTAGGGGTTGAGTTCGGCATCGATCACACTCCTGAATTGAGCCAGGGGTTGAGCACCCACAAGCGGGATACCGTTGATGAAGAAGGTCGGCGTGCCGCTGACACCCAGGGCTGCGGCGGCACGCGCATCGGACTCGACCTCGGCCTGCTCTCCTCCGGCGGCGATGCACGCGGCCAGGGCCGTCGGATCCAGGCTGAGGCGCTGGGCATACGCTTGATAGGCCTCGGCGCCGAGGCCCAGTTCCCCGGTGAAGAGCACGTCGTGATAGGCCCAATAGGCGCCCTGCTTCCCGGCGCAGTTGGCGGCTTGCGCCGCGACCAGGGATTCGGCGCTGGTAATGGGGTAGTCGCGATAGACGAAGAGGATCTGTTCCGGATACGCCGCCATTAGGCCAGGGAAGGTCTCGGTGTGAAATCGGCGGCAGTACGGGCAGTTGAAGTCGCTGAACTCGACGATCGTCACCGGAGCGTCGGCCGGGCCCAGCGCCGGGTCGTCATCGACGCTGACCTCGTAGCGCTGCGGCGCGGCGGCCGGCGTCGCCGTGGCGGCCGGTTCGTCGCGCCCCCAAAGGAGATAGCCCGCCGCCAGGCCGGCGATACCGGCCAGCGGGATCAGCATCAGCACCAGATGGCTGCGGCGAATGGTGATGTAGTCGCCGGTCCTGGCGGCCGAAGGTGGCGGGACGGATTCGGGGGACGGCGGTGTCTCGCTCATCTGCGCGGCATTGTAGCACCCGCGGCGAAGCGCGACGCGGCGGCGCCGCAACTCTAACAATCTTCTCATCCGCGGCGGCACACCTTTGTGTGGGCGGCTCCGCTTCGATCCGTCACACCCCCACCCCCAACCCCTCCAAGACTCCATCCCCCTCTCCGCATCGTCCACCTGTGGGTAGGCCTCTTGGCACAGCGGAGAGGCCCACAGGGCTGCTTCGCGAGGGGCAAGGGGGTGAGGTCAGAAGGAAGTCAGTCGTATTCCCGCTGGTGAGATAACCTCCCCCCATGACTGGTGGCGATCGCAGCTCGTCCCATATGCCCTGAACCCATGACAACCAGTTGTCAATGCTTCGTTGGGGCGGCTATAATGAAAGGAGCGGGCGGTTAGCTCAGTTGGTTAGAGCGTTGCGTTGACATCGCAAAGGTCGTAGGTTCGAGTCCTATACCGCCCACTCAACCGAATACATGAGAAACGCGAAGACCGGGACGAGTAGCCGGCGCGGGTCCAACAGCAAGCGGGGCCCAGGCTGGAAGCCCTGCGGAAATCCGTCCGGCGAAAACCACCCGCGAGCGCGACCCGGTCCTTCGACTGTGCTCAGGATGCATCCTGAGCGGAATGAGGCCCGAGCAGAGCGAGGGCCGAATGAAGTCGAAGGGAGGAGAGCGGCTCAGCCCCGTTAGCGGCTGCCGGAGAGGGTTCGGCGGGCACAGCCGCCGAGCCAACCTGGGTGGAACCGCGAGCGCCTTGGCCCTCGCCCCAGACGGGCGAGGGCCTTTGTCTTGTGGAGGATGCGATGTCCGGATCGGCGGTCACACGCTACGAGGACAGTCAGCTCTACCGGGTGCGCCATTCGACGTCCCACGTCATGGCCCAGGCCGTGATGGAGATGTTCCCCGGGCAGGCCAAGACCGCCATCGGCCCGGCGATCGAGAACGGCTTCTATTACGACTTCGACTTGCCGCGCCCGCTCTCGCCGGAGGACCTGGAAACCCTCGAGAAGCGCATGCGAGAAATCCTGGCGGGAGGCCACGCCTTCGAGCGGCGCGAGCTCTCGGCCGAGGCAGCTCGGGCCCTGTTCGCCGAGCAGCCATACAAGCTCGAGCTGATCGACGGGCTGGAGCAGGGCGGAATCGACGAACACGGCAACGAAACCTCGGAGCCACCGGTCATCTCGACCTACGCCCACGATACCTTCACCGACCTGTGCCGGGGCCCGCACGTCGAGAACACGCGCGAGATCAACCCGCTCGGCGTCCGTCTGATGAGCGTGGCTGGGGCCTACTGGCGCGGCGACGAGAGCCGCCCGATGCTGCAGCGCATCTACGGCACGGCCTGGAACACGCCCGAGGAGCTGGCGGCGCACCTGGCCATGCTGGAGGAGGCCAAGCGGCGCGATCACCGCAAGCTCGGCCGCGAGCTGGAGATCTTCACCTTCGACGACGAGGTCGGCCCCGGGCTGCCGCTGTGGCTGCCCAACGGGGCGGTCATGGCGGAGGAGCTGGAGCGCCTGGCGAAGGAGACCGAGGCGCGGGCGGGCTACGTCCGTGTGCGCACGCCGCACCTCGCCAAGGAAGACCTCTTTCTGCACAGCGGGCATTTGCCGTACTACGCCGCCAGCATGTACCCGGCGATGGAGATGGAAGGCACGCGCTACTACGTCAAGCCGATGAACTGCCCGATGCACCACAAGATCTTCGCCAGCAAGCCGCGCTCCTACCGCGAGCTGCCGCTGCGCCTGGCCGAATACGGCACGTGCTACCGATACGAGAAGAGCGGCGAGCTCTTCGGCCTGCTGCGCGTGCGCTCGATGCAGATGAACGACGCCCACATCTACTGTTCGGAGGAGCAGTTCGAAAGCGAGTTCCTGGCGGTGGTGCGGCTCTACCTGGAGTACTTCCGCATCTTCGGGATCGACAAGTACGTCATGCGGCTGAGTACCCACCACCCTGGCGGGCTGGGAAAGAAGTACGTCGACAACCAGCGGTTGTGGCTCAAGACGGAAGACATGGTGCGGCAGGCCATGATCCACGGCGACGTTCCGTTCGTCGAAGTCGCCGACGAAGCGGCTTTCTACGGACCGAAGATCGACGTTCAGATCTGGAGCGCCACCGGCCGCGAGTTCAGCCTGGCGACGAACCAGGTCGACTTCGCCCAGCCGGCGCGCTTCGAGCTGCGTTTCGTCAACCGTCAGGGCCAGGCCGAGACTCCGCTCGTCATCCACCGGGCGCCGCTGGGCACGCACGAGCGCATGATCGGCTTCCTCATCGAGCACTACGCCGGCGCCTTCCCGTTGTGGCTGGCGCCGGTACAGGCGGCGCTGATCCCGATCGCCGATCGCCACGTCGAGTCGGCGCAGCGGGCGGCGGCGCGCCTGGCGCAGGCCGGGCTGCGAACGCAGGTCGACGATGGTCCGGAGAGGATGAACGCCAAGATCCGCAACGCCCAGTTGCGCAAGATCCCGTACATGCTCGTCATCGGCGACCGCGAAGCGGCCGATGGAGCGGTGGCGGTGCGGCTGCGCTCAGGCGAGGACCTGGGGGCGATGCCGCTGGAGGCCTTCGTGGACCGGGCGGCGGCCGAGGCCAGGGAGCGACGTTGAGCGCTGTCTCATCGGGGTCTCATGCGTATCCGGCGGCCTCGCTGGTAGAATCGCCGGAGCTGGACTTCGTTGCGATGCGATGGGACGCGACTTTCTTCCTGATGCTGCCGCTGCTGGCGGCGAACAGCCCGGTGACCACCTCCGATTACCTGTGCCCGCCGCGGGTCCAGCTCAGGCATCCGGAGCTGTGCCAGGAAATTGGCCCGGGCGCGGCCGTGGTCGACCTGGCGGAGCGCGGCCTGTATCCGGCGATGCCGCTCCCGACGACGCCGCTCGACCCGAGCATGTATTACGTGCCGATGACGTATCTGCGGGCGGGCAATAAGCCGGTGCGCCTGTACCCCAGCGCCGAGGACGCTTTCAACGGCGACGGCGATGTCGACGAGATCTCGAAGGGCTTCGTCTACCTTTACTACGCCGACTCCGTCCAGAGCGACGGCAGGACGGTCTACGTCACCAATCGCGGCTACGTCCGTTCGGGCGACGCCAGCGACTTCAAGCCGCCCAACTACCACGGCCAGGCCTTCAGCCGGACCCCCGAGCGGCCCTTCGGCTGGGTGATCTCGGGCACCTTCACCTCCAGCGCGCCCGGCGGAGATTTCAGCGACCACTGGCTGAGCAAGTTCAACGTGGTGCAGATCTTCGACGAGCAGCATGTCGGGGATTGGGACTGGTATCAGATCGGGCGCAACGAGTGGATCGAGCAGCGCAACGTGGCCCGCGTCGTCCCCGACCCGGCGCCGCCGGCGGGGGTCGACGCCGAGAAGTGGATTTCGGTGAACCTCTACGAGCAAACCGTCGCCGCCTACGACCAGGGCCAACTGGTCTATGCCACGATGGTCTCGACCGGGCGCAACGGATTCTGGACGAAGCCCGGCGTTTTCCAGGTGTGGGCCAAGCTCGAACGCGACTTGATGACCGGCGGCATTCCCGGCGAGGACGGCTTCTATTACCTAGAGAGCGTCCCGTGGGTCCTGTACTTCGACAAGGCCCGGGCCCTGCACGGCACCTACTGGCACGCCAAGTTCGGCACGACGACCTCGCGCGGCTGCGTCAACCTGCCGATGACCGACGCCCAGTGGCTCTTCAACTTCGCCGAGGAGGGGACGTACGTCTCTGTCGTCGACCCCTCTGGCAAGACCCCGACGGATCCCTCGGCCTACGGCGAAGGCGGCGCCTAGCAGGCTGCTGAAAAAGCCTGTTCCCACCTCACACCGACTCCCTCTCCGCCGACAGGGCCCGAGCACGAGCGGAACCGTGGCGGAGAGGCCCTCCGCTTCGCTACGGGCGGCTCCGCGCGGGGCGGA
>CAYUWF010000124.1:0-6117 GCA_964448245.1 uncultured Anaerolineaceae bacterium | reverse complement strand
ACCTGGCGGGCGGTGGCGCCCACGGCGCGCACCATCCCGATCTCGCGGGTGCGCTCGATGACACCGATCGCCAGGGTGTTGACCATCGCCACCAGCGACGGCACCGCCAGGAAGATCAAGACGACGTACATTCCCAGGAAGGCGGCGTCGAAAATCTGCTTGTTCTCGTCGTAATACTGCTGGCCGTTGATCACGCGGAACTGGGGATAGGCCGCCGCCAAGGACTTGATCTGCCTGTCGGCCTGCGCACGATCGGCGCCGTCCTGCAGGTTGAGCTGAAGCATGACGTCTTCGGTGACGTGGAAGTCAGTTTGCAGCGATGCGTGCGACAGATAGGCCGTGGCGATCTTGGCGTTCAAGTAGTCGGTGGCCTGGGCCACGATCCGGTATGTCCGTTCACCGTCGGCGGTCAACAGGTCGACCTCGTCACCCACCTTCAGCCCGGTAAACGCGCCGAAGGGACCATTGACGATCAAGTTGCGGCCCTGGCCCAGCTCGTCATAGGCCGTCTGCGGATCTCCCTTCTGGAAGACCAACCCGCTGACCTTGGGATACGCCAGCGGGTCGATGCCCATGACGGTGAACGGCACGTCGCCGCTGCTGGAGGTGGCGACGCGCAGGGTGCTGACGGCCTCGACGGAGGGCAGGGCGCGCAGTTCGTCGGCCAGCTGCGGGCCGGCGCCGACGTTGCTTCCCCAGACGGCGATGGCCGGGGGGATGAAGAGGTAGTCGCTGCCCAGACTGCGCTCGAGGGCATCCAGAAAGCCTCCGGAGATGCTGCTGATCAGGCTGGTGGCCATGATCAGCACCGCCAGGCCGAGCATGGTGGCGCTGGCGGTCACCGCCGCCCGCGTCGGCTGGCGGGTGATATTCCCTTCCGCCAGGCGAACGACGCCCTGCCGCGGGCCAAGGCGCGCGAACAGGCCGGCGAAGGCGCCAGCGATGGGCCGCACCAGCACCGGCCCGACCAGAACCAGGCCGATCAGAAACAGCAGGCCGCCCAGCGCCAGCAGCCCGATGTTGTGAGTAAGCAGGGCGGCCAACGCGATTCCGATCATGACCGCCCCGGCCAGGAAGGCCGCCCCGGCGGCGCGCGCCGTGACAACTTCCGCCACCGATGGGCGCAGGGCCTCGAGCGGAGGAACGCGCCCGGCCCTCAGCGCCGGGACCAGACCGGAAATCACCGTCAGGCCAACGCCGAGCAGGATCGAACCTAACACCAAGGCGGGCGAGACCACCGGGCCCCCGACCCGCACGTGCATGAACTGCTCGAAGACCCCGCCTAACGTGCTGAGCGCCAGTGCCGCCAGCCCGAAGCCCAGGATCAGGCCGAGGAGGGTGCCGATGATGCCCTGGACGAGGCTCTCCGTCACGATCAATCCGGTGATCATGCGCCGGTTGGCGCCGACGGCGCGCAGCATCGCCAGATCCCGACGCCGCTCGGTGACGATAGTCCGGAAGGTGTTGAAGATGATGAAGCCGCCCATGAAGAGCGCCAGCACACCCAGGAAGCTGATGGCCGCCTGGCCGACGCGCAGGTTGGTCAGCAGCTCGCTGCCGGCGGAGAGCGCCCCGAGGTGAAAGCTCGGTCCGACGACTTGTTCCACCTGGCTTTCGATCTCGGCCCGACGGACCTCGTCCAGCGTGCCGAAGTTCACGGCGACGGCGTTGATCTCACCCGGCTGGCCCAGCAGGGTTTGCGCTTCCGCCAGGGTAACCAGGACTTCCTCGTTGCCGGGCAACGTGCGCGAGGGTGAGATGCCGGCGATCGTCAGCGCCACTTCGCCCTGCGTCGTGGGCAAGGAAAAGCGGTCGCCCAGGTCGACGCCAAGCGAGTCGGCCAGTGAGCGGCTGATGACGGCCGCGCCGGGGTCGTCAACCTCAAGAAAACGGCCGGTTAAGATCGGATAGGCGCGCAAGCCTTGAGCCTGGACCGGGTCGATCCCCACCAAGGCGACGGCCGTCACCGTGTCCGGATGGGCCGGGTCGCCGTCGAAGAAATCCACCGGGAGGTTGACGGTGCGGTTGAGCGATCCGCTGGCGGCGGCGACGCCGTCGACCGACCGGACCGATTCCAGCACGGCCAGCGGGAATCTGCTGTTGGCCCGATGGGTGATGGTCAGATCGACCTGACCGGCGGCGGCCAGCAGGTTGGCGCGAAAGGCTTCGGTGATGGCCGGCAGGATGGCGTTGGTGCCGAAGGTGACCAGCACCCCAAAGACCACCGCCAGCGTGGTCAGGGCGGTCCGGAGCTTGCGGGCGCCCAGATATCGGGCGGCGAGCGTCCACTGCAGAGTCATGGCATCCTCCTCTCGGGTAGATGCCGATCAGGCGCTGAGGCGCTTCATGGCGTCGGCGACGATCTCGATGTTGGCTTGCCCGCGGCGCTCGAGGATCGTCTGGTCGACGACGCGGCCGTCTTTGAGGAAGACGATGCGATCGGCTTGGGCGGCGATGCGCGGGTCGTGGGTCACCATCAGCACCGTCCGACCCCATTCGCGCGAGACCCGGCCGAGCAGGGCCGCGATCTGGTCGGCCGCCAGTGAGTCGAGGTTGCCGGTCGGCTCGTCGGCCAGGATAAGGCTCGGTTCGGCCACCAGGGCGCGGGCGATGGCCACGCGCTGCTGCTGGCCGCCGGACAGCTGGTCCGGCCGGTGCAGCTGCCGGCCGCCCAGGTCGAGGCGCTCGAGCCACTGCGTGGCCGCGGGGCGGGCGCGCTCGGCGGGGACCCCATCGAGAAGCAGGGGCAGGGCTGCGTTCTCCTGCGCGTTCAGCACCGGGATCAGGTTGTAGAACTGGAAGACGAACCCGATGCTGCGCCGGCGCAGCATCGACATGGCTTCATCGTCGAGGGTGGAGAGGTCGTGGCCGTCGAGCAGGACACGGCCTTCGGTCGCCCGGTCCAGTCCGCCGATGAGATGCAGCAAGGTCGACTTGCCGCATCCGCTGGGACCCATCACGGCGACGAACTCGCCCGGCTGGACCGTCAGGCTGACATGGTCGAGGGCGGTCACCGAGGCGTCGGCCGTGCCGTAGATCTTGGTCAATTTCTCCGTCACAACAGCAGGCATTTCGTTGTCCTTTCCTCTTACCCGTCGTCTCCGATCTGCAACGGGATTTCCACCCCGGGCGGTCGACCCCGGCGGCGCGGAGCGGGGCGCGGCAGGGGTTGGCGCTGGACTTCGTCGAGGCGGGCCTCGATCATGTCCAGCCAATGCAGATCGGCTTCCAAGTGCATCACCGCCTGGTCGAGCAGCAGGGCATGCGCCAGGCTCGTTCTCGGATCGATCGCGTGGCGGCGCCCGGTGACGGCGTGCAAACGGCGATAGAGGGCCGTTCGCTGGGTGTGGATCATGCGCCGCGGCTGGGCGTAGCCCGTGGCCAGGGCAATCATTAGCTTCAGGAAGAACTCGTCGTGCTCCGGCTGGCGCTCGGTTTCCGCCTCCAGCCAGGACTGAAGCTCCCGGCGGCCGCCGGCGGTCAGTCCGTAGACGCGTTTCTCCGGGCCGCCGGCCTTCCCGACCGAGCGCTGACGGATCAGGCCGGCCTGCACCAGTCGGTCGAGCGAGGCATAGACCTGTGCCGGGCGCACTTCCCAGTTGGCTTTGCCGCCGATGACAGCCTCGAAGGCCGCCCGCAGCTCATAGCCGTGGCGGGGCTGTTGCGCCAGGAGTCCCAGCAGGGCGTAGCGGACCGACATCCAGTAATCTAGTCTACAAGTGATTAGTCAGTGCCACTCTACACTTGGAGCGCCGGGGCTGTCAAGAGGCGGCGGACGGACCCGCCCGGCGCCTCTCCAGAGAGGTTCGCCAGGGGCATACAGGGGGATTGTCCCTCCGCTCCGGGACGTTGCGCGGGCGACTCGGAAAACGCCTCGGGCGCCAAGGCGAACCGCGGGGTCCCTTCCTACGAAGAGCACGTGCCAAGACACGTCGGGTCCTCGGCTGGCGCCGTCGGATCGATGCCCCACAGGCCAAGGAGACCGCCGGAGTCAGAAGTCATCAGGAAGCGACCCGCCGGTCCCATCACCAGAGTCCCGAGGCCTAGTGGCAACTCGGGCAGCCAGGCGGCATGGGAGCCGGCGTCGAGCGGAGACCACAGGCCGAGCCCGGCGCGGTAGTTGTCGCCGTCCCTCAGCGAGGCCTCGAGTAAGAGGCGTCCGTCGGGTGTGAACTCGCCTGTGCTGTAGAGGCTTCCCTCCTGGCCCGGCGCGAACAGGTCGCGAATGTCAGCTTCGCCGGTGACGTCTCCGCTGGTGGGATCGAGCAGCTCGATCACGACGCCCCCAAAGACGACCAGCCGCGACTCATCGGGCAGATAGGCAACCGCGTAGGGAGATATGCGCCAGTCGACGGGGAACGCCCGGAAGCGGCCGGGGTCGTCGAAGGGATGGAAGCGGGCTTCGGCGTAGGAGTGGTCGCTG
Source organism: uncultured Anaerolineaceae bacterium (assembly GCA_964448245.1). Taxonomy (GTDB): domain Bacteria; phylum Chloroflexota; class Anaerolineae; order Anaerolineales; family E44-bin32; genus DATEVL01. Next base: position 1,694 of record CAYUWF010000124.1, on the reverse strand, counting down.
CTCCAGAAGAGCGTCGCCAACTTTCCTCCGGCCGGATCGATGGAGAAGCTGGAGACGTTCTCGATGGTTCCCTGCGGCAGGCCGCTCGCCCAATCCCACACTTGAAGCCTCGAGTCGCCCCAGGAGACGAGCAGGGCCCCGTCGGGAGAGAACGCAAGCCGGATGACGCCGGTGCGGGTAGTGGAGTGGAGCAGGGTCTGGACCTTCTTGGCGCTTGCCAGGTCCCAGACCTCGATGCTGCGCTGCGCCATGCCGGCGGCCAGGACCGTTCCATTCGGATGGAAGGCGAGCGAAAGCGGGTAATCGCCAACGGGCAGGGTCTGCTTCAATTCACCGGTGGCCGAGTCGTACAGGCGGACCTCGCTCGGCCCGTCGCAGTTGTACCGGTAGTGGCGCGGGTTAGTCGTGTTCTCCGTCGAGTCGACGGTGCACACCCCGACGGCCAAGGTCTGATCGTTAGGGCTGAGGGCGAAGGAGCCGATGCGCGAGAAGCTCCAACAGGCCATGTCCTGGCAACCCGACTGCGCGTTGGGATTCCCGGGCTCGTCGAGCGTCCACAGCAGGCGGAGCTGGCTGAGCGTCGCTGCCGAGATCGTCAGGTCTTCGGGCGAGGGAGTGGAAGAGGGCACGGCCGTCGGCGGAGAGGTCGGGGTGGTGGTGGGGGTGGGCGTATCGCTGGGAGCAGTCGTCGGGGAAGCAGAAGGGACTGGTTCCGGTGTTGGGCTCGGAACCAGGGTGGTGGAGGTGCAAGCGGCGGCGAGTAGGGCGAGAGCCGGCAGCAGGGCCAGGCCTGTACCTCTCGTCGAAGGTCCCGAGGTGAAGCAGCGGCGCATGGCGGATCTCCTGAAGGGAAGAGGAGGAAAGTGTAACCGGTGAGCCCCCTGAATCTTCTTCAACCCCCGCTTCTTCACCCCCCTGTAGTCCCCCCTAAAGGGGGGACGGCGGAGGGCGTAAGCCCGCCCCCCGCGCCCCCCTGCAATGGCTGGCCATCGTGGGAGATGGAGTCGCGCACATTGCGCTCGATGGCGCCTTGTGGCTGATTTCATCGCAGGCGATTTCGCCGACGACCTGTGGGCGGTGCAGCAGGGCGGCGGCGATCTCGCACTTCATCCGTTCGCCGAGCGACAGGTTGCGCACCGGTTTCTTGACCAGCGGCCCGAGGTCGAGCAGTTCGGTCAATTCGTTGACGGTGCGCCTGAAATCGTGGGCGGGAATGCGGTAAATGGCGCGGTTGAGCTCGAACGAATCGGCGGCGGGGATGTCCCAGACGAGCTGATTGCGCTGCCCCATGACGAGCGTGATTTGGCGCAGAAAAGCCTTCTCCCGTTTCCACGGGAGGTAGCCCGGGACGGAGAGCGTCCCGGCGGTGGGGTGGAGCAGGCCGGAGAGCATCTTGAGCGTCGTCGTCTTGCCGGCGCCGTTGGGGCCGAGGTACCCGACGACCTCGCCCGGCGCCAGGTCGAAGTAGATCCCGTCGACGGCGCGCACTTCTTGCGTGCGCCGCTGTCATGCCCGACTCGCGCTCGGAGACGGTGTAGACCTTGGTCAGGTCGTGGGTATGGATGGCGGGTTGGTCCATCGTCGAGGCGGGGATCATAGGCGCGGGAGGAGTTAGCCGTTAGCGATCAGCCTTTCGTCACAGGCCCGCAGCCTCCCTCCCGGAAGAACACCGGGACGGTGTGAGTGGAGGTCTC